>JACAEW010000029.1 GCA_013388675.1 Syntrophaceae bacterium | reverse complement strand
GGCCATGATAGCATCCTCCACTTTTATTCCGTTTGATTGATATAAAGGCAAATTCCGAGCCATCGCAGACCATCGGAGTATATTTTAAATTTATTGATTTCACTCATCTTTTTTCTAGTTGGAAAGGGGTAGAAATACGGGCCCGGGGCGAAATTTTAAGGTGTGCAGGGGACAAAAGTCGGAATGTTTATTGATCTTGAATAGTTATCGGTGCGATGATTTTATTCGCATTTTACACTCGATTATTCGCACTTTACACCGTCGGTGAACTCATAAAAAGCAAGATCTCATCTTCCCCGGCGGGAGGGGATTAAAGGGAGGTGGCTCGATAAGTGATTCGATTCATCTTAATCTGTGTATCATCCCCACCCTGGCCATCCTCTATCTAGTACCTATTTTTGAATTTTTTTGAGACATCAACACTGCTGGTCTCGTAAAAAGTCGAAATCTGCCCATTTTTGTCATTCCGGGGGAAGCCGGAATCCAATTATTTCAATCCCGCCCCTGGCGGGGCTGGCCCCCGGCTTTCGCCGGGCTGACGTTCCAAATGACTTTTTACGAGACCATCAATACTTTATCTATTTCAAATCTTTAAGAAAATCCTTCCGGGAAATTCCGTATTTTCGGAGCAGGTTCTGGAACTGTCTCCGGTCCATGCCCACCATCTCCGCCGAGCGCATCACGTTCCCGCCCCCCTGCCGGAGAGCTTCGATGATAAACCTCTTCTCGATCTCCCCCTTGGCTTTCTGCTGGGCTGCTTTTTTCATCTGCTTCAGCTCTTCCCGGTCTGCGGGCAATTTCAATACTCTCCCCTCTTCCTTTCGCCAAAGCTCCTCCGGCAAATCCCCCGGCCGAATCATTTCCGATCCGCACAGGATCATGGCCCTCACCAGGGTGTTTTCCAGCTCCCTTACGTTTCCCGGCCAGGCGTAATCCATGAGGATTTTCATCGCTTCGTCACTTACCCCGGAAGCCCGGCTTTTGAACACCTTCCGGTGCTTATCCAGGAAGTGATCTACCAGAAGGGGAATATCTTCTATCCTTTCCCGCAAAGGAGGGATGGAAATCGTAATCACGTTTAGGCGGTAAAAGAGGTCGTCCCGGAAGGCCCCGGCCTCCACCGCCTGTTTCAGGTCCTTGTTGGTGGCGGCGATGATCCGGTTGTCCACCTCAACGTCCTCGGTGCCGCCCACCCTCTGGAATTTCTGCTCCTCCAGCACCCGCAGGATCTTCACCTGAAGCTCCTTGGGCATCTCGCCGATTTCATCCAGAAAAAGGGTCCCCTGGTCGGCCAGCTCCAGCCGTCCTTTTTTGGTCTTGATCGCCCCGGTGAAGGCCCCCTTTTCGTGGCCGAAAAGTTCGCTCTCCAGGAGGTTGGCGGGGATGGCGGCGCAGTTGATGACCACGAAGGGCTTGCTCGCCCGGTCGCTCTGGTAGTGAATCGCCCGGGCCACGATCTCCTTCCCCGTGCCGCTTTCCCCCTGCACCAAAACCGTGGCCTTGGTCCCCGCCACCTGGGAGATGAGCTGGAGGACTTTTTTCATTGCCGGGTGATTTCCGACGATATTGGTCGGTCCGTACACGGTCTGCAGTTCCTGGCGGAGCGAGCGGTTTTCCTCCTGCAGCCGCTGGATGGAAAGGGTCTTTTCGATGAGGAGCTCCATCTCCTCCATCTTGACCGGCTTCAGGATGTAATCCACCGCCCCTTCCTTCATGGCCTGCACCGCCCCTTCCACGGTGCCGTAGGCGGTCATGATGATGACCGGCAGGTCGGGGTAAATGCGGCGTACCTCGTGCAACAGGGCCATTCCGTTCATTCCCGGCATCTTCAGGTCGGTCACCAGGAGGTTGACGTCGCCGGATTTAATGACCTCCAGCGCCGTTTGCCCATCCCCGGCGGTGGCCACCTCGAACTTGGGGCTCAAATTGATCTCGAAGAGCCGCTGCATCCGGGCTTCATCGTCCACGATCAGGATTCTCGGTTTCATAAACCCCCAATACTTGCGCCAGACCGATGGGCACGCAGCCGCGTGCCCCTACAAACTTCTTACGGGCGATTCATGAATCGCCCCTACACCCCATGTCCTACACCCGGTCTTCTGTCTTTCCCTGCCCCCTCCCCCCTGCACCCTGATTATTTGAGCATCACCAGCACATCACTCTCATTCCCCTGCACGACCGGATGTTGCTCCACGCTTTTCAGCCTCCTGGCCATGTAGGGGACGTGCTCCTTCAGGTAGGCCTTCATTTCTCCCACCGTGATGCGCTTGTCCTTGTTCGCGTCCGCCTCGCCTTGCAGCCCTTTCAAAAAAAAGTAGGTGAAGAGCGAATGGCGCTTCTCCGGATACCACGCGGAGACCTGGTCGACCGCGGCGCTGGTGATGATGGAGGCATTGGCCGGCCCGGCGTATTCCTTTTTGACCCGGATCATCGCCGGGCTGATGTCCTTGAAGAGGAGCCCGCGGTCCGAGTTGCCCGAAAAGCAGGCATCCACGACGAGGGTGATCTTTTTGGCCGGAAGCATTGAGAGGTTCTTGTAAAGGGTCTGGAGCCTGTACCCGTTGGTGGCGATGTACTGGGGGTTGCCGTCGACGGGCACAAAGTGGGCCTCCTGGGATTTCAGGTCCGGCGCGCCGTGGCCCACGTAATAGATGAACACCTCCGACACCCCTTCTTTGACCCAGTTGAAGAGTTGGCCTTGATGATGCGTCTCCGAGCCGAAAATGTTGTTGAATTGGGCCAGCGTGGCGTTCTCCACATAGATGATATTTTCCGGTTTAAACCCGAATGTCCTGAGAAGATATTCCCTCATGATCACCCCGTCCCGGTCGGCGAATTCCACGCTGGGGATGCCGGGGGCGGAATAGCTTTTGTTGCCGATGACCACGGCGATGTCATTCGGGCCGGCCTTCCTGCCCTCCGGGATATTCATGTCCACGTCCACGCTCAGGCCGGCGGCGACAAGAATGGCGCCCTTCGGTTTTTCCTCGGCCCCGGCGATGACGATCTCCTCGGTCCTCCTTTGGGGGGCGTTCATCCGCAGGTCCAGGCCTTTGGCGACCCGGAACTGGGGCCTGGCCTCGTTGATTTTCAGCGAAATGGGAATCTTCTCGCCGTCCGGGATGCGCCGGTTGGTGTAGAAGGCGAACTTCACGTCCTTGAACTTTCCCGAAGGAAGGCTCCCCAGGTCGAAACGGGTGACGGCTTCACCGGCCAGAAATACGTTCGGCCCGATTTCCAGGTCCACGGAAACGGCCCGCGCGTCCCCGTGGCCCACGTTCTGGATGCGGGCGGTCACCTCCACGATCTCCATGGGCTCGACCCGGGAGTTCTTGTTCTGGTCCTCGATGCCCATGTCGGCCAAGACCAGCCGGGGGGGCTCGAAGGATTTGGTCTTGAAGACGATCCGCACCGGGTCCGGGTCGAAGCCGTTCGCCTCTTTGATATCGATCGTGAACCTGAGATCGGCCGTGGGAATGCCCTCGTCGGCCCTGACCGGAATCTCCCAGGCCACGCTTTTGCCCGCGGGAATCGTCCCCAAAAGGACATTCTTTTCGAACCGGAGGCCCTGGATCCCCTTATCGACGCTTATTTCGGCCCGCACGTCGAAGGCGTCGCCCCGGCCGTCGTTTTTGAGGGTCAGGATCAATTTCCCGGTCTCCTCCGCGTCCAGGATGTTGTTGCCCGAGGGCTCGGAAAAATTGACCACGGCCGTCAGGTTGGGCGGCGCCGGAAATACCTTCACCCGGAAAGTCCCCTGGGCG
>JACAEW010000342.1 GCA_013388675.1 Syntrophaceae bacterium | reverse complement strand
GCCCAGTTCTTGCAAAGGATCAAAAAAAACCTGGAAAATCCATATTATTCCTTCCTCGATCTTTGACTTTACGGGAATCCATGGCCACCCGAATTTTTGACCGGCAGGGTTTTTCCGGCATACGTGAAGGGGAAATTGGCCTGGAAATAAATGCGAATTGAATTCCTATGTTGGGGAAATATTCATGAGCAAAAAAGGAGGAGGAAAAAATGAAAATTAGAAATAGTATCTGGTTAATTGCCCTCGCTTTCGGTTTGATAGTCACCCCTGCATTTGCTCAGAACCCAATCAATGTGGGTTTCACCATGGATTTTTCGGGGGTTACGGCACAGGTTGGAAACCGGGAGGCCCCCGTCGTTGAAATGGTTGTGAAGGAAGTCAACGCCGCGGGGGGCATCAACGGCCGGCAGATCAAGCTGCACACCCTCGATAATGGTGCCGATCCCAGCCGGGTAGTCGGGAACTTAAAGATGCTCAGGGACCTCCATAAGTGCACGGTCATGTTTGAGGGGGTAAATTCATCCTGCGGGATCGCCGCCAAAAAATGGGCGGATCAAAACAAAGTCCCGGTGATCACCGAAGGGGCCATGACCGATGCGGTCCTGCAAAAGGAAGGAAAAGCGTGGTTTTTCAAGAGTTGCGCGAGCGTTTCGACCCATGCCGAATCAACCCTTGCCCGGATGAAGCAACTCGGATACACCAAGGTGGCCTTTCAGGGCTCGACCCTGGCATGGGGTTTGGATGTCCGCGACTTCGTTAGGAAGCTGGCCCCCAAGTACGGGATCGAGATCGTGGGGGAGGTGCTTTGTGAACCCAAAAGCAAAGACCTAACAATTCAGGCGACCCGGCTGCGAGACACGGGGGCTAAAGCCGTCATTTGTGCCGATTATGAGGCGGAAACCGGGGTTTGGGCAAAAGCGGTGAAAAGCATCGGCTGGAATCCGTTCTTGTTTCAGTATAGTTCCGGCCTCCTCAGCAGCGCCATGAAAATATATCCCCCGGGAACTTTCGACGGGTGGGAAACATCGATGACCATCGACGTCACCAAGCCTCTGGTCAAGGAAGTTTGGGATAAATATGCTGCTTATACTGGAAAACGCTGGGAAGATGACATGATCACCCGAACCTGGGACGGGATCCGTTTGCTCCTGGAGGCGGTTCGCTTGAGCGGGAATCCGGATAACCCGGAGGCCGTTCGGGATGGATTTTATAAGATTAAGAACCTGCCGATCGCCTCGGGCCGGCTGGATTCGACGGGGAGTTTTGAACTCGGCCGGAACGAATTGCTCAAACCCCAGGACATCCTCATCTATGTGGTTAAAGAGGGGCGAATTGTACCAGTGAAATAAGGCAAATGCTTGAAGGGGGGACGGGCTCATCCCGGCGAGTATAGACCGTTCCCCCATCTTTAAGAGAACTGGGGAAGGCATCGGAAAAAATTGATATCTGGCCATGGATAGCTTTATTGCTAACTTGATTCCGGTCATCATGGTCGGTCTTTCTCTCGGAAGCCTTTTCGGCTTGGTGGGCCTGGCCTACACCGTCATCATTAATTCCTCCCAGCTGGTGAACTTCGGGCAGGGTGAGTTCGCCATGGTGGGAGTCGCCGTCTGCTGGTATTTTTTATCCATTCTGCACCTTCCCCTGTGGGTTGCTTTTCCCGCGGCGGTGGTAGGCGGCGCCCTCATGGGTCTATTGACCGAGCGGGCCATCGTAACCCCTCTCCTGAGGAAGGAAACCCATCCTTTTTACCCCATCCTTGGCACCATGGCGATCGGCACCGTTGCCGCCGGAGTGGTGGGAATCTATACCAAGTTTTTCTGGATGCCCATCGATCCCTTCCTGGGCCGGGAACCATGGAGGTTCGGGGTCGTGGCCATCGATAAGCAAGGGGTTCTAATCATATTTATGACTTTTCTGCTCGTGGTCCTGTATTGGTTCCTTTTAAATCGAACTCGCTTTGGAACCGCTCTCCGGGCTACCGGATACAACCGGGAAGTCTCAACCCTCCTCGGGATTGAAACGGCAAAGATGGTGGGATTATCCTTTGTGATCAGCGGGGTGATTGCTGCTGTTGCCGGAGTTTTGTGCGCTCCCTTTTCCCCTTTCACGGCGCACGATGGGCTTCCCCTGGCCCTTAACGGGTTCATAGCCCTGATCATCGGAGGATGGGGAAATCCATATGCAGCCGTCTTGGGTGGGGTGACTCTCGGACTGATCCGTTCGTCCCTAACCGGTTATGCCTCATCGGCCCATGCGGAGCTGGCGACCTTCTTTGTGCTCATTCTGGTTTTGACTTTGAAGCCCGAAGGAATCTTTGCCAGATTGATGGCGGGAAATACCCAAAGGGTTTAAGCGACCGCTCTCTTTTTGGAATACTCATGGATCGCACCCGGAAAAAAGATCTTATCCTGGTTGGATTGGCGGCCTTGGCCATCGCCCTCATCCCTCTGCAGGCGGGGGAATTCTACCTTCATCTTATCCGGCTGATCAGCATTTATTCGATCGCCGCCCTGGGATTAAACCTCTTCATGGGTTATTGCGGCCAAATCAACTTGGGAACTGCCGGTTTTTTTTGCCTGGGCGCCTACATGCCCACCGTCCTTCAGATCAAGCTGGGATGGCATTTTTTACTTGCTTTCCCCGTAACCCTGCTTTTTACCGGGATGGTGGCCTGGGCGGCCAGCTTTCCCCTCCTTCGCCTGCGGGGACACGCCATGGCCATTGGAACCCTGTCTTTCGCCATGGCGGTTTATCTGATCGCCGAGCGGTTTCCCTCCCTCACCGGCGGGTCGGATGGGACCGAAGTTCCCTCCATGGTCTTGTTCGGAGAAACCATGGGAAACATTTTTTATTATTACTTCATCTGGGCCTGTTTGATGTTGACTTACACCGGGTGCTACTTCTTGGTGGATTCCCGGATCGGGAGAGGACTCAAAGCGGTCCGGGACGATGAAGTTGCCGCCGCCGCTTTAGGGGTGGATGTCCAGCACTTCAAGACTCTGGCCTGGCTTGCAAACGGCGTGTTGGCCGGACTGGCCGGCGCACTATTCGCCCAGCAGTCGGGATTTTTGAGTCCCTCCACATTTTCTCTTTGGACGAATGTGATCTTTCTGGTAATGATCTGCGTCGGGGGACTGGGGAACAACCTGGGGTCTGTCGTGGGAGCCGCAATCATGACCTGCCTCCCATATTTTTTAGTTACCATCCAGGAGTATATGGTCTTGGTTCAAGGGCTGATATTATTTTCTGTTTTGCGCTTCCTGCCGGAAGGGGTGGCGGGGACGATGATGAAACGATTGGCGGGGATTTCTTCGCGGATAGAATAAAATACGTCGGCAGCGGCAAGTGGGCAGCGAACTATTGCAATTGGAAAAAATCTCGAAAACCTTTGGCGGACTGAGAGCGGTTCATCAAGTGAATCTGGCCGTCAAGGAAGGGAACATCACTGCCCTGATCGGACCCAACGGGGCCGGTAAAACCACTCTCATCAACATCATCACGGGTTTATATCCCCCCAGTGAAGGAAGCGTCCGCTTCGCAGGGCAGAAAATCGACGGACTGCCGACCCATCAAATCGTCGAAAAAGGGCTGGTTCGGACTTTCCAGCTGACTCGCCTGTTCAAGGGGATGAGCGTGATCGAAAACGTCATGGTAGGGTGCCATTCCTGGGCCCGGGCGGGTCGATTTATTCCCACAATTCTCAACCGGTCCTCCGTAATCCGGGCGGAGGCGGAAATTCATGAACATGCCCGGGACATGCTCGATCTGGTCAACCTGAAAAAATACGCCCATGAACCGGCTGGTAATCTTCCCCATGGGCAGCAACGGCTGCTGGAAATGGCCAGGGCTATGGCGGCCAAACCCAGGCTGCTGCTCCTAGATGAACCGGCTGCCGGGTTGAATCATTACGAAGAGGATCGACTCAAAGAAAGCCTGCAATCCATTCTGCGGGCGGGAACGACGATTTTGCTCGTCGAACATCATATGCGCCTGGTCATGAGCGTCAGCGATTGGGTGCATGTGATTGATGTGGGGTGCAAGATTGCCGAGGGTCCTCCCAAAGAAATCGGGAAAAACCCGGTTGTGGTAAAAGCTTATCTGGGAAAGGAATATTAGATTGCTTCGCCTGGAACGGGTTCACTCGGGATATGGTCCGGTGAAAATTCTTTTTGATATTTCCCTCGAGGTCCAAAATGGGGAGATCGTGAGCCTGATCGGCGCCAACGGGGCCGGCAAATCTACTCTTCTGAAAACCATTTCAGCGACAGTTCGATGTTCTCAAGGGAAGATTTTTTTTTCCGGTTCGGAGATTACCAAATTCCCGCCCCATCGAGTGGTGGATTTAGGCATCATCCAGATTCCGGAAGGGCGACAGGTTATCGGGGAGCTCACAGTCCTGGAAAACTTAACTTTGGGATGCTACCGAAAATTCAACAAGTTGGGCCGAGAAGGAAGAAAAAACCTGTTGGATCGGGTTTTTGCCCTTTTTCCAACCCTGATGGAACGGATGAGCCAGACCGCTGGAACCCTGAGCGGGGGGGAGCAACAGATGCTGGCCATCGGCCGTGCGCTGATGGGCGAACCGAGACTCCTTTTGACCGACGAACCTTCACTTGGGTTGGCGCCGATGATCGTAGAGGCGGTTTGTCAAATCATCAAAAAGCTTAACCAGGACGGGCTCACCGTTCTCTTGGTTGAGCAGAACGCCCTGATCGCCCTGGAAATGGGTCAGAGGGCGTATGTGCTGGAGGGGGGGAGGATTACCCTGCAGGGTAAGGGGACCGATCTCCTGCATGAAGATAAGGTTCGGGAGAGCTATCTTGGGGTTTAGGATGAAGATTCCGGGCGTTTCCATCCCCGGAGGGCCGCAATCATGGTTGAAACGGTAAGAAAAATTTCCGGAGTTTTGCTCGGGACCGCAGTCGGGGTAATGGCTGTGGTGGTGATGGTTCAAGTTGTGACCCGCTATATCCTCAAAATCCCATTGTTCTGGGCGGAAGAAATGACCCGTTACCTATTTGAATTGGAAGAAAGTTATATCGCCGCCATTCGGGGGACCTCAATGCATGCCGCTGCTGGGTTGATTCTGCTGTTTTATTAGTTACCGCAGCTTTTTATCCCCCGAAACGATGATCCCAATGGGAAGGTGTATCATGCGAGCCCTGATCAAGAAAGAGAATAAGCCTGAATGCATGGAGGTGGGCCAGGTAGAGAAACCATCCTGCCCGGACGATCATGTGCTCATCCGCGTTCTGGCGGGAGGGGTTTGCGGAACTGACCTCCATATC
>JACAEW010000341.1 GCA_013388675.1 Syntrophaceae bacterium | reverse complement strand
TATTAAATCATCCCCAATAGTTCAAGAGGTTTTAGGAGCGGCGGTACCAGCGGGCCAGGGTGCGGGGGGAAATTCCCAGGTAATAGGCCAGGACGATCATCTGGTTTAAGATGGTGGTTCTCCATACCCCCAGTTCCTCCCAGCGGCGGGCAGAGGTCAATGCCGGCAGGGGCGCAGTGTAAATCCTCCCCCTTTTCTTCAGCCGGCGGATCAGCTCGTAATCCTCCATGATGGGCATTTGCGGGTATCCGCCCAATTCTTCAAACAACCGCTTCTTAAGGAAGATGCCCTGATCCCCGTAGGGAAACTGGAGAACCCGGGATCGCCAGTTGGCTATTTTTTGAATGAGAGATAAGCCGGGAGACCGGGCGTCGAGGCGGAAAAGGAAGGCCCCGGCCGCGATTCCCGGACGGGAAAGAATGCCCAGGATGCATGGGGCGAACCCTTCGGGCAGCCGCGTGTCCCCGTGAAGAAAGAGCAGAACATCCCCGGAGGCCTCCCGCGCCCCAAGGTTCATCTGCCGGCCTCGCCCGCGGGGGGAATGGATCACCCTTACGCCCATAGACTGGGCGATGACCGTGGTGCGATCCCGGCTTCCCCCATCGACGACGATCTTTTCCGTGTCCGGGGAATTCCCGCAGCTTGCCAGGCAGGCCGCGATATTTTCTTCTTCGTTAAGGACGGGGATGATGATGGAGATGGGGGGGGAAGGGGAGGGGGGGGTGGATGAGCATTTCTCCCAAACCCGAAGGTCTTCCGGGCGGTCCACGTCCTCCAAGGGCTCCAGGAAAAAAACGGATAGATTGAGCTTTTGGGCGATTTCCTCGGTCCTAGCCAGCACTTCATGGGTGCCCCAGGGTATTTCCCTGAAGAGTCCCTCGATCGGTCTTCGCAGGGCGATGAGAAAATATCCCCCGTCTTTGGCCGGGCCCAGGATCACCTCATTCCGGTCAAGCTTTTCGAAGGCTTTCTGGCAAAGTTCCTCTCCGAGCTCCGGGCAGTCGGTCCCGACGAGGACTACCTTTTCCATTCCTTCCTGAAAGGCCCGGCAAAAGGAGTAGTTCATGCGGTCGCCCAGGTCTCCCTCCGACTGAGCATGATAAGAGAGGTCCGTCCCCAGCCAATTCCGGAAGGATGCTTCATCGCCCCCCGCGAAGTGAACTTCCAATGACCCCGAAAAACGGCTCTTCCATCTGCGCGCCCAGGACAGGGTGTGTTCGGTCATTTTTCTCTGGAGGTCTGCCGCCCCCCGGGGACCGAGGGCAGGAATAAGGCGGGTCTTGGTTTTCCCGGGCTCGGGATGGCGGGTGAAGACGATTAAGCGATTGCGGATTGCGGGGTGCGGATTGCGGATTGAAAGCCCTCCCAGTTTCTCGCTCCCTTTTCCTTCGATCAGCCCTTTTCCGCCAAAAAGGAGTCCCTTTTCTGGGCGATCTCCTTCAGGAGGGCGAAGAAGGAATCGGAAAAGAGTTTCACTCCTTCCTTTTCGAGGTCTTCGGTAACCCGGTCGATATCAATGCCCAACTCTTTCAATTGCGGGAAAAGACTTTCCGCCTCTTTTACCCCCTTGTCGATCGTGACCTGAGTGCGGCCATGGTCACGGAAGGCCTTCAACGTGGAATCCGGCAGGGTATTAATGGAATCGTAGCCGATCAGCTCTTCCACGTATTTCACGTCGCTGTAAGCAGGGTTTTTGGTCCCGGTGCTCCCCCATAAAATTCTCTGAACGCGGGCCTTGGGTAGGGAGCGGAACCGCTCTGCGCTGAAGGTCTCCCGGTATTTCTTGTAAGCCAGCTTAGCGTTGGCCACGGCCGCCTTGCCCATGAGGGATTTGATTTTCTGCTTTTCATCCTCAGAGCCTGCGGCCGCCATTCTGGCCTCCAGAAGCTTATCTACGAGGGTGTCCACGCGGCTCACGAAAAAGCTGGCCACCGAGACCACTTCATCGATCGGCTTGCCCATGCGGAAGCGTTTCTCCAGCCCGCGCAGGTAGGCATCGACCACCTCTTCATACCGGATGACGGAGAAAAGAAGGGTGACATTGATGTTCACCCCCTCGCCGGTCAACTCTTCGATCGCCGCAAGGCCTTCCTTCGTTCCTGGCACCTTGATCAGGATATTCTTCCTGCCGATGCCTGAAAACAGGCGTTTGGCCTCGGCCACGGTCCTCTCCGAATCATGGGCCAGGTCGGGGGAAACCTCTATGCTGATATACCCATCCAGGCCGCCGCTCTTAAGGTACACCGGCCAAAAAAGCTGGGCTGCCCGGGAAACATCTTCCGTCGCCAGTCTCCAAAAAAGCTCCTTTTCATCCCGCAGGCCTTCTTCGAGAAGTTTGCGCAGGGATGCGTTGTAGTCTTTCGACCCTGAAATGGCCTTCTGAAATATGGTGGGATTGGAAGTAACTCCGGTGACTCCGTCTTCGAAGATCAAACGCTCGAGTTCACCGGAGTCGATCAGGTTCCGGCTGAGATTGTCCAGCCATATGCTTTCGTTTATTTCCGAAAGCTTTTTTATAGGATTGGTTTCCATGATTTCTCCCCTATTTTTTGGAAATTCATAGTTTCGGCCGTTCATCGCAAAAACGCTACCATGTTTGCGAGAGAAGGTATCCTTTCATAGGGGCCGCAGGGGCATCCCCCGTTTCGCGGGACATCGTGTCCTTACAGGTTCGCCGAACAGACTCCACGGTTTCTTTTCGAGCAGGGTCTTAAAAAAAGCTAGCTCCTTAGCCCCAGAAGGTTCTTTACCCTCCTCGCGATATTTTCCGGGACAAACCCGAACTTTTCAAGCAAGACCTTGGCCGGGGCCGAGGCGCCGAAGTGGTCGATTCCGATGACTTCTCCCTCAGGTCCGACGTATTTATGCCACCCCTGGGTGGCGCCTGCCTCGATGGAAACCCTCAACGGAACCCCCGACGGAAAGACCTCCCTTTTATATCCATCCGGCTGCTTCTCGAAAAGTTCCCAGGAAGGCATGCTGATTAGGCGCGTAGAAATTCCTTCCTCCACGAGTTTTTGATAGGCTTGCAGGGCAAGCCCGACTTCGGACCCAGAGCTGATCAAAAGAACCTTCGGATGGCCGGAGGGAGAGTCGGCAAGAACATAAGCTCCCCGGCGGAGTCCTTCTGCGGCAGCAAAGCGGGTCCGGTCGATGACCGGCACCGCCTGCCGGGTCATGAGCAGGGCCGCCGGGCCTTCCCGGTGCTGGAGCGCCGCCTTCCAGGCCTCCGCGGCTTCGTTAGCGTCCGCCGGGCGGATCACGGTGAGCCCTGGAATGGTGCGGAGACTGGCCGCATGCTCGATGGGCTGATGGGTGGGGCCGTCCTCCCCCAGGGCAATCGAATCGTGGGTAAAAACATAGATGACGCGGAGTTTCATCAGGGCAGCCAGGCGGATCGCCGGCCGCATATAGTCGGAAAAGACGAGGAAGGTGCTCCCAAAGGGCAGAACGCCCCCGTGAAGGGCCATTCCGTTCAAAATCGAACCCATGGCATGTTCGCGGACTCCGAAGTGGATGTTCGCCCCGGCATAGCTCCAGGGCCCAGCCTCGGCGCCCTGGACCGGGGTGTTCTCTGCCGTGGGCGGTTGAAAATTCCCCCGGCCCTTCAGGACCGTGTTGGTGGAAGGGTTCAGGTCGGCGGAACCCCCAACCAGGAAAGGGAAATAGGGGGCAACGGCATTCATGATCTTTCCCCCTGCAGCACGGGTGGCCGTCCCTTTTGAATCCGCTGCAAAAACGGGGATGTCCTTCTCCCACCCGGCAGAGGGCTCCAGTTTCATCCATTGATTCCATTTTTTTCCCAGATCGGGAAGGGCCATCGCATAGGAATCCAGTTTTCTCTTCCATTCTTCCCCGGCTTGGACCCCCGATGCTGCCATATCGCGAAAATGGGCGCGCACCTCCCCGGGAATGAAGAACTTGGGCTCCAGGGGCCATCCCAGGTTTCTCTTTGTAGCGGCAACCTCTTCGGGGCTCAGGGGGGAACCGTGGGCCTCAAAAGTATCTTGCTTACCCGGGCTTCCATACCCGATGTGCGTCCTCACGCAGATGAGGGATGGACGAGAGCCTTCCGCCCGGGCATTTTCGATGGCTATGGCAAGGGCTTCAAGGTTATTCCCGTCTTCCACGGATTGGACCTGCCAGCCGTAGGCTTCGAAGCGTTTGGTCACATCCTCGGTGAAGACCAGCCGGGTCTCACCGGCAAGGGTGATGGAGTTGTTATCATACAAATAGATCAGCTTTCCCAGTTTTAAGTGTCCGGCCAGGGAGGCTGCTTCCGCGGCCACGCCCTCCATGAGGTCGCCGTCACTGACTAGCCCGTAGGTGAAATGATCGACAATCTCATGCCCGGGGCGGTTGAAATGAACGGCCAGGAAGCGCTCGGCCATGGCCATCCCGACGCCCATGGCAAAACCCTGGCCGAGGGGCCCGGTGGTGCATTCCACCCCCGGAGTCTCCCGGTACTCGGGATGCCCCGGGGTTTTGCTGCCCCACTGGCGAAACCGTTTGATTTCTTCCAGGGGAAGGTATCCCGTCAGGTGAAGGAGGGAGTAAAGGAGGGCGGAGCCGTGCCCCGCGGAAAGCACGAATCGATCCCGGTCGGGCCATTGCGGGTTTTGGGGGTTATGTTTGAGAAATTTCGTCCAGAGCACATAGGCCATGGGGGCCGCCCCCAGGGGCAGCCCGGGGTGGCCCGAATTGGCCTCCTGCACCATGTCCACGGACAACATCCGGATCGTATTGATTGAAAGTTCATCGATATTCATAGGGGTTTTCTCCGCTTTTCTTCTCATTCAAACCGAGTTACCTTTACTCCCACAAAGGGCATGGCGGAGAGATAATCAATAAGGGGAACTTTTTTCACCACTCCCCCGAAACTTTTGGTCCCGCTCGCATGGATCAGAAAGGTCTTTTTTTCCCCGTCTTTTTCTTCGACCTTCACAATTCCTATGTGCCCAACCCCTTCTTCCAAGATTCGCTTTTCGGGATTTTTAAAGAAGAACAGAATATCACCGGTCTGCAATCTTTCTTTCTTGCGGCCCATTTCATGGGGGGGAAGGACTTCAAAAAAATCGTTCCCCCGCGAACCCCGGATACGGGCTATGCGGCCTATTCGAGAGGTAACATCTTTCCCCCATTTTCCGCTCCGAATCATATCCTCGCCGTACTGAAAACGGTCTTCGTAGTTGAGAACCTTGCCGTTCTTAAGGATTCCCCGGGTGTGAAACCGCTTGTCCAGGGCCACCTCGATGGCCTCCTCCGGAGAATGACTCAAGGCCAACTCCACCGCTCGAAAGGTAAGATACATGCAGTCCACTTCGTCATCGGCTACAATTTCCGCCCGGGTGACATAGGCGCCTTGCGGGTCTTTATCGTAAAGAGTGCCCATAAACCTTTCAGCCCAGAAGGCGATCCTCTCCCCCGTGGGTTTTCCTTCAAGGCCGAATTGGAGCCTTTGAACCCCTTCGGGAAGAAAGGGGTAGCTGACCCCCGGGAAAAACAAAAGGGTTAAAAATAACAGCAAGACAGAGACAAAAAAATAGGGTTTTTTACCCTTTTCCATCGGAGGAAGACCTTTTATTCCATCTTAGCAAATTCCCCCGGCTGGTCAAACTTTTTCCCGTCCCCCTGCGCGGCACGCACTTCCTGAAGGGAAAATTTGATGACCTCGCCAAAAGTAAAAATTCCCCTCCCCCGGCGGTAGGGGATGAAGGGGAGGGGGATAGAAACCTTTTGAGACTCTTCGACTTTCACCCTCACCCCCACCATCTCCCGTCGAGGGAGAGGGGGCTTTTTTGACTTTTTACGAGTTCATCAATATTTTGGCTTGTTCCGAAATTCGAAAGAACGACTCCGCCGGCTGGCTTATTTGTGGGAAAATCCCCCGGAAACGAAAATTTTCCGGCTGGTTGCATATTTGTGCCGATAATGATATATTTTTAAAAAAGAGAACGATGATCGAGGCCAGCAACAAGCGGTTGCCCCAGGCCAAAAAAGGCAGCAGACTGGAGGTCCCCTCTCCGGAAGACCACCAAGAGGGTTTGCGCCATTACCTAGGGAAACGTTCCAAGATTAATAGCGATGCATTCAAATGGAGCATCAAGAAAGATCGTGTCCCTCCCGGAGTTCGCCCTGATGACCGGAATGCTCTGTTTGACCTGATGGAGGGACAGAACTGGTAGCCCTTGATACCAACATATTGAAATATATCCAGCGAGGAGAAACCGCTTTTCATCCCCAAACATGCAAGCCTCCTGCGTGAAACCCCCGCTCATTCATTTCCTCTAAGCCGGACCGAACTGGCCGGTCATGCCTCCGGAAACCTTGCTCTTGACGCCTGCATTGCAGTCCTGGCGATCGAACATGGAGTTGAGGAACTCTGGACCATCGACCGTTCCTTTTTCCGGTTTCCCGATCTCCGTATTCGGATTCGCTTCGTGAGCCGGGCTTTTCTTGGAATAGGAAGGGCGAAAAGGAAGGATTAAAGGAAAACATTTCTCTGTCGATAGATCACCGTGAGACCCAGCCGAAGCCCAGAAGACTATGACCCTTAACCCGATATAAATAATTTCGTTTACAACAGGCCCGTATTAACCAAACCCCGAGGGATAAACCCTGGGGTTTTTTCTTATGGGTTGGGGTCCCGGACCGGGTCCCCGGAGGTTTTGCCAATGAAACTTTTTCCGATTCTTCTACTTGTCTTTTCGAATGTATTTATGACCTACGCCTGGTACGGCCATTTAAAAGACATGCGCGCCCGGCCGATTCTGGCGGCCATCGTTTTCAGCTGGGGTATCGCCTTTTTTGAATACTGCCTGCAGGTTCCGGCCAACCGAATGGGAAGCGCCTATTTCACCCTCCCCCAGCTGAAGGTGATTCAGGAAATCATCGCCATGGTGGTGTTCGCGGGATTTTGCTTCTTCTACATGCGGGAAGAAATCACCTGGGATTATTTCTGGGCGACCCTTTGTCTCGCCGGTGCGGCCTTTTTCATGTTTCGCCACCGTTTGATGTTGTAACCCCATTCCTTCCGGGAGGCTTTAACCTTATTTTAGGCATACCCATCCCCGGGAACCTGGGACAGAATCCTTCTTTTTCCGCCAATACCCGGTGATCAAGGTCCATTCTTGACTGGAATTCTCCGCAGGGTCCCCCCAAGTTTACTCATTTTTTGAGAATCCCAATCATGAATGGGGATACATTGCTGATTTCATTAAATCCGGCGGTTCCGGCCCTTGCCTCCTCCCTTTGAAGCCCAGCCTCAGGAATTGTCAGGCCTTGACACGATATACACCATGTGGGATAATCCCACCATGAGCACAACAACCGTGGACAGCAAAAAGCGAATCGTCCTGCCGAAAGGGCGCCCCGGGGATGTCTTTGAAATCCAGCAACAGGCGGAAGGTCGTTTCCTGCTTATCAGACTGGAGAAGCCTGAGCGTGCCGAACGCATGAGTAAGAAGGCATGTATGGAGGCCATGCGCAAATCTCCCCTGCGCCCGACGATGAGGTGGGAGAAACTCCGAGAGCTGACCCGTGAGCCATGATTCTCCTAGACACCAACGTGCTCATCTATGCCTTCGACCCCGACTCGCCTTTCTTTCGATGGGCGAGAGAGACAATCGTCGAAGCCGTGGCGGGCGACGGCGCTGCCATCAATGCGGTGAGCCTGGCTGAAATTTGTGTTGGAGATGCAGACCCGTCGACTGTCGCCGACCGAATACGCAGCTGGGGCGTCGCGATTCTCGATGTGCCTGCGGCGGCCGCCGACACGTGTGCTAAGGCATACTGCAAGTATCGCAATCGGCGAACATCTCAGTCCGGCCCATTGGTTTCTGTTATTCCGCTCCCCGACTTTTTCATTGGCGCCCATGCCTTGATCATGGGATGGGAACTCGCCACCGCGGATCGAGGCCGGTTCGATCAATACTTCCCTTCTGTTTCTCTGAAGACGCCCCAGGGATAAGGGGCAGTTCAAAAATTATTTCCGCTTCGCGCTATCCCGGTTGGAATCGCATGCGACATTTATCCTGGCAATCCTGGACGGCCGTGCGGTATGTGCCTGGATTCCGCTGATTCTCAATGATTTTTTGCGCTCTGCGTTACCGAGACTTTCTTCCCGGCAATCTCCAGGATACCGCGCCGTTCTCGGCCCCCGTTGTTGGCCTGGATCGTTAAGGTCACGGTCGCGGGCCGGGAATCCCGGTCCACCTTGCCCACCTGAATCCAAGAAGCGCTGCTTGAAACCTCCCAGGGGGCGGTCTGGGTACACCCCGAAGGAACGGGAGTCACCTGAAGGGTTATGGTCTGCTTGGTCCGGCCCACATTTAATTCCGGTTGGACCTGATAGGAGCAAGGGGAGGCGGTTGCCGGGGAGGGCGGCCGGGCCTGAGCTTGGTCCTTGGGGGGAGCTTCTGCGGGCGGGGCCGACAGAGATCCCGCCTGGTTGACGACGACCGTCTGCCCGGCGATGGTGAGGGACCCCGTCCGCGGGTTGGTTTCATGGCGGCGCCCTTTTTGGGGCGGGCCGGGTCCTCTCTTGTCCTTTTCATACCAGGCGGCATTCGAAGCTACATGAATGGTCAAAGTTCCGGGATTGGTGTTCCTGCCGGCAAATTGGATCTCGATCCAGGGGTCGTGGCTCTCTGCCTGCCAGGCGTCAGGGTCCGTACAACCGGCCGGCGTCGGGGTTACGGTCAGGGTCTCGGTTCGCTCGCCCGCGGGCAGATTCAGAATGGCGGGGACCTGAAAGTCGCAGCGGAGAAGGGACTTGCCGGCCGCCAACTGTTTTACCTCCAGGGCATGACCGGTCGGGCTGGTGTAAATCATTCCAGTGCGCATCGCCGGACCCTGATTCTCGGCCACGATGACGCTAAGATATTGCTGGAGACCAGGGTTCCGGCTCGGGATGGCGGAGAGCCAGGGGGCGTCGGAAACAGGATGGAAAGCGAGGAATGGATTGCAGGTCTGGGGTCCCACGGTCGCCCCCGGCTGATTCTTCCCTTTCACCGACACTCCATAGCTTCCGGCCTGGCTGTCAACATACAGGATGGCGGGTTCGGTGAAGTAGATGCAAGGCCGCGTTCCGTGCTGAATGATTTCCCTTCTCTTTCCAGCGACCATGACCATCCCGAAGCGGGGTGAGGAGTCTCCGTTTGCGGGGACCGTAATTTTTACTGCCCCACCTCCCGCTGCCCGGGTAAGATCCTGAACTGTGATCCATTTTTGCGCGGCAGACGCACTCCAACTTTTCCCCATGCACCCGGAGGGGAGGGATACGGTGAGAACTTGGCTGCCCCCATCCTTGGAGAAGACCAATTTCTCCGGGCTTACCTGGAATTCGCATCCCGTGGTTCCTTCCTGGGTCACGCGGATGGGCTTTCCGGCAACGGTTATGGTTCCAGTCCGGGGGGCGCTGCCGGGATTGGCCGTTGTGGCGATTCGAAACTGGCCGCCGCTCTGCCGCCGGATTGTATCGCGCACCGTCATCCAGGGATTCGGGTTGGTAACCGACCAGTTCATGGGGGCGCAAACCGTAGGTTGGTAGGCGATTCGAATGATCTCGCTCTCCGCTTCATGGCTGAAGCTCACGGCCTCGGGGACCTCATAAGTGCAGGGGGGAGCGGTCTTGATGATCCCCAGGATTTCCACCTTAACCTGGTGGATCTTCACATACCCGGAAATGCCGAAGTCCGCTTCCGCAGTTCCCTCTCCCGGGATGGGGAGGTCCGGGGCCTGCTGGGAGCCAGCGCCGGTCAGGAGCTCCACATCGAGGAAATACCCCCGCCCCGAATGGATCTCACCTTCAAAAATCTTCGTGGCGAAAGAGGATTGATGCCCCGCTAACCCGGCCAGGACCCGCGTATGCTCCAGGATCGCCGCCTCTTCATTCACCGCTCCGTCGTCGCTGGAAAGAATCGCTTTGACCGTCACCTTGGCCGCCGCAATTCCGAAGACGGTCAAGGATCCCTTATATTCTCCCTCCACGGTGATCCGGGCCCGGGCGGCCGTCTCGTGGTTGTTGCCCCGAAAGGGCATCAGGGTCATTCCCAGGCTCACCCGCGAACGGGAATGAGACCCCACCCCGCCGGCGATGGAAACGGAGAGGAGCTTTCCCGAGGCCGGATCGACCGACCAGTTCACCCGGGCCATTTTCCCCTCGGCCTTTTTCCGTGCCTCCTCGCCCCACCAAAATGCCGAGGGAAGATGCTTTTCCCCATTCTTCCCCTGGCGGTCAAATTCCCTGAATTGGTAGAGCGCTCCCTGGTTGAGGTTGACGATCCCCGCGGCCCCAACCTGCGAATTCATGGCGAAGACGATGAATAAGGCCGTTAGAATTTGCCCGGCTTTGGGTTTGAACATTTTTCCCCCCCTTTTCGATCCGCCTTTTACCGGGAAGAAACGAAACCAACTTTATCCCGGGTCAAAATCTCGTCTTATTAAGAAAAAAAAATGACGATGGCATAGCAATTCGGTAGTTTTTTCGGTGTTGAAAAAACATTCGATTTCCGATTTCAGTCAGAGTTTCAAGGAATTTAGAACCGGAAAGAAACAGGAAATGTCCATGGAGATGCTGAAACTCTGATCCGCCAGGTTTTATTTATGCCGAAAAATGCAAAAAGCGCTCCAAAGATCGGCGGTCTTCATACAACCTGTTCGCAAGATTGAAAGACCGGAAAAAATTGAGTCTTGGCAGGCTTTGGTGGATATTTTTGGAAGCAGGTCATTCCTGTAAGCGGGTCCTGCGGAGTAAAAGCCTGCCCCTCGCTTGAGGAAGCATAGGAGGGAGGGGGGAGGAGTGCGAACCCTGCGGCTTTTGCGAGAGAAGTTCATTTTGATTTATTTGTTCGAAAAAGTAGGTTCTGCGTGGTATTCATTAATAAGGTTTACGACGAAAGGAACCGGGGTGAAATTCTCTGCTTTGATGTTTCTGGCGGCCGGAATGGTTTTAGGGCCTACGTTCTTTACCGGGGATAGGGTTTTCGCTTCTTCATTCGGAGATGCCGAGCTGGGCCGTTTGATCAGGGGAGAGGTCATTGTTAGAGTTGATCCGCCGGGGAGCCAGAAGAAGGAACGGGTGGAAGCGGCGATTCTCATCGACGCCGCGGCTGAACCGATCTGGAAACTAATCAACGACTGTCGGCAGACTCCGAAATTTATTCCCGGGCTGAAAAGCTGTCGAGTTTTGCAGCAGGATGAAACCTGGGATTTGATCGAACACCGGATGCAAATCTCCCGGCTTCTCCCCGAAGTGAAGTACGTTTTCCGGGCGGAATACCAGAGGAATAAGCGTATTGATTTCAAAAGGACCAGCGGGGACTTAAAGGAATTTGAAGGGAGCTGGGTGCTGGAGAGCATCTCCGGGGGGAAACCACAGACCCTTGTGATTTATTCCCTATTCCTTGACGCGAGTGTACTGCTGCCCCAATGGGCGATGCAGCTCCTCCTCCGCCAGGACCTGCCCGACGTGCTTCTTGCCCTCCGGAATCGAATTGCCACCTTACCCAAAGAATAATCGCCTTTTTCCCCGGGTCTGGGACCCACACACAGCGACATTAGGCACGGAAAAGGCGCTCATTCCTGCGAAAGCGCGAATCCAGGAAAAAACTGGATTCCGGGTCAAGCCCGGAATGACGATTCTTTTTGCCGCAGAATCTTCCAGGCGGCATCCCGGGCCGGCATTCCCGGAACAAGACCCAAGTCCCGGGCCAAGGGGTTAATATAGGAAATAATCCCGCTTTCGTAAGTTTCCATGCCGATCCCGATTTTGGCGGTCGCCGCATCGACCGTGGCCGCCAGAATCCCCGCCTTTTGGAGCCAGGGGAGACGGGTAATTCCCGCGCCATCTTTCCCGATCCCGGCATCGTTATAGAAAGCGGCAATCACCGGGTACTTCACCGCGGGGGCGGACCCCACCAGCCCGCCGTGGGAGCCCGTTAAGATGATATCGTTCCGGTTCTCCGGAGTCACCATGGAGTTGGAATCCATGGTCACGATGCGGAATCCGGCGGAAGAGCTGTGGATCACGGTCATTTTCTCTTCGAATTCCTCGTCGGTTCGGGAACCCTCCGCCGTTTTCAGGGCGGGGGCTTCCCGCATGATTTCAGCCGCCTCGCGGGCGAGGATTCCGGGCCGGATGCCACCCTCTTTTGCCAAAGCATTCACATGCGAAACGATCCCAGCTTCGGTTTCCCCGGCGATTCCGATCCGGGCGGTAAAGGCATCCACCGTTGCGGCGTAGATTCCGTGCTTTTCCAGGAAGAATATGCCGGCGATACCCGCCTGATCTTTTCCGCCGCCGGCGTCATTAAAAATAATGCCTTTGACCCGTTTCTGAACGGCGAAAACGGCGGCCGTCCAGCCCCCGTGGGAACCGCAAATAACTACAGGGGGATTCGGGGAATAATCGGGAACGTGGGTGATGGAATCGGCCAACAGGATGGGTGTACCGCTCTTGGGGTCCATGGGGTCCTTTCCGGTGACGCGACGGTCACCGCGCGAAAAAAATCTTCCCGGTCTTCCCGGATAGGGCCAAAGCGAATGCTTCCTTGAAGCGCTCCAGGGGAAAGGTCTTTCCCATCACCGGGTCCAGATTCAGAACCCCTTTTTGTACCAGGGTTTCCATCCTGAACCAGGTGTCGAACATCCTCCGCCCCAGGATGCCGACGAGGGTGAGTTCTTTCGAAACGATCCATCGGGCAACGTCGATCTCGGCCGCCTTCATCCCCAGGCCGAAAAGGGCGACATGGCCCGTCTGTGCACAACCGCATATCCAAGGCCAGAGTCAAAGATGCACCGATCGCCTCGATGAGGGCGCCCACCCACAGGCAGCCCTTGGCATCCAGGATATTCTTTTCCGCGTCATCCAACCTTTCGTCCTGGCACAGTCGGCGCTCCCGGGCTGGATAACAAGGGGGTCTTCAGGAGAACCCTTTCGAAACGGCTAAGCGGCCAGCGGCCTGGATCGCTGATTCCTTTTCCAAAGAAAGAGGCCAGCCAGAGAACCCCCTCCGATGGTCTTCACCACTTCCGGCCAAAAAGGACAGAACAGAAAGAGGCTCAACATGAGCAGGAGAAGTCTCATGGGGAAGGAAACATGTCCCAAGAAATACCCCTGGAACGAGCATCCCATGGCCACGATCCCCAGGGCGCAGCTGATGAGGGAGAAAGAGACGGAAAAAATAGCTCCCTGGAGAACCAAGCTTGGGTCGAATATGATCACGAAGGGGATGAGGAAGCCGACCGAAGCGAGTTTCACCGCCGCAAGGCCGGTGCGCATGAAATCCGCTTTGGCGATGGCGGCGCCGGCGTAGGCGGCCATGGCCACCGGAGGGGTGATGGCCGAAAGAATGGCGTAGTAGAAACAGAAGAGATGGGCGAGAAGCTTGGGGATCCCCAGCTCCACCAGGGCGGGGGCGCCGAAAATGGCCACCAGGAAATAGGCCGCCGGGGTCGGAAGACCCATGCCAAGGACAATCGTCACCAGGGCAATGATCAACAAGGCCAAGGGCAGACTTCCCCCGGAAAGATAGACGATGGTGGCGGTAAATTTCAGTCCCAGCCCGGTCAGCCCGGTGACCCCCACGATGATTCCCGCGCAGACCAGGCAGGCGGCCACGGACACGGCGTTCATCGCCCCATCCTTTAGAGCCTCCACGAACGTCCCCAGGCCCATGCGGGTTTTGGAACGTAACATGCAGACGGCGATGGTGGAGACGACAGCCCAGAAAGCCGCGTAATGGGGAGTATAGCGCATGGCCAAAAGCACGACGATGAGAACCACCGGGAAAACCAGGTGGATTCCCCAGCGGATGGTCTTCCCCAGGGCGGGGATGGACTCTTTGGCCAAACCCGTGAGACCGGTACGGATGGCCTCCAGGTCCAGGATGACATAAATGCAAAAGTAAAAAAGCAGGGCTGGAATGAGAGCTGCGATGCAAATGTTCAGGTAGGGAATCCCGGTGAAATCGGCCATGATGAAAGCGGCCGAACCCATGACCGGGGGCATGATCTGCCCGCCGGTCGATGCCGCCGCCTCCACCGCTCCCGCGAAATAGGGGCGGTACCCGATATTCTTCATCAGGGGAATGGTGAAGGTGCCGGTCCCGAAAACGTTGGCCACCGCGCTTCCGCTCATCGTGCCGAACAGGCAGCTGGCGAAAATCGCCACCTTGGCCGGACCTCCGCGGGCTTTTCCCACAAAAGCCAGCGCGGAATCGATGAAGAAGTCTCCCGCCTTGCTGAACTTGAGGAAAGACCCATAGAGAATGAAGAGATAGACGAAGGTGGACGAAAGGCCGGTCATGGAGCCGAAAACCCCTTCAGGAACCATGTAGAGATGTTCAAGTAGGAGGGTGGGGGTTACTCCTTTTATGGCCAGGTATCCGGGAAGATAACTTCCCAGGAGGGCGTAGCCGAGGAATACCAGAGCCACGACCACCAGGGCCCAACCCACGGTACGCCGGGTTACCTCGAGGACGAGGAAAACGGCCAATAGCCCCATGATTAAGTCCGGCAGGGTCACCGGGTCTACATAAGGAAACCGCCAGGCCAGCCGCTCGTATTCCCAAATTACGTAAAGGGAAATCAAGACCGATGCCCCGGCCCCGATCCAGTCGATGACCTCCGCCCGGGTTCTGGAGGACCCTTTTCGGAAAGGATAGAATAGAAAAATCAGGGGGAAGATGAACAACAGATGAATCGCCCGGTGGACCATCGCTTCCGGGGCTCCGAACCCTGCGGTGATCAAATGGTAAAGGGACGCGGCCGCGGCGAAGAGGGCCAGAACTCTGGCCAGGGTCCCGGCAAACAAACGCGGTCCCTGAACCGTATCATCCAGACGGATTTCCTTCATTGAACTCACAAACCTCCGGATTTTCCCCGGTCCCCGGGCCAACCCGGCCCAGGGAGCCTGGGGGATGGGGGATTGGACGTACCTTCAAGAAAATTCGCAATACTATTTCATATAGCCTTTTTCTTTAAAATATTTGGCCGCCCCGGGATGGAGCGGAATCTGCTCCGGGAATTTTCCCACATCCTGGGGAACGAAGTCTTTAAACATGACGTGGGTATCGGCCCATTTCTTTTGGTTTTCCGAAAGGTGCTTGGCCAGAAGATAGGCCATTTCCTCCGAGAGGTCTTTCTTGCAGAGAAGGACCACGGAATCGGCCACGGTGAGGTACTCGGAGTCCATCCCCTTGTAGGAATCCTTGGGCAGGACTTCCTTGGTGAACCCGAATTTCTTCACCATGCTGTCCGCCACCTCGGGGGTAAGGGCCAGGAATTTCATGTCGCGGGAGGTGCAGAGTTCCACCATGAAGGGATTCGCCAAAACAGTCTGGGAAGTGAGAGCATTGGCATGTCCGTCCTGGATCTGGGAGACGGATTCGTTCCAGCTGGCAAAGTAAATCTTTCCCCCCCATTTCTGGAGGTCCTGGTAAGAAATTCCGTATTCGGCCATGGCCTGGCGGAAGGTCAGCTCCCCGCCGAGTCCCCGGGTCCCGGGGCAAATCTTGAGGGGATATTTTTTCTTGACCACGTCTTCGAAACTGGTCAGCCCGGTGGACCGAAGAGCGGCAATGACCAGATACTGCTTCATCTGCAGGTTGCCCAGGCCACGGAGGTTGCTCAATATTTCCTTGTAGGGTTCCACTCCCTTCATCGCCGCAATTGCCATAGTGGAATAGGTGAATCCCACATCGGCTTCCCCCTTATTCACCCGGATGGGATTAGAGTTGCCGCCCCCCGGAACCAGCGAGGTCTTCAGGTCCGGAATGGACTTTTCCCATACTTCGTTGAAGGCCGCCCCGGCGATAAACCAGCTGCCGCCGATTCCTCCCGCCGTGACCATCAATGATTTTTCCCGGGCGTTGGTTGCCGGAACCGCCAAAAGGAAAACGAGGACTACGATCCCTACACGAACTCCATAGTGCTTCTTCATATGAAAGCCTCCTTTTAGGATTTTTTAGCATCCTGAAAATCTGCGTTCATCTGCGTCCCAATCATTTGTTCTTTTCTTTTTTCTCCGGTTTGGACTGAATCGTGTCCTGAAGCTTCCTGAGCCGGTAAAGAAAGGATCGGGTATCCGCCCCCACATCTTCCTGTCGGAGGGGCGTATCCCGGGGGATGTCCCGGAGAACCGGAATCCCGTGGGCGAATCCCAGGGGAAGGAGCCCTTCGTTTCGGGCGATCTCAGCCCGCTCCACCAACCCGTAGACCGTATATCCCCCTCCTCCGTCGAGCATTTCCCCGGCCTTCAAGTTCTTTTTGGCCACGGCGATCACTTCGGTCACCAGTCGGTCTCGCGCGCTTCCCGTGGTCTCCCCATAAAGACAGGCCTTCACCACCGAGTAAGGGGTTTCGACGGCAGTCAGGTGGTAAGGGCGGAACAATCCGTAAAAGGGCCCCGCCTTTTCGATCCGACGAAATAGGTGTTTTAGAAGGGACTGGATGCCCGGATGATCGGAGGTCACCACCAGGAAAACCCCCGGATTGACCATCCCATGTTTCACTTCCACTCCATCGGGGCGAAAGCTGTTGGCCAGCTCGATGACCCCCATCCGGGAAAGGACTCCGCCCATTTCCTGAAGGCGGAATACTGCGGGGAGGTCTTCCACACAGGCAAAGGGCTCATGCATCCCTCTTTTGTCCGGGACCAACCCGAGGGCGTTGGAAACGGCTGCCATCTCCACCTGAGATTTTGTGCCGTCATGGAAGGAGCAGAGCATCTGCGCATTCCCGCCAAGTCGTTTGGCCGTCTCCGCGAAGGCATCCGGGGTCACATAGCGGCCCGCCGGCGCGAGCTGGGTACCTCTCCCCGCGGCTACCACTTCCAGCCCAAGGGTTTTGGCCCAATCATACAGCTCGCAGATCGATCCGGGCTGGTCACCGGAGGCAAGAGTATAAACCACTCCCACACTGCGGGCGGTCGAAGCCAGGATGGGCCCGACCATCACGTCGGCTTCCACGTTGAGCATGATCGTATGCTTCTTGCCCAGGATGGAGGCATAGGCAATCCTGGCCCCCGCTTCCGGAGACCCCGTGGCTTCCACAACCGCATCCACTTCTACCTGCGCAGGAAGCTCCCCATCTTCGGTAATTATGGGTTGGCCCTTCGCCAGGGCATCCTGGGCGGCCCCGGCATGGTTCAAAACGCGGATATCCTGGGGTTGGATCCCATTCGAGATAAAGGCTTGCCGGGCCTTTTCTACTCTTTGATCGGCGACCAGGCTTACCCGCACCCCCGACATGCGGAACATCTGGTTGATCACCCCAAGGCCCATCATTCCGGCCCCCACGACGGCCACCCGGAAGGGCCGGTTTTCTTTTTCCCTCTGGAGAAGCTTTTGGAAAGTCATCCGGTGTTATCCTTTTTGGGTCGCCTCGTCCATCATTCCTAGCGGGATGGGACCGGGAATCAGGCCGGCCGGTCTCCCGGTTTTACTTTGATCTGGGTGCGGGCATCCACTCCGGGGAGCATCCGGCCGGGGTCCCGGGTGACTACCACGTCGATCACCGTGGGACCCGAGCGGTCAGCGATCCCCTCTGCAAGGGCAGCGGCGAGCTTCGCCGGGTCTTCCACCCGGATTCCCCCGGCGCCCATAACCCGGGCGATTTCGGCGTAGTTCATTTCCTTGAGATCGGAGGATTGGTAGCGCCCTTCGAAAAGGACGTGCTGTAAACCTTTCACATAACCTTGGGCTGCATTGTTGACAATGACATAGGTTACAGGAATCCGCTGGCGGACGGCGGTCTCCAGGTCTCCCATGGACATGTTGAAGCCGCCGTCGCCGGTCACGGCCACCACGGGGGCCTCCCCGGCAGCGAGCTGAGCGCCGATCCCGCCGGGTACGCCGTAGCCGATGGAGGCATTTCCCCGGTTTACGACGAAAGACCGGCCGGCTGCGGGGGTTTCGTACAGAAGGCCGGTCCAGTGGGCGGCAAATCCGCCGTCGGCAAGAAGAATTCCGTTGGGCGGCATGGCCCGGGTCAATTCATGGCAAAGCCGGGCCATGTGAACCGGCTTTTCATCGCTGGTGAGCTTTTCCAGGTTCTTCTCCCGCCACTCTTTTTTCTTGGCCTGGATTTCCGCCACGTAACCTTCCCTCTTCCGGGCCTGGGCGGGGGCGTCGGGTCCTATTTCATCCAAGAGGTCCGCCATGGCCAGGCGGGCGTCGGCCCACAGGCCGACGGCCACCTTTTGATGGCGGCCGATTTCTTCCGGGGCAATGTCGATGTGAAGTAGCTTGGCCTCCCTGGGGATCAAGGTGTACCTGACGGTGGCGATCTCCCCGAATTTACATCCCAAGCCGATGAGCAGGTCGGCGGAACGGATGAATTCGTTGGCCACCCGGTCGTAACGGCCAAAAAGGTGAAGGCAAAGAGGATGGGGGCAGGGAAGGGCGCCTTTGCCGCTGAGGGTGTGGGCCGCGGGGATGTTTAGACGCTCGCAGAAGGAACGGAGTTCTTCCCAGGCCCCGGAAAGGTGGATTCCCCCGCCGACGAGAAGCACCGGCCGTTTAGCCCCCCGGAGAAGGGCGGCGGCCTTGGCCAATTCCTTCGCGTCGGGACGAACCCGTCTTGAAGGGACCAGGAGAGTTTCGGGGTCCACGAAAAAATCGTCGGCTGGGTAATCCCATTTATTGTGAGCAATATCCTCGGGGACGTTGAGAATAACCACCCCGGGCCGCCCGGAGGTGGCGGTTCCGAAGGACCGGCGCATCAGTTCCGGGATGCGATGGCCCCTCTCGACGCGGATGAGTTCCTTGGCGATGGGAGCGAGAATCTCAGCCTGCCGGGTCTCCTGGGTCATGTTTTTACCCGAATGATCCCGGTTGGAATCCCCGATAAAGGCCACCACGGGAATGCCGGCCGTGGCTGCTTCAACCAACCCGGTGGTAAGGTTGGTTGCCCCCGGGCCCAGGGTCCCATCGCAAAAGCCCACCTTGCCCGACACGCGGGCATAGGCGTCGGCGGCAAAGGCGCCGGTTCTTTCATCGTTGACCAGGATGTGCTGGGGCCGCCGGTTTCCGGCCCGGCAAAGGGCGTCGTAAAAGGGCATTAACTGGAAGCCCGCGATTCCGAAAACATACTCCGCCCCGTAGGCATGGAGCATTTCCGACAGGGCCTCGCCGCCGGTCATGCGAAGAACGTTTTCCTCGTTCATGTTTCCTCCTTCGCTTTCATGCCTCGCCCATCATACCCAAAATCCCAGGGAATGAAAATGGACTTTTACGGGTTATGGAAGACCCTTTCCACCGGGGGCCAATGCCGGGGAAACTGCCCATGTCCTGTTCTTCTTCCTGATTAGAGGATATAATGATTTTAAAAAAAGGGTCTTATCCTAATCGAGTGGGTGCTTGAGGAAGGTTTTGAGCTTCCCGGGTCTACCCCTGC
>JACAEW010000340.1 GCA_013388675.1 Syntrophaceae bacterium | reverse complement strand
CCTATAGGAGGCTTATTCAGGTGATGAAAGCTGGGTTGCACCTAAACTTCAGTCAATGGCTGCTTTATGGGTTGTTCATTATGGGTATAAATGACCCGTCTCGCTTGCATGAATGATATCGATATCGAAACCTTTTCCCTGATCTGGGAACCGATAGCGATATCGCAGATAACGAAATCTCCCGAAAAATTTTTATCTTCATCATCTTTTAATTGAACGACTCGCTTTATCTGAAGAGCACTTTGAAATGATAACCAATAAGGCACATCATTGCTACCAATAGAGGAATGAGGAAAATGACATAGGAACCTACTTCATCCATCATGTAAATCCCAAACAGGCAACCAATAATAGATAGTATTAAAGCCATTGCAGTCCCAAAAACATTCCAACCCTTTGTTTTATAAACCAGTTTTTGGGCCAAAAGAATACCCAATATTCCTCCAAGTGGTATCCCCAAGAGAATGCCAGAAAGACCACTCGTTTTATCGCCAAAAAAGTACAACTCGATTCCCTGTTTCAAAAAATAATACCAGGAATAAAATACAAACCAAAACCCGATAATTGAGAAACCCAGACTCATTACAAATTCTAAAAATAATCTCTTCATAACCGTATGGCCACAAGCTATTTTGTCCGGGGTTCTTCTCAAAATCTACTACACAGCGATAAGATGCCTATTGGGTTCAACAGTAGAAAACTTGCCAATCTCTGCAACTGGCCAAAATTCGAGGAATGAAAAATATTTCCAAACCTCGACTTCCGATTGAAATCTACACCTTCCATGTAACTCTGTCAACCGACGATTTCAAGACGATTTCAGAAGAAATCTTTTTTCCAAAAATCTGTCCCTAAGATGCTTACGTTTGCTCCCTCTACTCCCTTCATCGAGATTGTTTTTTTGTAGGAATTGTGGTAAGAGTATACCCAGTAAGAGTAATAAGGAGGTTCTTATGAGGATTACAACCAAGGGGCAGGTAACGATTCCCATGGAAATCCGGGAAAAGATGGGCTTTCTCCCGGATACCGAGGTCGAATTCGTGATGAACGGCAAGAACGTTTGCCTGAAAAAAATTGAACGCCAATCCAGGAGGAGCCGCAGCTTGATTGCCCGGCTTCGTGGGAAAGGTACGGTAAGAATGACAACCGATGAAATCATGACCCTTACGAGAGGATAATGGATGGACATTCTGGTGGACAGCAATGTGATCCTCGACATTCTGACTGAAGACAAAAAATGGTTTCCGTGGTCTTCCGAGACCCTAGGCTATTATGCCGAGCAGAACGAATTGGTGATCAACCCGATTATTTACGCGGAAGTTTCCATCCGTTTTGAAAGAATTGAGGATCTTGAGGATGTTTTGTCCCCCTCCTATTTTCGCCGGGACCCGATCCCTTGGGAGGCCGCGTTTCTTGCTGGGAAATGCTTTTTTGCCTATCGCCGCCGAGGAGGCCGGAGGCGTTCTCCTCTGCCGGATTTCATCATTGGGGCGCACGCTGCGGTGGCAGGGCTCCGCTTACTGACCAGGGAAATATCTCGGTACCGCACTTATTTCCCGACTCTGAATTTGATCGTGCCGGAGTAGAAAGCGAGAACGGGGTTCATGGGAGGAGATTGGGGTGGAATGGCATTGGGATGAGTTCGTGATTTCGGATGACCGGAGCCGGGTTCAGGTTGAGGTTGTGGCAGGCCTGCTGGCCAAAACTTTATGGGGCCATAGGCGGCCGCGGGAAGTGGTTGAAAAGTTGATTCAAACCTCCATGTGTTTTTCCCTTTTCAGGCACCAGGAGCAGATCGGTTTTGCCCGGGTGGTGAGCGATTATACAGTATTCTCTTGGCTGTCCGACGTGGTCATAAAAGATAGCTACCGGGGAAAGGGTCTAGGGGAATGGCTGGTCGGATGCATCCTGGACCACCCGCAAATCGCCGGGACGCAGTTTGTGCTTCAGACGACCGATGCAGCGGGCTTGTACAAGAGATTCGGCTTCGACGCGAATGAAAAACTGATGACCCGAAGGCCGTGCATAGGGTGAGGATTGGATTTCTTTTCGGGGCAAACCGCAGCGGCGTATAGATTCTTCCCCTTTTTGTTCGCACTCTTTGCTCCACTCCAAAAATCGTAGGGGCGACCTGCCGGTCGCTCCTACATCCCGCCCTTTTTGCTTTCCAGCATCGTGATCGCCTTCTTCGGGCAGATGTCGATGCAGGTGGAGCAGCCCTGGCAGAGCTCCGAGTCGATCTCGGCGGATTCGTCGGTCAGGACGATGGCATTGCAATGGCCGATCTCGACGCACAACCCGCACTTGGAACATTTCTTGGGGTCCACCTGGGCGTAGCCGGCCCAAACGGTCAATTCGGAGGCGGGCTTGATTTCCGCTAGGAGGAGGTCCCGGATATCCCTGGCGGTCTGAAACCCCATCTTCTTCATGTAATCCTTCAGGGACTTCATCCACTTTTCCAGGAAGCCGAAGCCGCTGATCATAATTTCGGTGCAGATCCCGATGGAATCGGCGCCGCACATCATCATCTGCACCGCATCTTCCATGGAGGAGACCCCCCCGGTGCCGTTAATGTGAGGTTCCGGGCCGACGAGTTTGCGGATTTCGAACACATCCCTCAGCGCCAGGGGTTTAATCCAGGTGCCGGACAGGCAGGCCATGGTATTTTGGCCCTGAAGGTTATAGATGGGCTTCTTGTAGTTCCAGACGTCGATGGCGGGAATTCCCAGCCGGTTGGCCACGCTGCATACCGCTGCAGCTCCCGCCTCAAAAGCCACCTTGGATACCTCTGAAATCCGGCCCCCTTCGGGAGTGATCTTGGCGATTAAGGGGAGCTTTGTGACCTTTCGGGTGTTCTCGATCACCCAACGAACCGCCCCCTCATCCTGCCCCATGCTGGCTCCGGAGGAGGGGCGGACATCCTTCTTGGCCCGCTCGGAGATGTCCACGTTAAAAGACATGTTGGGACAGCAGAAATTTAGCTCCAGGATCTGGGCGCCGGCGGCGTCGAAGCGTTTGGCGGCATCCAGCCAGCCGTCGATGTCCTGCCCCGCCACGTAAGAGTAGTTGGCGATGATGACCAGCTCTTTGCATTTTTTTCGCCCCTCCTCGACCAACCTCAATCCCTGCTCCATGTCTAAGCGGTATTCGGCAGTAAAGACATGCAGCTTCTCCTTTTTCAGCCAGCGGTAGCGAGGCTGGTAATTAATGTAAGGAAGGGGATTGAAGGTCTGCTTGATGGAGGCTGCCCCCCAACCGCACTTTTCGGCCTGCTCCAATTGGTCCACTCGCTTGGCCGTGGGGCCGGAAGCCACAATAAATGGGTTTCGGAGTTCCACCTGGCCGATTTTTACCGGAAGATAAAAGAGATCGTCCTTGGACATCTTTCCTCCCCATCCACGAAAGTTGAGAGACGGGAGTGGTGGGCGAACAACTTTCCGTTCTCAACCTACGAAAGAATTACTTTCCGGCCTTCCTCCATGGATACATACCCCGCATATAGCACCTCCACGACCTGTTTGGCCAGTTCCAAGCCCGTCAGAGGGGGGCGGTCGAAGGCGATGGCCTCCATGAAATCCTGGATTTCGTGGGGATAACCGAGAAGCCACTCCTCGTGTGGGTTGGGGAACGAGAGGCCGGCCTTCGTCTCCTGCTTTTCGTTGAAATAGACGTCTTTCACCGGCGCCGGATCGACCGTATAGAACTGGCAGATACGCACGGGGCAAAGGTCGAACTTGATCCTCGCGTTGGTCAGGCGGACGTCCATGTTGGACTCCATACCCCCCAGAAGATCGTCCGCGGCAAAGAAGGTCGCCTTGGTTCCGTCCGTGAAAGTCAACGTAATCTGCGACCAGGTTTCCACGTCCCCCCATCCCGTCACTAAAGGACTGCCTTTCGATTTGGCGAAGGCCGGGGTTTTGGTCAGGTCCGTTCCGTCGGCCCAGACTTCCTTAACCAAAATGGGTTTCCCGAATTTCTTTTCCCCCTCGAACTGCTTTAAAAAGAGGCCGCTGGCCAAGGGATGAGCGCCCAGGCGGGCCAGGGCTCCCCCTCCGGAGTAACGCCACCACTTGGCGAATTCCGAATGAGAACCGCTGTGGGACTCCTCTCCCCGTATATCGAGGATACTGCCGGAGACGAAGCACTTTTCCATCAATTCCATGCCTTTCTTAAAGGCGGGGGCATGGACCCAATTCTCGGCATAGCAGAATTTTCCTTTATGGGAAGCCATAACTTTGCTCACCGTCTGCAGGTCCTGCTGAACCTTCTGGAGCATCTTCCTTTTGGATGTGGTTCCCACCTTCTCCTCGGGCTCCCCTTCTCCGAAGTATCCGGTCAGCGGTTTCTCGCAGAGGATATGTTTTCCTGCCTTGGCCGCGTCCAGGACCATCGGCAGATGAAGGGCATTAGGGACGACCAGGTCGATGACTTGGATGGACGGGTCTTCGAGGACGTAGCGGAAATCGTCGTAGACCTTGGGCACGCCATTGCGCTTGGCCAGTTCTTCGGCCCGGGACTTGTTGATATCCACAATCGCCGCGACTTCAACCGGAACCCCCTGAACCTGGCGGTAGCAGCGAAGATGAAAAGCTGCGGCAAAGCCGGCGCCGACGACTCCAACCTTAATAGGCGTTGTCATAGGTGGATGGTCCTTTCTCGGCAAGATAAAAAGAGCAACCTTTGAGATAGTATTACGCTAAAATTCCCGTTTGTATTTGTCAATATCTAAAATCAATCCCGTTTTTTCCTTGACAATTCACCCCACTTCTTTAAAATGACGGCAAAACGGAGGAAACTCATGTCCCTTTCGCAGATTAAAGTCCTCGACCTGACCCGGTTTCTCGCGGGCCCGTTTTGTACCATGCTTCTGGCCGACATGGGTGCGGAGGTCATCAAGATCGAAACTCCGGAGCACGGCGATGATGCCCGTTACCAGGGCGCGATCGTCAATGGAGAAAGCGGATATTTCGTGGGGATGAACCGCAACAAGAAAGGCCTTACCCTGGACCTGAAATCCCCGGAGGGGAAAAAGATATTCCTCCGGCTGGTGGAGAAGGCCGACGTGGTGGTTGAGAATTTCCGCCCCGGGGTCATGCGCAGCCTGGGACTCGATTATGAAACTCTCAAGAAAGTGAACCCGGGCATCATCTATTGCGGGATCTCCGGGTTTGGAAAGGACGGCCCCCATGCTCTTCGCCCGGCCTTCGATTTCATTGCCCAGGGAATCTCGGGGTTCATGAGCGTCACCGGATTTCCCGACCGCGAGCCGGTGAGAACCGGGATTCCCATCTCCGATTCGGTGGCCGGAATTTACGGGGCGTACGGGATCCTGGTGGCTTTAATGGCCCGGCAGCAGACCGGCAGAGGGCAGGAGGTCCAAACCAGCCTGGTGGACGCCATGATCAGCGTTTTGAGCTTGCAGGCGGACTGGTATTTTCACACCGGCAGGGTTGCCGAGCGTGCGGGAAATGACCACCCCGTGGCGTCTCCGTACGGAACCTTCAAGGCCCTCGATGGGTATATCAACATCGCCCCCGCCGGCCAGCCCATGTGGGAGAGATTGGCCCAAGCTCTCGGATTGAAGCATTTGCTTTCCGATCCAAGGTTTGGTACAAATGATTTGAGAAGGGAGAACCGCAAGGAGCTGAACGAAATCATCAACCGGATCACCTCCCAGAAGACCATGAAGGAGTGGATTGAATACCTGAATCGAGAAGGAGTTCCCTGCGGGCCCATTTACAACCTTGCCCAGACCTTCGAAGACCCCCAGGTCAAACATCAGGTGATGATGCTGGAACTGGAACAGCCCGCGGGCAAGATGAAAGTTCTCGGGTTCCCCGTCAAGATGAGCGAGACCCCGGCAAAAATCCGCCGGCCGGCCCCGCAATTGGGCGAGCACTCGGCAGAAATTCTTCAGGGACTCGGGTACTCCGACGACGAAATCGGGGAATTAAAAAGGAAAAGGATCATCTGATTCCGAAGGGGAAAGATTTTCCGGGGCAGGAATCAGGGCCTTGGGGAAGAAAAAAAGGAGCTTATTTATGAATAAGGATGAAGTCATTATTCGTGAGGTGATGCTCCGGGATGGTCTGCAAAATATTCCCGAGTTCATCCCCACGGAAGCCAAAATAGAACTGTTCCGGCTCATCGTGGCCAGTGGCCTGCGCAACCTGGAGGTCACTTCTTTTGTGAGCCCCAAAGCCATCCCCCAATTTCAGGATGCCGCCCAGATGGCCCGGGCGGTGTTGAAGATGAAACCGGAAGGGGTCGAAGTTTCCGCCCTGGTCCCCAACCTGAGAGGCGCCCAACTGGCCGCGGAGAGCGGTATGCGAAATATCGGTTTCGTCATGTCGGTCAGCGAGTCCCACAACATCAGCAACGTGCGGCGCACGACCGCCGAATCGATGGAGGAGATGAAGAAGATCGTGGAGCTGAAAGGGAAATATCCCGACCTGGAGGTGAAGGCCGGGATGGCCACGGTCTTCGGCTGCCCCTTCGAGGGAAAGATCAAGCCGGAGGTGACCCTGGGATTTATCCGCCAGTTTTATCAACTCGGTCTTCGCCACATGTCCCTGGCGGATACGGTCGGATTCGGGAACCCGAAGGAAGTTCAGGAAACGTGCCGGCTTTGCGTGACCGAGTTCCCCGATGTCAAGTTCTCCATTCATATGCACAACACCCGGGGGCTGGGCCTGGCCAATTCCCTGGCCGCCTACGAGGCCGGCATCCGAATTCACGACGGGGCGGTGGGCGGGCTGGGAGGATGTCCCTTTGCCCCGGGGGCCAAGGGAAACACCTCCACGGAAGACCTGGTGTTCATGTTCGAAGAGATGGGCGTAAAAACCGGGGTGAACATGGATGCCCTCCTGGAGGCCTCCCGGTATTTCCAAAAAGTAAAAAAGGACGTCCGCTATTCGAGCAGCATTATCGAAGTCGGGGTCCCCGTTCCCAAAGGGCCAATCACCAAGGACGGGTATGAACAGAAGTGGAATATGTGAGAGGGGAAAACACGATTGCGGAATCCAAATCCTCGGTCGTGAGAGGAACTCGGGCACGAGAACAGGGGGAGAAAAAGAATAAGCAAATCGGTATCTTCGATGGATTCCTTATTCGCAAATCAAAGGAGGAGGGTATGATGAAAATCAAACATTTTACTCCGGTAGTTTTGCTGGTCATTGGCCTGGCCTGGGCGGCTTTTCCGACTGGAATTCCTGCGGCTCCAATCCAGGTCCACGTGAACAACACCATGCCCCCCGGAGGGTCGGAAGAAGCCGGGGTCGCCAAGTTCAAGGAGCTGGTGGAACAGAAATCGAAAGGGCAGATGCAGGTTACCCCATTCCTGGGCGGCCAGCTCGGGGGCGAAAAAGCAGTCCTGGGTCTGTTGAAGATCGGAAAGACCGAAATGTCCCTCACCGGAGGGATCTTTCTCGGCCAGTTTGCCTCCGAGTACAATGCGCTTAATATCCCTTACCTGTTTACCTGGGAACAACTCGTGAATTATGTCGGTGGGCCCGCGGGGAAAAAAATTGATGAGCTCTCTCTGCAAAAGGGCGGACTGGTGGTCTTCGGTCCCCAGTACCGGGGGCCCCGCCACATGACCTCCAACAAGCCGGTCAAGGAAGCGAAGGACATCAAGGGGCTGAAGATGCGGCTTCCCGAGGAACCCGTTTGGCTGCGGGTCTGGAAGGCCCTGGGCGCCCTGCCGGTGGCCATCCCCGCCCCGGAAATCTACATGGCCATGCAGACCGGGCAGGTGGAGGCCCATGAAAACACCCTCGTGTCTCCCTACAGCCGCTCTCTTTGGGAGGTTCAGAAATATATCATCATGACCTCTCACATCTACTGGCCCTGGTGGTGGGTGGCGAGTGAAAGCTGGTTCAAAAAGCTCACCCCCGAGCAGCAGAAAATCATCCGGGAGTCCGCGGCCGAGGCCGCCAAATACGGCGAGAAAGTGGAACGGGAGAAGGACGACTTCTACGTGGTCGAATTGAAAAAGAAAGGGATGACCTTTATCGACCCGGATATCGACTCGATCAAGAAAGCAGCCAAGCCGGCGATCCTGGACGAGGTCAAGCGTCTCCATCCGGATATTCAGAAGGAGATGATTCAGTATTTGCCCAAGTAAGACCCGGGGGTCCCGGTGTAGGGGCGGTTAGCGAACCGCCCCTACGCTTCCCCCTCTTCCTGGCACCGGTTGGGTTTATGGGG
>JACAEW010000351.1 GCA_013388675.1 Syntrophaceae bacterium | reverse complement strand
TTGAGGAATTTTATCGGTTTAATCCATCCGGTATCTTTTAATCTTCTCTTCATCCAGAACGGCGCCGTTGCCGGGACGGGTGGGTAGTTCGATGAAGCCGTCTTTCAAAGCGATCGGTTCAGCCAACAGGTCATCCGTCAGCGAAAGGAAAAAAGAAATCTCGCTCGGGTAGGAGACGTTTCGTCGCGCCGCGCCGAAATGGGCGCTGGCCAGGGTCCCCACGCCGGTTTCCGCCTGGGTTCCCATGAGGCACGGAATTCCGGCGGTCTCAGCCAAATTCACAATCTTCAAGGATAGAGTGTACCCCGTGCGGGGAGTCTTAATGCTGATGATCCCGATTGCTCCCAGTTCGATTTCCCGGGCCACGTCCTGGGGGGTGAAGACGCTTTCATCCCCCAGGATGGGGATGGAGATGGCTCTGGAGACTTTCAGCCTCCCCCTCTGGTCCCATGCCGGGACCGGTTCTTCCACGAAGGCCAGGCCGTGTTCTTCCATCCGCTTGAGGGTCCGCACGGCGGTGGAAACGGAATAGGCCATGTTGGCGTCGACATACAGAAGAACGTCAGACCCCAGGTTTTCCCGCAAGGCTCTGATAACCTGAACGTCTTTCTCCGGATCGGTTCCCACTTTTACTTTGAAAGCTTTGAAGCCCCCGGCCCGCATCTCCACAGCTTCCCGAACCATCTCGGGAATGGAACGAATGCCCAGCATCCAGCTGACGGAGAGGCGGTGGGAGTTCCCCCCGAGCATCTCCCAGAGTGGGACTCCCCTCGCCCTGGCAATTGCATCATAAAGCGCAAGATCGACAGCGCCTTTGGCCGTTGGATTCCAGTGAATCCCCTCGAATTTAGACCAAATCCTCTCCGTATGAGCGGGGTCCATACCCACAACCATGGGGGCAAACCAGTTGCGGATGGCATAAAGGATGGAGGCCTGGGATTCGCCGTAGATGGTCGGCCGCGGAGTGGCTTCGGCCACGCCCACCACCCCGGCATCGGTGTGGACCCTGACCAGGACATGTTCTGCCGCTTCCAGGTACCCCGAGAGCCCCCATTTCAGGGGAGTCTTGTAAGGAATCCGGAAGGGGATTGCTTCAACCCGGGTGATTTTCATGAGCGCCTCCCATGCAGGGTTTCCGGCTCCGGGTTCTCATCTGCTGTTCTTGGCTGAAACCTATTCCCTATCATCCATTACCCATTACCCATTACCCAATACCCATTGCTCATTGCCCATTGCCTGAAGGCTAACGCCCGCTTTAAAAGTACTTCCACAACTCCCGCTTGTCCATCGTCGGGTTCAGGACCCCGGAAAAGACGATCTGGCCCAGCTTGATTACCATGATCTTCTTGGCCACCCGCTTGACCTGTTCGAAGTTCTGCTCCACGAGCAGGATGGAGTTCTTGAAACGTTCGTTGATTTTGGAAATGTTTTCCATGACCAATTGAACGATCCGGGGGGCCAGTCCCAGAGAGGGTTCGTCCAGGAACAGGAGCGTTGGCTCATGCATCAGGGTAATCCCCACGCCCAGCATACGCTGCTCTCCTCCGCTCAGCGTGCCGGCTCTCTGTTTCTTCCGCTCGTCCAGAATGGGGAACAGCTCGAAGACATGACTGGAGCGCCTTTTCAGGGTCTGCGGGTCCAGGCCGAAGTTGCTGATTTCCAGGTTCTCCATGACCGTCAGGTCGGGAAAAAGGCCCTGCCCCTGGGGCATGTAAGCGATTCCCTCCTTCACGTTCGCTTCGGGCTTCCTGCCGGTGATCTCGTGGTTTCGGAAGAAGACCCTCCCCTCCCAAGGGGGAAGGAGTCCGAAAAGGGTTTTCAGGAGTGTAGTCTTCCCGGCCCCATTGTGGCCGATCGTCCCCATAACCTCCCCGTCCTCCAGCCCGAAAGAAATTCCCTGGAGGACCTGTTTGTTATGGTAGCCGCTTGCCAGATTCTGCACTTCGAAAATCATGGTTTTTCCCTACCGAACGGACACTGGATTCTGCATTCTGGATACGGGATACCGGATATTGGGTATTCGATATTGGTTACCGAATCCTGGATGGTCGATGTTGAACCTAGGGCGTTTTTTCCTTTCTTTTTATCCGGCATCCAGAAGCTGGTATCCAGAATCTTTTTTTCACCCGCCAAAGTAGATCTCCGCCAGTTCCGGGGCCTTCATGATCTGCTCCGGCGTTCCCCGGGCCAGGACCTTTCCTTCGTTCAGAAAGACAATTTCATCCACCATGGCGCGGATAACTTCCATGTTGTGTTCCACGATGCAGATCGTCTTGCCGAACTTCACCAGGTCTTTAATCAGCGGGAAGAGGTTCTCCATGACCTTGGGGTCCAGTCCCGACGCAGGCTCATCCAGGAGGATCAGCCGGGCCTCCGTGGCCAGGAGCCGGGCCAGGCTCAGGAGTTTTTGCTCGGCGAAGGAAAGATTTCCCGCAAGCTCTCCCGCCTGCCCGGCCAGCCCGACGAATTCCAGGTAGGCCAGAGCCTTTTCCCGGTTCTCTCTCTCTTCCCGTGAGACCCGGCCGAATCGGAGAAAGGCCCAGAGCAAGCTTTCTCCGGTCTGCTTGGGCCGGGCCACCAGGACGTTATCCAGGACGGTCATGTTATGGAACAGTCTCACATCCTGGAACGAGCGGGCTATGCCCAAATGGGTGATCCGGTGGGGAGAGAGGCGGGAAATGTCCTGCCCCGAGAAATGAACCGCTCCCGTCTCCGTCGGATAAAACCCGGTGATCACGTTGAAAAGAGTCGTCTTGCCGGCTCCGTTGGGGCCGATGAGGCCCACGATCTCCCCATTTTTCAAGTCCAGGGTGCAATGGTTGACGGCCTTCAGCCCTCCGAAGTTCTTGCTTACCCCGTCCAGCCGAAGCAGCGCTCCCGATTCCTGCGGCCGGACTTCCTGTTGAAACAGGCCCCCGCCTTTGACCGAAGTTCCCTGAGGAACCATCCGATCGCCGTTTCCCTTTGGCGCGGAAGGTTTCTTCTCATCCCTTTTCGGCAGGGCGGCAAATTCTCCCATGAACCCCTGGGGCCGAAAACACATGAAGAGAATCAGCACCACGCCGTAAGCGATCTGCCGGGTGAAACCGACGATCAGCGGAGAGATTTCCATGAATCGCAGAGCCTCCATCACCGAAACCAGAATGATCGCTCCTACCACCGGCCCCCAGGAATTAGCGGCTCCCCCGATGATGACAACCGCAAAGATCAGGATGGTATCGTTGATGGTGAAGTTCGCCGGGCTTATGTAAGTCATATAATGGGCAAAAAGGCTCCCGGCTATGGCCGCCAGGGCCCCTCCGGTGACGAAAATCCAGACCTTGAAGGCCCGCACGTTCTTACCCAGGGACTCGGTGGCCACCTCGTCCTCCCGTATCGCCCGCAGCACCCTTCCGAAAGGCGAATGGACGATCCGCCAGCAGGCCAGAAAAACCACAATGGTGAACCCGAACAGGAGGGGGATGAACGCTAAGGGGCTTGAAACCTTGTATCCGAAGAAAGAGGGCCGGGGAATTCCGCTCAGGCCGGCCGCCCCCCGGGTCAGGTCGATCCAGTTCATGAGGACCGTGTAAACAATCATCAGCAGCGCCAAGGTGGTGACGATTAAGTACTCGTCCCTCACCCGGATGGCCGGGATGGCCACGAGCAGGCTGATCACTCCGCTGACGATCATGCCGGCCGCAATCCCGATCAGGAAATGGGTTCCAAAATGAATTCCCAGGAGGGCGGAAGTGTAAGCCCCGATGGCGAAGAAGGCCGCGTGGCACATGGCGATGAGGCCGGTGTAGCCCAGAATCAGGTTAAAAGAGAGCCCCAGGATCGCGTAGATGGCGATCATGATGAAAATGTGGAGGAGATAATCCATTCGTGCTCCGCCCCCCACCCCAGCCATCCCCCTCGGAGGGGAAGGGCTGGGAGGGGGTGATCGATTGAATTTCAGATCTTTCCCCGGTAAACCCGGAAACCAAAGAGCCCGGTGGGTTTCAGGAGCAGGACGGCGACCAGGACGACGAACGCGATTCCCACCTGCCACTGGGAAGAGATCTTCCAGATGCCGATCGACTCGGCCAGCCCCACGATGAATCCGGCCAGGGCCGCACCCGGAAGGCTCCCGATCCCCCCGATGATCACCGGCATGAAGGCATAGAGGATGGCCCAGTGACCCAGGTCCGGCGTCGCCCCCCGTTCGATGGTCACCAGGACCGCAGCCGGGGCCACCAGCACCGACCCCATCCCGAAGGCGACGAGAAAATATTTCCGCACGTCGATGCCGATCACCTCGGCCATCTCCGGGTTGCTGATGACCGCGCGCAGGGCCTTGCCCGTCTTCGTGTACCGGAGGTAAAGCATGAGGGCGGCAAAAACCGCTCCGGCGGTGATGAACATGACCACATGAAGGTTGTTGAACCCTACCTGGCCGATTTTAATGACCTGAATCGGAAACCCTTCCAGGGGCTTGGTGTCCGTCCCGAAACCCATGGCCACCAGGTTTTCCACGGTGATCAGGGTGCCCAGGGCGGCGACGAAGATCACCAGGTGGGTGGCAAAGGCCTTCCGCAGAAAGCGGTATAGGAGGCCCTCCAGGGTAATGCCGAAGAGACCCGCCGCGATAACACTGCCCGCGGAGGAAAGGATCAGGGAAAGGCCAAGCTGCTGGAAGAGGTAAGCGGCATAACAGGCGATGACAAAAGTCGCCCCGTGGGCGAAGTGGAAGGTTCGGGTTACGGCGAAGATCAATCCCCAACTGATTCCCAGGATGGCGTAGATACTGCCCAGGGAAAGCCCATTGATGCTCAGCTGCAGAAGAAGGTCCATGAAACCCCTTTAGGAAGCAGGGCGGGTGCGGGCCCGCCCCAACAGGGAAACGGAATTCCAAGCTCCAGGCTCTTTTATTGGAGTTCGATGTATTTCTGGAATACGCGGTCTCCTCCTTTGACCACAAAGAGGGCCGTTTTCTTCTTGCAGGTTCCGTCGTCAGGGTTGAACTCCACGACTCCCCCGTAGACACTGGGGAATTTTTTGATTTCCACCAACGCCTGCCGGAGGGCCTTGCCACTCCACCAGTCGCCCCCTTTGGCCTTGGCCTTCTTGATCAGTTCCGCCAAGATGTATACTCCTTCATAGTAATTGGCGGCATAGAATTCAGGGTCCTGTTTGTACTTGGCCTTGTAGCTGGCTGAGAAACTCTTTGTCCAGGGATCCGCTCCCTGGGGATCGAAATAATCGGTCACTGCCTCGAATCCATCGGCCGTGGCGCCGGCGAGCTTGGCGGCATCCGGAGTAAATTCCACCCCTAGGATGGGTTTGGTGAATCCCATATCCCGGGCCTGCTTCACCGCCACCCCCCAGTCTTTCCCCCATTGCCACAGGGCCAGGAAATCCGGGTTGGCGGCCATAATCTTGGAAAGATACGGCTTGTAGTCCGTGGCCCCGATGGGATGCGCCTCGGCCGCGACCACGGTCCCCCCCATGGCTTTCCACTTGGGTTCGACGTACTTGTGGGTGCCCATCCCGGCGTCGTCATTCCAGTAGAGAGCCGCCATTTTGGAGAATCCCCGCTCCTTGGCTCGTTGGATAACTCCGACCCCGTGCATCACCGCCAGCATGCGATTGTTAAAGAGATAAGGGCTGGCATTCACCAGTTTTGGGCCCACGGCCCCCCCGTTCAGCAGGAGCACGTTCTTCTCGTTGGCCACCGGAATGATGGAAAGGGTGGGAGCGGTATAAGAGGTGAAGCTAAAAGGAATTTTGTCCACATTCACCAATTTGTTGAAACCGCTGATGGCGGCTGCCCCGGACCCGCTCTGATGGTCTTCGATCAAGGCCTTGAACTTGATTCCGTCGATTCCGCCCTTCCCGTTGATTTCGTCCATGGCGGTCATGAACCCCTGGCTCATCACCTGTCCGTACCAGGACCCGGCGCCGGTCATTGCCAAAATGGCCCCGATCTTGAACTCCTTGGGAGCCTGGGCCTGGGCCGAAGCCCCGACCAGGATCATCAATGAAACAAAGATTCCCAAAACCGATCCTTGTCGTTTCATTTCTCCTCCTCCTTTATATTTGAAATATCCTCCCTGCGATTTCGATGGATTCTATTCCTGCCTCCGATGAAAGTCAAGACAGGGACCGGAAAGAATTCTGCCTAAATAATCCCCTCTTTCTGCAGGTCCTCTAGTTCGCCCTCGGTGAGTCCCAAAAGACATCCCCAAATTTCCCGGTTATGTTCCCCGAGCCCGGGGCAGCTGGTTCTCACCTTGCCGGGAGTCTCGGAAAGCCTCGGGGTTACGTTCTGCATTTTAATGGGCCCGATGTCCGGGTCTTGAACCTCCACGATATTTCCCCGAAATTGGTTCTGAGGGTCTTCGCAAATGTCCCGGGCGTTGTACACCAGCCCATAAGGAATCCCCTTTTCGCCGAAGATTCTATCGATTTCGGATACCGTCCTTTCCTGAAACCAGGGGCGGATCATTTCGTGAAGGGCGTCCCGGTGTTTCAGTCGATCGAGGTTTTTCAAAAAACGGGAGTCTTGGGCGAGGTCTTCCCGTCCGATGGCCTTGGCAAATCGCTGGAAAAGCCCGTCGCTCGTGACCACGAATACGATCCATCTTCCGTCGCGGCTCAGAAAATTGTCGGCGGGGGCCACCACTTCGTTCAAATTCCCCGACCTCTCCCGAATCGTCCCCAGCTTGCCGTACTCGGCGATGACTCCTTCCAGCATTCGAAGAATGGATTCGCAAAGGCTGACGTCGATCCACTGGCCTTTTTTCTGATCTCCATAACCCCGGCGGTATAAGGCCACCATCGCACCGAAGGCGCTGAAAAGGCCCGCGATCTCATCGCAGAGATTGAGCCCCACCCGAACGGGAGGGGATTCGGGGTAACCGGTCAGGTAGGTCAATCCCCCCATGCCGCTGGCAACTCGATCAAACGCCGCCCGGTCCTTATAGGGCCCTTCCTGCCCGAAGCCGCTCACCCGAACCATGATCAACCCGGGGTTGGCTTGCTTCAATTCGTCGTATCCCAGCCCCCATTTTTCCATCGTCCCCGGGCGGAAATTTTCGATTAAGACGTCCGATATTTTCACCAGCCGCTTTAACAATTCCTGGCCCCGCGTTTTTCTTAGATCGAGGGTAACCGATTTTTTGTTTCGTCCCAGGACGGCATAGGTCAAGGATTTCCCCCCATAAAAAGGGGCAAAATGACGGGCCGGGTCCCCCGTGCCGGGTATTTCCACTTTGATCACCTCGGCCCCGAATTCCGCGAACAGAGTTCCCCCAAAGGGGCCCGCCACATTCGTCGCCAGTTCCAGGACCCGTAATCCGGATAAAGGTCCTAGGTTTTTTCTATTCATTTTTTCCCCGTGCTCGGAATTGCAACCCCTCTTTTAAAAGGGTCTTCTCCCAAACGAGTAGGTGCTTGAGGAAGATTTTGAGCTTCCCGGGTCTACCCCTGCCGGAAGAAAGTCGGCCGGGCCCAGGGCGGCATCCCGCCCGGGGCCGGACATCCTGAGGCAACGGTTCTTCCATAGGGTCGCGTCGGAAATGAATGGGGTTGTCCCTGTTTAAGCTGGGATTCAGTTTTAGGCGAAGGGTTCGGGGACCGGTGCCTTGCGGAAGCCGGGCCAGCGCTCCGGAACCCCGGATTTTTCCCGCCGAGGCTGGCCCGCCCCGGGCGGGATGCCCCCCTGGGCCTTTGCGAGGGAGTCGTTTTCTCCTTTTTTACCCACTCGATTGGCAGAAGACCCATTTGCCGATCCCTTGGGAATGGAGACTTCAGGATGAAGAAAAAGGGACCGGGTCTTGAAATATCCTTCTCGGAAGCAGCCTATGATCGACAAGGAATCCCTTCCTCCAAGGATAGGTGAGGGT
>JACAEW010000349.1 GCA_013388675.1 Syntrophaceae bacterium | reverse complement strand
GTCCCCGAACCCTTCGCCGAAAACGAAATCCCAGCTTAAACAGCGACCACCCCGTTCATTTCCGACGCGACCCGATGGAAGAACCGCTGCCTCAGGATGTCCTGCCCCGGGCGGGATGCCGCCCTGGGCCCGGCCAACTCTCTTCCGGCAGGGGTAATCCCGGGAAGCTCAAAATCTTCCTCAAGCACCCACTCGATTGGGAGAAGACCCTTTTATAATTTTTTCGAAAACAGCCCCTCATCCAATTTAGGAGGCGGTTTTTTTCGGAAGGCAATCGAGGAGGGGCAGGAGTTTCTTTGCTTTCAGGGCCTGAATGGATTTCAGAGCTTCTTCTCTGCTGCGGAAATCTCCCGCCAGGACCCTGTACCACGTTTCTTGGGGAGAAACCTGCCGCTTGAGGATCTTTAGGGTCTTGTTGGCCAAGGCCGGGTCATTCTTGTAGGGCTGCGCCTCCTGGGTGGTCCGGAAGGTCCCCAAGTAAACCTGATAGGTATTTTCCCCAACCTGCCAGAGGTGAGATTCCTCGCTGAGGTTTGGAATTTTGATCTTTTGGCCGGGGTAGATCAGGTCCAGGTTCGTGATTTCCGGGTTGGCTTCGAGGAAGAAATCGAGGAGGCTGAGATTGAGGGCCGAGTAGTATTTTTGGGCAACCATGGAAAGGACCCAGCCCTCCTGTACGGCAAAAACCTCTTCTTTCAATCTCGGCCCGGCCATTTTCGTTTCGGATGGCTTTGGCTCGGCCGGTTTGGGTTCGGGGATTTTTAGCTCGGCCGGCTTTTCGGCGGGCAATTCCTTTTTGACCTCTTTCACTTCGATCGGTTTGATTTCCCGCTGCTGGGCGCTCCTTTCTTCCGCTGGAAGGATCTTTCCCTTGAACTGCACTTCCGGCGGAGCCGAATCCCGGTGAAGAAGAAAATAGCCACCCGCACCCGCTCCGATGAGGATGAAAAGCCCCAGGATCATCGCATAACCGATTCGGCGGGAAAGCCCCCACCCGCGGAATGCGGGCTTGCCGGGTTGGAGATAATCGTAATCTTGAATCGCTTGGTCGATGATTTTGGAATCGACGATCGTCCCGGAGTTGCTGTACCCGATTAAAAGAGCCCGGTCACAGATTAGGTTCATCACCCGGGGAATCCCCCCGGCAAAATGCCAGACCCGTTTCATGGCCTCGGAAGTGAAGACCTCGGAGGCATTCCTCCCAACCAGCTTCAGCCGATGCTTGATGTATCCCCTGCCTTCCTCCCGGGTGAGAGGGGTGATCTGGGAATGAACGGCAATTTTTCCTCTTAATACGCGAAACTTCTCCAAATTCAGTTTGGTTTCCAGCTCCGGTTGCCCGACGAGCAGAATCTGGAGCACCCGGGATCCCGAAGGGACCAGAGCGGAAAGCCGCTCGACCTCTTCCAGAACATCATCTTCCAGTCCCTGGGCCTCATCGATAATAATGACCACCATTTCATCCCGTTTCGCCCTCGCCTGGAGGTACTCCTTAAACTGCTCCAGGAGACGGGGGACGCTCTCTTCTTTTTTATCGATGGGCAATTCCAGGTCCAAAAGAATGGTCTTGAGGAGGCTCTTGAAGTCGAACCTGGGGTTGAAGATGAAGGCGGTCTTGATATTTTTGCTCAGGTCCTTGAGAAGAGCATGGATGAGAATGGTCTTCCCCCCCCCCACTTCCCCGGTGACCAGGATCAAGCCCTTCTTCTCTTTGATCCCGGACATCATGGCCGTGAGAGCCTTATAATGGCTCATGGCCAGGTAAAGGAATTTCGGGTCCGGGTGGAGCCCGAAAGGTTCCTCGGAAAAGCGGTAATACTCTTTATACATGGCTTATCGGCTCGGACCTTAGGGTGCGGTCTTCCTTTCGGTCGGAAAGATCGGTTTCCCAGCTCTCCTTTGATGCTAGCAAACCCCCCGGCGGAGTCAAGTAAATTTTTGTTTTCCGGCACCCCTGAAAGATTCTTTGAATCATTTTCTGGAAAGAATCCAAACGGTTGCCCCGGAATAAAGGTGGGCTGATCTACAAGTTGGAATTGACAGGGGTGGGAAAAAGGATTAGATTCTTTGCATAGAAATTAGACCCTGGAAAGGTATGAAAGCCCGAGCCGATTACCCTTTCGATCGAGGAAAGGGTAGTCAGGCCTAAACTTCCCACCATCCAGAACTGATGATCTCATAAAAAGTCGAAAATAGGCCCTCCCCCTCGATGGGGGAGGGTCAGGGTGGGTGTAATAAATAGAATGATTTTAATCACTTATCCACCCCCCCCTTAATCCCCTCCCACCAGGGGAGGGTAGATATTACTTTTTGCGAGTTCATCAAAACTCACTGCCGAGAAAATGGAGACCCGATGAAACCGAAAAAAATTAAAGATCGAGTCCTATGGATGGGCGCGGTGGACTGGAATCGCCGCTTGTTCGATTCGCTGATCCCCCTCCCGGATGGGACGAGTTATAACGCCTATCTTGTGCGCGGTTCCGACAAGACTGCCCTACTCGACAGTGTGGATCCGACGATGGAAACCATTTTCATGACTCAATTGGCAGACGTTCCAAAGATTGACTATGTCGTTTCTCATCATGCCGAGCAGGATCATTCGGGGGCCATTCCCGCAGTCTTGAAGAAATATCCCGCCGCCAAGCTGGTTTGTTCCCCCAAAGCGAAGGACCTGCTGGTCGACCATCTACACCTTTCGGCGGAGCGAATCCAACCCGTGGGCGATGGAGAAACGATTTCCCTGGGGGACCGGACTCTGACCTTCATTCACACGCCATGGGTGCATTGGCCGGAGACTATGGTCACCTACCTTCGCGAAGACAAGATTTTATTCACCTGCGATTTTTTCGGGTCCCACCTGGCGACCTCGAAGGTTTATGCCGGAGAGGAAGCGTCCGTCGGCGAAGCTGCCAAACGATACTATGCGGAAATCATGATGCCCTTTCGCAAGACGATCCAAAGCAACCTGAAGAAGATCGAAGGCCTGGATTTCGAACTCATCGCGCCCAGCCATGGCCCCATCTACGATAAGCCGAAAGGCATCCTGGACTGCTACCGGGACTGGGTATCGGACCGGGTCTCAAACCTGGTTGTGATCCCCTATATTTCAATGCATGGAAGCACCGAGACGATGGTCAACTACCTTGTGGCCGCCCTGGCCGAGCGCGGCATCCAGGTTCAAAAGTTCGAACTGTCGACCACCGACATTGGAAAGCTTGCCATGGCTCTCGTGGATGCGGCGACCATTGTGATCGGCACGCCCACCGTTCATGTCGGTCCCCATCCCAGCGTCTTCTCCGCCACCCACTTGGCCAATGCCCTGCGGCCCAAATTGAAGTATGCCGCCATCATCGGCTCTTACGGGTGGGGCACCAAAGCCGTGGAGCAGATCTCCGGATTGATCCCCAACCTTAAGGTCGAAGTTCTCGGCACGGTGCTGTGCAAGGGACTCCCCAGGGAAGCCGATTTTGCGGCTCTGGACGATCTTTCCGAAAAGATCAGGGAAAAGCATACCCAGTTATGAGCGATTGCGAACCCGGCTGACCTTCACCGCCCGTTCCGGCATTGCATTCAGGCCAGCTTTCTTTCCCCGCTGGCCAGCTCTTCCAGCCCCTTGCGGTTTAGAATCCGGATTTGGCGCGGAGCTCTCGAGTCGAGGTACCCCTCCCGGTTCATCCGGGCCAGGATGCGGGAAAGAGTTTCAGGGATTGTTCCCAGCAAACTGGCCAGCTGGTTTTTGGAGATTTCCAAAACCAGATTTTCTCCCCCTTTTTTGCCCTCCTGGAGGTACAGCAAATAGGCGGCCAGTCTTCCGGGGACCTCTTTCAACGAAAGGTTTTCGATGAGGGCCGAGAAGCGCCGAAGGCGCATGGAAAGGACTCCCAGCATATTGAGCGCGAGGGAAGGGTCCTTGCGGATCAGGTCCATGAATTCCTTTCGGGCAAAAAAGAAGGCCCGGGTCTCTTCCAGGGCCTCGGCGCTGGCCGGGAATTTCTTCCCGGTGAATACCGCCACTTCGCCAAAGGGCTCTCCTGGACCAAAGATATGGAGGGTCTGCTCCTTTCCTTCCGGTGAGAGTTTAAAAATCTTCACCCGCCCGGATATCACCACATAGAAACCCGTTCCTTCATCCTCTTCCCCAAAGATGTTCTCCCCCTTCTGGAACACCTGGTCCGTCACGATCATGGCCAGCTCGTCATAGTGTTTACGTTCCAACCCCTGAAACAGGGGGATGCGGGCGATCTGGTGGATGAGATTCATGGGTTCCTCCTAGAGGGGAATTATCCTCATCTTTTGACCTATGTCAAGGACCTTGGAGGAAAGAAGAAATAAAATGAAAATTGAGGTGCGGGGAAAATAAAGAGCCCCGGGCCGTGAACCAAGTTCTTAAGGGGTAAAATCATGAAATGGACCCGAGAAGCGGAAGAAGCGGTTTCCAAAGTGCCCTTCTTCGTCCGGAAGCGGGTCAGGAAGAGAGTGGAGGAGGAGGCCGCCCGCGTGGGGGCGGGGGAAGTCAAGCTGGAACACGTCAAGACCTGCCAGCAGCGCTTCCTGAACCGGATGGAAGAGGAAGTGAAGGGATTCCAGGTGGAGACCTGCTTCGGACCGAGCGGGTGTCCGAACCGCGCCGTTGTCTGCGATGAACTACCCCGAAAGATTAAAGACCTATTCTCGCGGCGCGACTTTCGATCCTTTTTGGCCGAAAAGGTAAAGGGCCCCTTGAAGCTGCATCATGAGTTCCGGGTCTCCATTTCCGATTGTCCTAACGCCTGTTCCCGCCCCCAGATTGCCGATATCGGGCTGATCGGTGCTCGAAGGCCCCAGATTTCCGATGAGCCCTGCATTCAGTGCGGGGCTTGCGTGGAAACTTGCCGGGAGGGGGCCATCGCTCTGGCGGGGAAATGGCCGGTCATCGATTGGCAGAAATGCGTAGCCTGCGGCCAATGCATATCGGCCTGCCCGACCCGTACCCTGCAGGAAGAGAAAAGAGGCTTCCGGATCCAGGTCGGGGGTAAGCTCGGACGCCATCCCCGTCTGGCCGAGGAGCTGCCGGGAATATATAGCGAAGAGGAAGCCCTGAAGATGGTTACCCGGTGCCTGGATTACTACCAAAACCATTGCCTGCAGGGGGAACGGTTCGGGGAAGTTCTGGAAAGAACGGGTACAAAGGCATTAGGCGACTAACCCGCATCCAAGCATATCCGTAATAATGGGTCTTCTCCCAATCGAGTGGGTGCTTGAGGAAGATTTTGAGCTTCCCGGGTCTACCCCTGCCGGAAGAGAATTGACCGGGCCCAGGGCGGCATCCCGCCCGGGGCAGGACATCCTGAGGCAGCGGTTCTTCCATCGGGGCGCGTTGGAAATGAATGGGATTGTCCCTGTTTAAGCTGGGATTTAGTTTTAGGCGAAGGGTTCGGGGACAAGTGCCTTGCGGAGGCGGGGCCAGGGCTCCGGAACCCCGGATTTTTCCCGCCGAGGCTGTCCCGCTCCGGGCGGGAGGCCCCCCTGGGCCTGGGCGATGGAGTCGTTTTGTCCCTTCTTAACCACTCGATTTGGAGAAGACCCAAAATATTATTTCTGGGTCGATTTTGGATATCGCCTATACTGTTAAGGGGCGATTCATGAATCGCCCCTACGGATGCCGGCTGAAGGGCCTTCTTTTCCATTCATTGCCGGGTTTTTTCACAACTAGGCGATGACGGGTCAAAGAATGGCGGGTTTAAAATCGGCCCTTACGATCGGCCGTCCGAAAAGAGCCAATTTTTCGGCGCCCCAAGAATTTTTTAATTTTCTTGACTTGAGTCAAGGCTGGATTTTTCCTTTCGCCCTATTATGAAATCAGGTGAAGAATTGGACCTTACGATTCAGAAGCTTTGAGGAGGCGCGAAATGAGGTGCCCGGGACAGGACAGCCGGTACTGGAAGCCGGAGGCCGTGTACAACGTTCCCTGCGCGAAATGCGGGAGTCTTCTTGAGTTTTTTAAAGATGAGCCAACCCGCCGCTGCAAGAAGTGCGGCCACAAAATGGTCAACCCCAAGATGGACTTCGGCTGCGCCGCCTACTGCAAATACGCCGAGCAATGCCTGGGAGATTTGCCCCCCGAGTTAATCGCTCAGAAGAAGGACCTCCTTAAAGACCGGGTGGCCATCGAGATGAAGCATTTTTTCAAGCAGGATTTCAAAAGAATCGGCCACGCCACGAAAGTGGCCCGGCACGCCGAGCAGATCGCCAAAGAGGAAAAAGGAGACGCGGCGATTGTCCTCTCCGCCGCCTACCTTCACGATATCGGGATCAAGGAGGCGGAATCCAGGTATCAAAGCACGGAACCCAAATACCAGGAAGAACTGGGGCCGCCCATCGCCAGGGATATCCTGACCAAGCTGGGAGCCACTCCCGGTCTTATTGATGAGGTCTGTGACATCATCGGCCATCACCACCATCCCCGACCGGAGGAAACTACGAATTTCAAGATCGTTTACGACGCGGACATGATCGTGAACCTGGAAGAAGGCATGGGAAACGGATCGAGAGACCCGGAGAAATTGAAAGCCCTGATCGAGAAGAGTTTCCTAACGGAAACCGGTCGTCAACTGGCAAGAAAAACCCTTTTAGCCGCAGAGGGCAAGGAGAAAAGCGCTTGACGATTCAAAAAATAAAAGGAGAAAAAAATGAAGATCAAACGGAAGATCATTCAGATCGACGAAGAAAAATGCGACGGCTGCGGTCTCTGCGTTCCCTCCTGCGCCGAGGGAGCCCTGCAAATCGTTAACGGCAAAGCCAAGATTGTGGCCGACAAGTTCTGCGACGGCCTGGGGGCCTGCCTGGGAGAGTGCCCGAACGACGCTCTCCATGTGATCGAGAGGGTGGCGGATGACTTTGACGAGAAAGCCGTGGAAGAGCATCTGAAGGCCAGAGGGGCCGCTCCTGGGGTTCATCCCCAGGCCCATGCTCCCGCTACCGCCGGCTGCCCTTCCGCCCGGCTTCAGACCTTTGCCCCTTCCACCCCGTGTCAGCAGGCCAACCAACCGGTGTCCTATGGGACCAGCCCCTCTGCCCTGACCCACTGGCCGGTCCAGGTCCGCCTGGTTCCTCCCACGGCGCCCTTCCTCAAGGGGGCCGACCTCCTGGTGGCAGCCGATTGCACCCCCATCGCCTACCCGAATTTCCACCGGGATTTTTTGAACGGCAAGGTCGTTATGATGGGCTGCCCGAAGTTTGACGAAACGGATGCCTATGTGGAGAAATTCACCGAGATCTTTAAGTCGTCGGGGGTCAAATCGGTGTCGGTGCTAACCATGGAAGTCCCTTGCTGCCAAGGCCTGCCCATGATCGTCCGGAAGGGAATGGAGCTCTCCAAGAAAAAGATCCCCTTGGAGCAAGTCATTGTGAGCACCCGGGGCGAAATATTAAAGACCCAAAAACTCGTGGCCTGAAACGATCCCGTAGGGGCGATTCATCCGGTCGTCTTTTTCCCAAGAATGGAGCTCCAGATGGAAGCATACCTGAACCGGAGCATCAAGGAGGTCATCAAGGAATTTCCCCCCGTGGAAAAAATCCTGGATGAATATGGGATTGGCTGCGGCCCTTGCGCCGTCGGCCTGTGCCTCCTCAAAGATATCGTCAGCATCCACAACCTGCCGGCCGACCAGGAGCGGGAAATGATGGGCAGAATATCCCAGGTGATCCAGCCCGGTCAGAAGGTCCAGACTCCCAGGGTGGAGAGGAAACCCGAGGCGAAGCCGAAGGAACTCAAATACTCTCCCCCCATGAAAACGCTGGTGGACGAACACGTCCTCATCAAGTAGTGGCTGGCCCTGATCCCCGGGATTCTCTCCCGGCTAAACCTGGAATCCGAGGAAGACCGGCAGCTGATCCGGGACGGGGTGGATTTTATCCGCTCCTATGCAGACAAGTTCCACCATGCCAAAGAAGAAGACATCCTCTTCCAGTATTTCGACGAGAACCTGGACATGGTGAAGGTCATGCGCGAGGACCACAAGACGGGCCGGAATCACGTAAGAGCCATCCTGGAAGCGTTGGAGAAAAAAGACCGGGAAACCGTGGCTGGACATCTGATCGCTTACCGGGAGCTTCTCACCCAGCACATAAAAAGGGAGGACGAAATCATGCTTCCTTGGATGGACAGGCAACTTTCCATCTCCCAGGTGGGCGAGATGTTCTCCAAGTTTCTCGAGGCGGAGGCCCGGATGGATTCCTACCAGCAGAAGTACGAGGATTTCATCTCCCGCGTGGAGAAAAAATACCAAACCAAGGAGGGATAGTCCATGGCTCAATTCAGCGGTTGCCCCGGCTCAAGGATGGTGGATTTGCGGGGGAAAAACGATCCGGCGAAAGAAGAGGCCACGGGAAAAATCCAATCCCAGCTCCGCCAGTGGCCGATCCAGCTTCACCTTATTTCCCCCACGGCGTCCTACTACCAGGGGGCGGATGTACTCCTGACCGCGGATTGCGTGGGTTATGCGTTGGGCGGATTTCACCCGGAGTATTTGAAGGGAAAATCCCTGGCCATCGCCTGTCCCAAGCTCGATGAAGGGCAGGACATCTATCAGCAGAAAATCAAATCCTGGATCGACGACGCCCAGATCAACACGCTGACCGTTTTGATCATGCAGGTCCCCTGCTGCATGGGCCTTCTGAACTTGGCCCAGCAGGCGGCCAAAGAAGCCAATAGAAAAGTTCCGGTGAAATACATGGTGGTGGGAATTCAGGGAGAGGTCCTGAAGGAAGAGTGGGCGTAGAGAATGCCGGCTTTCCTGCGCGGCTGCGCGAAAGGGCATCGGGTTATGCGATCGGCGAGTAATCCGCTTATTCCCTTTTCGGGGCTCTTTCATAACTTTACTCATTTTTGATCGAGGGGATTCCTTATGAAAAACCCGACCCACGTCTTCTTGTTTGGCTCTTTGAACGGAGAATCGGGCGGGAGCCCTGCGCCCCGAATCCAATGGGACTTGGATCATCCCGTTCGGCTTCCCGATCTTCTGGAGCGCCTTCAAATCTCTCCGGACCGGGTCCAGCTTATCATGGTCAATCATCGCGCGGTCCCTGCGGATCATCTGATTGTCCCCGGCGACCGGGTGGCCCTTTTTCCGCGGGAATATGCCATTTTTGCCGATTGGAAGAATCTGCGGTGTTGAAAAAGCAAAGCGTTTGAAAAACCGGGGGTGGGCCTTAGACTCATGAATTCATTTTATTAAAACCGAATTCTTAAAGGAGGTGCTCCATGTCTCTTACCAAACTGAAATGGGCGGCGATTCTGTCTTTCGTGGTGGCCATGGCAATTCTGCTCGGCGGCGGATGGTTCTCCATAGACGAACTTCCGCCTTACCCGGGAAAGGTGGTGGGTCCGGACAACAAGGTCCTTTTCCAGAAGGCGGACATCCTGGCCGGGCAGGATGTTTACCAGCGCTACGGGCTGATGGATCATGGAAGCATATGGGGGCACGGCTCGCAGAGAGGCCCGGAATTTTCGGCCGCCACTCTCCATATCGTCGGGGAAGCGCTCCGCAACCAGCTGGCCCGGCAGGAATACGGAAAACCTTACTCCGAGGTGGAAAAGCTCCAGAAGGAGCTGGTGGATGTGAAGGTCCGGAATGAGGTAAAAACGAATCGCTATGACCGCCGGCAGGACGTTCTCCTCCTCACCCCAAGCCAGGCCCTGGCCCTTGAGCAGGTGAATCAATATTGGGCGAAGATGTTCAAGGAAGGGAATATTCGTTACGGATTCCTGCCCAATACGGTTCCTACGGATCAAGAGAGGCTGCAGATCTCCCGGTTCTTCTTCTGGACCGCCTGGGTGGCTTCCACCCTGCGCCCGGGCAAGGATTACACTTATACGAACAACTGGCCCCCGGACCAGAGCGTGGGAAACGTGGCCACCACGGACATGTATTTCTGGACCCTGGGGGGGATCTTTTCTCTGTTTTTGGTCCTCGGCCTCTTCATTTACTGGGTTCACCATTACGGGATCTGGTATGGGTCGGCCAGAGGGGTCTCCCTGGCTGAGAAACTAATCGACATGCCCTTGACCCCCAGCCAGTTTCGGGCGGCCAAATATTTCCTCGTGGTCGTCCTTCTGCTATTACTCCAGACCAGCTTCGGCGGACTTTTGGCTCATTATACCGTCCACCCCGGCAGTTTCTGGTTCCAATTCATCGCCGACCTCATTCCTTACAGCTGGGCCAAGAGCTGGCACCTGCAGCTGGCCATCTTCTGGATCGCCACCACCTGGGTGGCTTCCGCCATCTACCTGGCCCCCATCATCGGGGGAAAAGAGCCACCCAAGCAGGGCCTTCTGGTCCAGGTCCTGTTCCTGGCCATCCTGGTGGTTGCCTTGGGAAGCCTTTTGGGACAGGTAGCCGGGATTAAAGGGCTTCTGGGAGATTGGTGGTTTTGGCTGGGCCATCAGGGCTGGGAGTACCTGGAACTCGGCCGATTCTGGCAGATCCTTCTCTTCGTGGGCTTGATGGCCTGGCTCCTTATTGTCTACCGGGCCATCGCCCCCCATCTGAAACTCGGCCATAAGGATGAATTCACTTCCCTGATATACTTTTACGTTTTCAGCGCCATCCTTGTGGTGGCCTTCTATGGCTTCGGGTTCTTTTACGGGAAAGGCTCCCACATCACCCTGGCCGATTACTGGAGATGGTTTGTCGTCCATATCTGGGTGGAGAGCATCTTCGAATTCTTCGGGGTGGCGGTCATCGCCGTGCTCCTGGTCGCCATGGGGTTGGTCACCGCTAGGGCCGCCCTTACCGTGGCCTATTTCACGGCCGCCCTGGTGTTCATCAGTGGAATCGTGGGTACCGCCCACCATTACTTTTGGTACGGCGGGCCCGTTTACTGGTTGGGGTTGGGGGCGGTCTTCTCTTCCATCGAGCCCGTTCCTCTCTTGGGCCTGGTGACCCGCGGGCTCATGGAATTCCGGTCCATTCAAAAAGAGGGAAAAGATTTTCCCTACCGCTGGCCCATGTTCTTCCTCGTGGCCGCGTCTTTCTGGAACTTCTTGGGAGCCGGGGTCTTCGGCTTCCTCATCAACCTGCCCATCGTGAACTATTACGAGCATGGGACTTACCTGACCATGAACCACGGGCATACCGCCCTCTTCGGGACTTACGGCATGCTTTCCATCGCTCTCCTTCTCTTCTCCTGGAGGGGGTTGGTGGACAAGGCCCACTGGAATGACAAGACCCTAAGGGTTTCTTTCTGGGGCCTCAACGGCGGTCTCTTCCTCATGGCCATTGGAACCCTCTTCCCCGTCGGCGCCGTTCAGGCCTGGACCTCCTTCAAAGAAGGCTTATGGGTGGCCCGGGACGCCTCGTTCTTCGAAAGAACCGGCATTTACCTGCTGGGGAATCTCAGGGTCATTCCGGATACGATCATCATCTTTCTGGGAGTCCTCCCCCTGGCCTATTTTCTGTTCAAGACCTACCCCCGTCTGAAGGCGGCGGAAATTAAGGATGGGGAATCGGTGTGGAAGCGGATCGGCGTGGAACTCTAATTTGAGAAGACCCCCATCCCTTCGCGGGGATGGGGGCTCTAAAAAGAAGGGAGGGATTCTATGGAAGCCCTGGATATCTTGATCGATGAGCACGTGCTCATCCGCCAGTTTCTGGAAATCCTGTCTGTTTCCCTGAAAAAAATGGAGGAGGGGAAACGCCCTCCGAAGGATTTTTTCGAAAAGTCCGTTTCTTTCGCCCGGGAGTTTACCGATAAATACCATCACTTCAAAGAAGAGCACATTCTCTTCAACCGCCTCGCCATGAAAAAGAAGGGGGAAATCGACGCCCAGGTGGAATCCTTGAAATTCCAGCATGAGCGGGGGAGGGCCCTGATCGGTGAAGTAGCCAAGACATTGGAGGGATATGCCAAAGGGCAAGAAGCCCAAACGCTGATCCTCCTGGAAAGCCTGGCGGCCTACACCTCCCTCCTGCGGCAGCATGTTCATAAGGAAGATCATGTTTTTTATCCCATGGTGCAAAGCGAAATGCCCTGGGATGAATACCGGGGGCTTCTGGAGGTCTTTCAACGGGAAGGAAGCAAGATGGGGGAGAAATTCCTGGAAAAAAGCAAGCGGGACCTTTACGAGATCGGAAGGCTATTACTGGCCTGAGGAGGGGCGGGGTTGAACCCCGTCCCGGCAACGGATGGAGAGACGCCGGCCATTGCCCGGATGATCCATGAACGGCCTTGGGCCATCTCCCGCTTTCCCAAAGGTTCAACATGGCCGAAGACAAGAAAGGGTTAGCGATCATTTTTCACAGCGGAACTTTTGACCGCCTCCATCAAGGGCTTTCGGTCGCCCTGGCAGCGCTGGCCTTAGGCCGGCCGGTTCGCCTCTTTTTCAGCTACTGGGCTTTTCGGTACCTGAAAAGGGGGGGAAATTCTTATTTTCACCTGGACTCGGAGGCAAGAGAGTATCGGGCGATCCTGCAGAAAGGCCTGGAAAGGGGACACCTGGAGAGTGTCTTGCATATGCTCGGTCAGTTTAAGGCCATGGGGGGAAAATGTTACGTTTGCACCCATTCCATGGGACTCCTGAACATTGCCCGGGATGAGTTGGTCGAAGCCGTAGACCGGTCCATGGGCCTGACCGCCTTCTTGAAAGAAACAATAGAGGACCAGCTTCTGTACATCTGAACCGGTAATTCCCTCTCTTCCGAAACAAGAGAGAGAAAGCCAGTCTGGGCTCGAGGGGGATGGAAAAAAACAGAGG
>JACAEW010000344.1 GCA_013388675.1 Syntrophaceae bacterium | reverse complement strand
CTGGTCCCCGAACCCTTCGCCTAAAACGAAATCCCAGCTTAAACAGCGACAACCCCATTCATTTCCGACGCGACCCGATGGAAGAACCGCTGCCTCAGGATGTCCTGCCCCGGGCGGGATGCCGCCCTGGGCCCGGCCAACTTTCTTCCGGCAGGGGTAGACCCGGGAAGCTCAAAATCTTCCTCAAGCACCCACTCAATTGGGAGAAGACCCTGTCTTTTCATATCCCTATACATAAACAGGCAGTAAAAAGCAATAGGGTGCAAAGGGCGGGAAGAAATTTTTTGCGTACCCTCCTAAAGCATGCTATAAGAAAGCGAAGGCCATACCCGCCCTATGTATTTGGGGGGCGGAAACCAGAAGCGGCCGCAATCCGGCATTTCAACTTTTGGCGGAGGAAAGCGCGATGGAAGTGAAAATCCTGGGGCAAAAGGAACTCAACCAAGCAGTGAAGGATGCCCATTTCTGCACGGGCTGCGGGGCCTGCGTCAACCTTTGCCCCTACCAGGCCCACTATCGAGACCAGATCGTCATGCTTCATCCCTGCGATCTCAAGGAAGGGGGATGCTACGCCTTCTGCCCCCGAACTCCTACGGACCTGGAAGCCCTGAAAAAGAAACTCTTCGACCCGGAGGACCTGACCCCCGAACTCGGGGCGGTGAAAGGGTTTTACATCACCCGGGCCGCGGACCCAAAGGTTCGGGCCAAGGCCCAGCATGGCGGAACCGTGACCACCCTGATCACTCTCGCGCTTCAAGAGGGACTCATCGACACGGCCATTTTGGCGGAGGAAGGCCGCAACTTGCTTCCTCGGGAAACGACGGCGCAAGACGCCGACTCGGCCCAAAAGCTGAGCCGGAGCAAATTCGTGGTTTCTCCCAACGTGGCTGAATTCAACCGGATCGCCAAAGAAGGGGGGAAAAAAATCGGGATTGTAGCCACCCCTTGCCAGGCCTTGGCTTTGGCCAAGATGCGCATGAAGCCCCTGAAAAATTACGCGGAACGGATCGACCAGCTCAGGCTGGTCATCGGGATTTTCTGCGGATGGGCCTTGTCCTGGAAGGGCCTTGTGGAAGTGCTCCGCAAGAAAATCGACCTTTCCGAAATCGAGGGCATGGACATCCCCCCCAGCAAGTATCATTTGTTGCAGCTCTACACCAAAAAAGGGACCATCGACATTTCCCTCGACGAGATCACCTCCTCCGTCCGGGGAGCCTGCTGGTACTGCCCCGATCTGACCGCCGAATTCAGCGATCTTTCGGTGGGGTCGGCCCGCTTGCCCGAAGGCTGGGAGGTAGCCAAAGGTTGGAATCAGGTCATCGTACGGACATCACTTGGACAGAGGCTGCTGAATCTGGCGAAGAATAGGGGGCTGCTGGAATTTCGGGAGGTTCCCGCGGAGAATCTGCCCAGGCTGAAGACGGCCTCCCTGGGGAAGAAAAGAACGGCAGTGAAAAATTTGAAACTCAGGAGCGGCGACCCCAAAAAATTGTTCTACTTGGACCCGGACGACCCGGTCCTGGGCGCCATGGCCGCCGGTTCGTAGGGCCAAAGGTTCATCCATCGCAGGGGCAATCACGCGCAACGCCTGACGGTTGCCCATTTAGCCGGCGGCCGCATAGGGCCGCCCCTACAAAGTCCCATTCGGTTGGAGGCAAAGATGTCGAGGCTGATCGAAAACAAAGAGGGATTCCCGGCGGTTCTCATGGGTAACGAAGCCATCGTCCGGGGGGCCCTGGAGGCGGGGGTCGATGTGGCCGCCGGCTATCCGGGCACCCCTTCCTCGGAGATCGTGGAAAACCTCTCCCGTGTAGCCAAGGAGAGGAATCTTTACGTGGAATGGTCGACCAACGAGAAAATCTCCCTGGAGGTGGCCGCGGCCGCTTCCTTTGCCGGCCTGCGGGCGATCTGCCCCATGAAACAGAACGGGGTAAACGTGGCCTCCGATTTTCTGCTCCATCTGGCAGGGACCGGCGTGCGGGGGGGCCTGGTCCTGGTTTCCTGCGACGATCCCGGAGCTCTCTCCAGTATCAACGAGGGAGAGTCCAGGCACTTCGCCCGGACGGTGGAAATTCCCCTTCTGGAGCCCGGGGATTTCCAGGAGGCCAAGGACATGACCAAATGGGCCTTCGACCTTTCCGAAGAGCTGAAGACCGTAGTGATGCTGCGCAGCGTCACCCGCATGTCCCACGCCAGCGGGAACGTAATCTATGGAGGCTTGCCCCAAAAGAAGGCCCAAGCCCGCTTCAAGTTCGATGGACCTTTGACGGACATCCAGAACGGCCCGGTGATCAACTTCCCCGTGGACTTTAGGCATCGTGTTCAACACGATAAACTAAGAAAGGCCAGGGAGATTTTCGATGCCAGTCCGTTCAATACTTACGAGGGTCCTAAAAACCCGGAGCTTCTGATCATCACCAGCAGCGCCTGCATCCTGTACACGCGCGAAGCCCTCCACCTCCTGGGGGCCCGGGACCGGGTAGGAGTGCTTAAGCTCGGCACCACATGGCCCTTGCCGCCCAAGCTGGTCAAGAAACACCTTTCCGGCACAGAAAAAATCCTGATCGTGGAAGAGGTCATCCCCTTCCTGGAGGAAAGCGTAAAAATTCTTGCCGCCGAAGAAGCCAGGGAAATCGGGATCAAGACTTTCTTCGGGAAAAACGACGGGACGATTCCCATGACCGGGGAGCTCAATCCGGACATCGTCATCTCGGCCCTCTCCAAGATCCTGAACATTCCCTATCAAGCCATGGCCCCCGAATTCGAGAAAAAGGTCCAATCGGCCACCGCCTCTTTGGCTCCGAACCGAGAGTTGACTTTCTGCCCGGGATGCCCCCATCGGGCCTCCTTCTGGAGCATCCATGCCGCCCTGCAGATGGACAATCGCCAAGGGTTTGTCTGCGGGGATATCGGTTGTTACGGCATGGGGTTCTTCCCCTGCGGATTTAATGTGATTAAGATCCTCCATGCCATGGGATCGGGTCTGGGCCTGGCCAGCGGCTTCGGCAAACTGGAGGGCTTTGGAATGGATCAGCCGGCCGTGGCCGTATGCGGGGACTCGACCTTCTTCCATGCCATCATGCCCGCGCTGGTCAACGCCATTCACCATAAGTCCAAGGCCACGCTGGTCGTCCTGGACAACAGCGGAACGGCCATGACCGGCTTCCAGCCCCATCCGGGTCTGAACATCGACGCCATGGGGCAGGAAGCGCCCGCCCTGGATATTTCCCGGATCTGCGAAGCCATGGGGGCGAAAGTGGAAATCGGTGATCCCTTCGACCAGAAAGGAACCCGCGAAACCCTCAACCGTCTGATGGATGAAGATGGGGTGAAGGTTTTGATCCTCCGCCAGAGCTGCGCCCTGAGCCCGGAGAAAAAGGGCCAAAAACAATACCAGATGCGCGTCGATTCTTCCCGTTGCGTGGGAGAGGAGTGCAGTTGCAACCGCCTATGTACCCGAATCTTCCGCTGCCCGGGACTGGTCTGGGATAAAGAGAAGAAGAAGGCCCGCATCGACGAGGTGATCTGTGCGGGGTGCGGTTTTTGCGCGACCATCTGTCCGAGCGGGGCTATCGTGAGAGAGGAGGCGGTGCACGCATGAAGTCTTTAGCCAAAGACCCCCTGAATGTCATCATGGCCGGAGTGGGCGGCCAGGGAAATGTCATGGCTTCCCGGGTCCTGGCCAACATGCTGTCCTTAAAAGGATATAGGGTGACGATCGGAGAAACCTTCGGCATGAGCCAACGGGGAGGGTCGGTCATGAGCCACCTGCGGGTGTCCGAAACCTCCGCCTGGAGCCCCCAAATCCCCAAAGGCCGGGCCGATATTCTCATCGCCCTGGAACCCATCGAGGCCGTCCGAGTCATGCGCGGCTATGGGAATTCCGAAGTCAGAGTCCTGGTAAACACCCGGCCCATCCACCCCGTGGGAGTCATCGCCGGGGACTTTGACTACCCGTCGCTGGAAAGAATCGAAAAGGGGCTGAAGGAGCTAACTCCTCATGTCTGGGTAATGGATGCAACCGAAGAGGCGGTGAAATTGGGAAATCCCATTCTCAGCAACATCATCATGATCGGGGCGGTCAGCGGGCTGAACCTGCTGCCGGTGGGAATGGCCGAGTTCAAAAGCGTCATCCGTGATTTCTTCCCCGAAAAACTCCTGGAAGTCAACCGCCGGGCCTTCGAGATCGGGAAAGAAAAGGTGGCGTCCGCCTAATCGTTTATCGCTGCATTCATCCCCGCCTGTCCCGGATCGATCCATGGGGCGATGGATGGATCGGAACCCAGTCTTGGGGTCCATCAGCCCCAGGTCGCGGGCCTTTTCCGGGAGCTTCCGACAAGAAATCTTTTGGGTCCTGAAGATCAAAGCCGGGTTATCGGGAAATCGGCCGGTGATCTCTTTCAAGGCCTTTCCCAATCTCTTTTTCGTCCAGGGATCCACCTTTACCTCCTGCCGGAGTCGGGACGGGTTCCAAACGCGCGCCGACAGGCGGGCCTTGACCGGCATCTTCATCATGAATAAATGCACATCCTATCAAGACGCTCTATAGATATCCTCCTTTGCCCTTCGGTTCCCCTATTCTCTTGGAAAAATATGAAGTCCACCCTGGAAGGCGGTCAATCCCATCTCCGGAGGGGATTTCAAAGCTCCGCTATTGATTTTCTCTTCCTTTCCCGTTATACATAGGGCGGCAGGGACAGGGCTGAAATTCCAGGAGGCGAAGATGATCAAAACTCCCATGACCGAGATGTTCGGCATTCAGCACCCGATTATGCTGGCCGGAATGAACTGGATTTCCACTCCAAAGCTGGTGGCCGCAGTCTGCAACGCCGGCGGATTGGGGACCCTGGCCATCGCCCAATACAGCCCGGAAGATACGAGGAAACAGGTCCGCCAAATTCGGGAATTGACGGATAAACCCTTCATGGTGAACCAACCGTTGCATCGCGGATGGGCCAAGGAAAATATTCAGGCGGCCATCGAAGAAAAGGTCCCTTTCATCAATTATTCTCTGGGGAAACCCTGGTTTATCGATCAGGTTCATGCCTACGGGGGCAAAGTCGTGGGAACCATCGCCATTGCGAAGCATGCCGGCCGGGCCGCCCAACTGGGGTGCGATGCCTTGATCGTCACGGGCCATGAGGCGGCAGCCCACGGCGCCGATGCGACCTCCCTGGTGCTGATCCCCTTCGTGACCGGCATGGTCAAAATCCCGGTGATCGCCGCGGGGGGGTTCTACGACGGGCGCGGGCTGGCGGCGGCTCTCTCTTTGGGCGCAGCGGGAGTCTCCATGGGGACTCGTTTCATCCTGACTCAGGAAAGCCCGGTCCACGATAACTTTAAGCAGCTTTGCCTGAAGGCCACGGAGCAGGATACGCTTTACAGCAGCGCTTTTGACGGAATGCCGGGAAGGGCCCTGAAAACTCCCATGGCCGAAAAAATGATGCAAGGGGATTCTTTCAGCCTCCTTCGGGCGATTCCCAATGCCCTGGAGATTAAAAAAATACTCAAGCAAAGCTGGGGGCAGTTTTTGGGAACGGCCTGGAAAATGATGTCCGGCGAAGGAGGAGACCTGGTTCAAATGGCCCGATTGGCCAACGGCACGATGCGCCACCAAAAAGCCATCTACGAAGGAGATACCCGGGAAGGATTCATGTTTGCCGGACAGGTTACCGGACCCATCCGCGATTTGCCGCCGGTGAGGGATTTGATCGACCGCATCATCCTGGAGGCGGAGGCCACTCTTCAGAAGATGGGAAGGATGGTCGCTTCCTAGCCCCAAGGATCTCAAGAGCCTATTCCGTCCAAAGGTCGGTGAAAGCAAGTCTTGGGCAATAAATATTCGTTCAATTTTTTCTTTGGCTTTGATAATATCCAATACCAGTTTTACAAAGATGCGGAAAAGTATTTCAACCAGGGTAGTCCCGGGGTGAAAAACCTCAAAGCTGGCAGGGAAGTATCCGGAAAGGGGGTGGATATCCTAACAAATGAATGACGAGGGGCGCTCCAGGTTTCGTTCGTCGGGGGGGTGGCAGTGAAGCAATGCCGAATCATCGAAAGGGGGCTGAATATGAAAGAAACCCTGTATTTTGCCGCAGCCAACCTGAAAGAAGCGGTAAAGCTATTAGGAGAGTATAAAAAAAGGGCGGTTATTCTTGCCGGGGGAACGGACCTGGTTCCCCGAATCAACACTTATCGTTTCAAGCCGGAAGTTTTGGTGTACATCGGGAAAGTCGGTCTGGACTACATCAAAGAGGGAAAGGGGAGCTTGAAGATTGGAGCGGCAACACCCATGGCGAAGATTGCCGCCAGCAAACTCTTGGCCAAAAAGGCCTCCGCCCTGGTTCAGGCCGCGCAGCAGGCTGGGACGGCAGCGGTGCGGACGGCTGCGACGCTGGGGGGCAATCTGGCCAACGCTTCTCCGGCCGCTGATTTGGCCACCCCGCTTCTGGCCATGGATGCGGAGGTTGCCCTGGTCGGCGGGAAGAAGAAGCGGGTGGTCGCCCTGAAGGATTTTTTTACGGGGCCCGGGAAGACGGTCCTGCAGCCCGGGGAGATGATCCTTGAGGTTCGAGTGCCGGCATCGAAGGGCAAGACCGTATTTCTCAAACTCGGCCGAAGAAAAGCATTGAGCCTTTCGGTGGTGAATGCCGCCGTCCGTTTGGAAATGAAGGGCCGCCAGTGCCGGGAAGCTAGGATCGCCATCGGATCGGTGGCCCCGACCCCCTTACGATGCCCCAAGGCCGAAGAGATGCTCCAAGGGAAGGGAATGGACTCAGAAATCATCACCGCCTGCGCCGAAGAAGCTATGGCCGCCAGCAGCCCCATCGACGACCAGCGGGCCTCGGCCTGGTACCGGAAAAAAGCCGGGGCGGCCCTGGTGGCCCGGGCTCTGACCCAGGCTGCCGGCCTCGAGGCGGAGTGAGGAGGAAAACCAATCATGAAATACTCATTATCCTTTATTCTGAATGGCCTGCCCGTGGATGCTTTGGTCAAGCCGACCGACACCCTCCTGGATGTTCTGCGGGAAAAACTGGGGGTGACCAGTCCCAAGCGGGGGTGCGATACGGGGGAGTGCGGTTCCTGCACGGTCCTGCTGGATGGGGAGCCCATCCGTTCCTGCCTGACCATTGCTCTGACGGTCAGCGGGCGAAAGGTGGAAACCGTCGAGGGGTTGACCAGAGACGGAAAGCTCCATCCGCTCCAGCAATCCTTCCACGACCACTACGCGGCGCAGTGCGGATTCTGCACCCCGGGGATGCTGATGTCGGCCAAAGCCCTGCTCGACAAAAAGGCCAAACCGAGTCGGGAAGAGATTGTCGGGGCGATTTCCGGAAATCTCTGCCGTTGCGGATGCTACCATGAGATCGTGGAAGCCGTCGAGGCCGTTGCCCATGGCCCGAGGAAGGGGGGAGAGCCATGACCGAATACGTAGGAAAACCCATAACGCGGTACGATGGAATCGGGCATGTGACCGCCCGGACGACCTATGTGGACGATATTCGGAAACCGGGAATGCTCCACATAAAAGTTCTGACCAGCCCGGTTCACAAGGGAAGGATCCGGCGCCTGGATGTTTCCGCCGCCCAGAAAATGGCCGGGGTCGCGGGAGTCATCACGGCCCGGGATGTTCCCGGAGCGAACGCCTATGGGCTGATTGCCGACCAGCCGGTGTTCACCCCGGAGAATATCCGGTACAAGGGAGAAAGAATCGCCGCCGTTGCGGCGGTGGATGAAGACACGGCCATGGAGGCCGTCGAGAGGATCAAGCTGGATATCGAGGAGCAGACTCCGGTTTTCGATCCCTATGAAGCGATGAAACCCGGGGCCCCCCTGGTCCGGCCGGAAGGAAACGTTTTCCAGTTCGACAGCGGTCCTACCCGCAAAATCCGTCTCGGCGACGTGGAAAAGGGGTTCCAGGAAGCGGATTCGATCGTGGAGGGCAAGTACACGAATGCCATGAACGATCATGCTCCCATGGAACCCCAGGTCTCGGTGGCCTATATCGATGAAACCGACCGGCTGGCCATCCATACGGTTAGCCAGGACCTCTACTTTCATCTGGGGATGCTGACGGCGATTTTTAACCTCCCCATGAACAAAGTCCGCTATATCGGGGGAACGGTGGGGGGCGGCTTCGGCGCTAAGAACGACATCCATTGCGACCATGTGGCCGGTCTCATGGCCCTGAAGGTCCGAAAACCGGTCAAGTATGCCCTGACCCGGGAAGAAGAAACGCTCTATACCACCAAGCGGGGCGCCTGGTACTTTACTTTCAAGGACGGGGTGAAAAAAGACGGAAGAATCGTCGCCCGCCAGGTCACCACGCTCCACGATACGGGCGGCTATTCCGGCATGGGGCCCTATGTCGTGGATAAAAATGCGATATTGATCGCCGGCCCCTTTTACATTCCCAACATCTGGATCGACGGAACCTGTGTCTATACCAACAAGCCCCCGGCCAGCTCCATGCGCGGTTTCGGGATCATCAATGGAACCTCGGCCGAACAACTGCAGATGAACCGGATCGCCGAGACGATCGGGATGGACCCCTGGGAAATTCGCTTCATCAACGCCTGGCGGGACGGCGACCTGGGCGCAACTCAATTCCAGGTGGTGGCGGCCGGGTTGATCGAAGCGATGAAACGGGCGGCGGAATTGGCCGGAGTAAAACTGCCCGCCCATCTCCACGCCATGAGCTCGAGAAGGAGGTGAGGGCGATGAAAAAACGAGGAATCGGAATTTCCTGCAATACCCATCCGGCGGGGCTGAAAGGCGGCGGAGACCCCAGCCAGGCCCAAATCCGCTTGAAACCCGATGGAACTCTCGACCTTCTGGTCGGCGCGGTGGACATCGGCCAGGGTTCCAAAACCATCCTTCGGCAGATTGCCGCGGACGAACTGGGGGTTCCCCTGGAAGCCATCACCGTCAATAACTTCGACACCGACATCGGCCCCATGTGCACGGGGACCTTTGCCAGCCGGGTGACCTTCATGGACGGAAACGCGGTCATTCGGGCGGCGGCCGATTTTAAAAAGCAAATCAAAGAATGGGCGGCGGAGGCCCTGGAGGCTAACCCGGCCGACATCGAGATGGCGGATAACAAGGTCTTCGTCAAAGGGGCCCCGGCCAAGGCCAAAACCATGGCGGAAGTTGGGGGGGCGGTCAACTGGGGAGGGCAGTTCATCGTGGGGACCGGGTCTTTCATCCCGGGGCCCGGCCAGGCCTTCGACCCGGCAACGGGGAAAATGACCGCCATCGCTTCGCTTGCTTTCGGCGCCTGCGTGGCCGAAGTGGAGGTGGACACCGAAACGGGTGTGGTGGAGGTTCTCAAGCTGGTCCAGGTCTATGAGATCGGCAAAGCGATCAACCCCCTTCTCTGCCGGGGCCAGATCAACGGGGGAGCCATGATGGGGATCGGGTTCGCTCTGACCGAAGACTTCGCCCCCTATTATCCAAGCCCGGAGCCTGCTACCGAAAATCTCGGCGATTATATCATCGCCACCTCCGCGGATATGCCCCGGGAGATGGTCTGGGACATCGTCGAGGTTCCCCATCCGAACGGCCCGCGGGGGGCCAAAGGGTTTTCGGAGATGACCTCCAGCGCCGCCCCGCCGGCCATTCTGTCGGCCATCCACGACGCCATCGGGGTTTGGGTCACCGATTATCCGGCCACGCCCGAACGGATCCTGAGGGCCCTGGAGGGAAAGAAAGATAAGGACTAGCTTCACCGGGTGGCGGGGTTCCCCGCCCCTCCAAGAAATTCGAGGGGGACGAGATATGCTTTTTACGGGAAAGAAAATCATCGATTTGAGTCAGGAGATTTACACCGGCATGCCGGTATATCCCGGGCATGCCAAAACAGTCATTTGGGAACACGTTTCCCACGAAGAAACCAAGCGAAACCTGGGAACGGGGTTTTCCTATCAGTCCAGCGGGATCATGATGTGCGATCATGGACCGACCCACGTGGATTCGGTGAGCCATCTATCGCCCGACCCCAAAGCGCCTTCGGTGGATGAAATCCCCCTGGAACATTGCATCACTTCGGGCATTTGTATCGACGTGAGCGACGTTCCCGTCCAGACCCAGTTCGGTCCGGAAAAGATCGAAGCGCAATTGAAAAAATGGAAACTGGACATTCGCCCGGGGGATGTTGTTCTGTTTTATACCGGCCATTATGAAAGGTACTACGGAAAACCGGAGTACTCCAGCCATCAGCCCGGCTTGACCCGCGCGGCGACGTAATATATTCTCGACCGGGGGGCGATCAGCTTCGGGGTGGATAATACCAGCCCGGATATGTTCCTCGACAAGACCTATCCCTGCCACATGGTCTGCCGGGAGCGGAAGATCACCCATTATGAGAACCTCTGCAACCTGGACAAGCTGGTGGGAAAGCGATTTACCTTTATCGCTCTGCCGCTAAAGATTCGCAGGGGAACGGGCTCGCCGGTACGGCCCGTGGCGATTTTGGACGCGTGATTTCATTCCGCAGGGGGAAATGCGGGAAGGCCATCTTCACCCGCGAGAAGATAGCCTTCTCCCCATTCTTTTTCTACCCTCATTCCCTTCCTCGCATTGAACCGCCGCCGCCCGCCGGAAATCTTCATGAAAGCGATTCCATCGGCCGGCATCCGGTTCTCTGGATTCCGCCCTGTCCTTTTGGGGAAATGCAGTTTTTTCAAATGCCGCGGAATCCATTTTCTTTTTCTGCCCCAAAATCCCCGATCCTGGACTTGAGCCGCAACATGGGCTACTATAAAAAATATTCGCCAAGCCCTAGGAAAATAAAGGATTCAAGGAAATATAGATGCTCAAGCGAGTCCAAATCGAAGACGCGGTGGGAATGAAGCTGGCCCACGATTTAACCCAGATCATTCCGGGTAGATTCAAAGGCGCAGCCTTTCGCCGGGGGTATCGGGTTCAAAAGAAAGATATTCCCAGGCTGCTCGACATGGGAAAGAAACAAATCTATGTTTTGACCTTACGGCCCGGGGAATTGCACGAAAATGAGGCCGCGCGCCGGATGGCGAGGGCAGTGGCCGGAAAGAGTCTTCGTCTTCGCGGTCCGAGAGAGGGGAAGATTGATTTTGTGGCCAGGCATGCGGGCCTTTTAAAGATCGACACCGAAGCCATTACCCGGATCAACTCCATCGGAGCATTGATCCTTGCCACCCGCCATAATCATTCCCGCGTCGATGCCGGAGAAATCGTGGCCGGTACGCGAACCATTCCCCTTACCATTCCTGAAACAAAGGTGAGACAGGTTGAGACGATCGGAAAGAAAAAAGCGCCGGTGATCGAAGTCTTGCCCTTCCGGGGAAAAAAAGTCGGCATTGTGGTCACCGGCAGCGAAATCTATGAAAGGAGAATCGAGGACCGGTCTGCGGAGATCGTAAAGAAGAAAATCGAAAGCTTCGGCTCCCGGGTAGCGAAATCGGTCGTTGTGCCGGATGACGCCGAAAAGATCGCCCGGGAAATTCAAAAAATGAAAGCCCACGGCTGTCAGGTCATTGTGGCTACGGGGGGTCTTTCCGTGGACCCCGATGATCGGACTCTGGAGGGAATCCGCAGGTCGGGCGCCGAGGTCGTATCCTATGGAGTCCCCGTCCTGCCCGGCTCCATGTCGGTTTATGCCCGACTGGGGAAGACGATCATCCTGGGGGCTCCTGCCTGCGTCGTCCACGACCCGGCCACTGCCTTGGACTTATTCCTTCCGAGGGTTCTGGCGGATGATCCCATTACGCCGGAAGAGATCGCTCGTTTGGGCCATGGGGGGCTGTGCCTGAAATGTCCCGTCTGCCGATTCCCGATGTGTCCCTTTGGGAAAAATGGTTGAACCCATGTCATCGAATCTTGAAAAACCCTCCAAGATCGTGGTGCTGATCAAGGGAGCGGGAGAGATGGGAACCGGGGTTGCTCACCGTCTCTTCCGTTCCGGATTCCTGGTTTGCCTTACGGAAATTCCTGAGCCTCTGGCCGTGCGCCGGGAGGTTTCTTTCTGCGAGGCGATTTATCAGGGCCGGAAAACGGTGGAGGGGGTTAAAGCCATAAAAGTGGAAGACGATGCTGGGATTCAGCAGGCCTGGGCCGAAGGTTGTATTCCCATCCTGGTGGACCCCAAATGCCGGGTTCGAACGGCGCTGAATCCCGATGTCATCGTCGATGCCATCCTGGCCAAGAGAAACACGGGAACTCGCAGCGAAGACGCCCCCCTGGTGATCGGCCTCGGCCCGGGGTTTCTCGCCGGAGAAGATGTGCATCTGGTCGTGGAAACCAATCGGGGCCATAACCTGGGCCGGGTCATCGAAAAAGGGGGAGCGGAGCCGGACACGGGGATTCCGGGGAACATCGGGGGATATACTTGGGAGCGAGTTTTGCGCGCTCCCTGCCCCGGGCGATTTCTGGGGAGAAAAAAAATCGGGGACTTCGTGGAAAAAGGGGAAAGCGTCGCCGAAGTCGATGGACTCCCGGTCCATTCCCAAGTTTCAGGGGTACTGCGAGGCTTGTTGCGCGATGGAGTGCGGGCGGAGAAAGATATGAAGGTTGGCGATGTGGACCCGCGGGCCAAGCCCGAACATTGTTTTACCATTTCGGACAAGGCTCGAGCCATAGCGGGTGGAGTTCTCGAAGCCATCCTGAGACGTTTCCCCCGATAACCGGAAGTCAATAATGGGCTTTATTCGAAAAGTACGTGATTCATCGCCCGGGCGTTCAAAAAAAGAAACCTTGAAATGGGGCCAGAAATCTTGTTTGGTCAACGCCTCTCTGAAATCCCCCCCCACCCCCCCTTTGATAAAAGGGGGGCAGGGG
>JACAEW010000346.1 GCA_013388675.1 Syntrophaceae bacterium | reverse complement strand
GGGCGGCGATCGAGGACCCGGAGCATCGCATGTCCCGGATTAAGCATCTCCTGCCCCAGGTCCGAATTCATGCTGGTTCGGTAGAGAGTTTCGCCAGTATTTTCAATGTGGTTAAAGCGGTAAACCCGGACGAATGTTACCACCTGGCCGGCCAGAGTTACGTGGCCTACTCTTTCGAAGATGAATTTTCGACCCTGATGACCAACATCAACGGGACCCATCATATTCTTTCGGCCCTGCGAGAGGCAGTCCCGGCCTGCCGCTTCTACTTCGCCGCTTCGAGCGAAATGTTCGGAAACGCCCCACCGCCGCAGAATGAAAACACCCCCTTTCGTCCCCGCTCCGCCTACGGAATTTCCAAGCTCACCGGTTATCATCTGGTCCGCAACTACCGCGAAGCCTACGGGATTTTCGCCGTCAACGGAATCCTCTTCAACCACGAATCGCCGCGGAGGGGATATGAATTCGTCACCCGCAAAATTACCTCCCATGTGGCCCGGATCAAGAAAGGACTGTCCCGGGAGCTGCGCCTGGGGAATTTGGACGCCAGGAGGGATTGGGGGCATGCCAAGGACTACGTGCGGGCCATGTGGCTCATGCTCCAGGCCGATGCCCCGGACGACTACGTGGTGGGCACCGGGGAGAGCCGCTCGGTGAGAGAGTTCGCACAGGCGGCCTTCCGGCAGGTCGGCTACGATTACCGGGACTTTGTCGTCCCCGATCCCACCTATTTCCGCCCGGCGGAAATTTTCGACTTGGTCGCCGATCCCTCCAAGGTCAGAAAACAGCTTGGTTGGCAGAATGAATACCGGTTCTCCGAGTTAGTGCGGGAAATGGTGGAAAGCGACCTGGCCAACCTGGGGTGAACCTCCCTTTCGTTCAACCTTGAAAGCCACCCCAGGAATGAAGGGGTTCTTGCCATTCGCGCAAATTCTGAATATAATTGAGCAATCGTTCATCTTCCCAGCCTAAGGGACCGGAGGATCAGGGCTGGGAATTACGGGCTTTCGGGCGGGTAAAAATCCTCCTTTGAGGATGACTCAAGAAGAATGCTTAACCAGCGGAATCGGATTCGTTCCATAGCTCTTTTGATCACTGATTTGCTCGCCACCATCCTGGCGTTTCTATGTGCCTATGCCTTTCGCGAGGCCTTCCAGGAGATTTACCAAGTCGTTCTCTTCCCCCTTTCCTGGTACCTGAATCTTCTCTGGCTCATTCTTCCCTTCTGGGTCTTCGTATTTTATCTCCTCGGGCTCTACCAATATTGGAGGGGGCCCGGGTTCTGGAAGGAAGCCTGGATGGTCCTCAAGGCAATCTTCATAGCTTCCTTCCTCTTGGGCTTTGGGGTTTTTGCCCTGAAGTTCCAGTTCGTCAGCCGAATCTTCATCCTGTCCTTTTCTATCTTTGACCTCTTCCTGGTCCTGCTTTTCCGGTGGGTCTGCCGCAAAATCATCCAATATGCGGGCCATTACAGGGAGGACTTTCGGTATATTCTGATGGTGGGCATGGACGAAGAAGCTTTGAAGTTGGCCCAGGGGATCGAAAAACATCGGGACTTGGGAATAAAGGTCCTGGGTTTCCTTTTTACCGGCGAAAAATCCTCCTTGGCAAATTTCGATGGATTTCGGGTATTGGGGTCTTTTCGGGACCTGCCTCAAATTCTGCAAAAAGAAGTGGTGGATGAGGTGATTTTTTCCATCTCCCGGGAAGAACTGAAAAAGATGGAAAACCTCCTTCTTTTGTGCGAAGAACGGGGGATCACCACCCGGGTGGTTTTGAATTTTTTCCCCCACATCATATCAAAAACCCACCTGGAGGAGCTGGAGGGTTTTCCGCTTTTGACCTTTTCCACGACCCCCAAGAACGAAATGGCCCTGCTTTTCCGCCGCATTTCGGATTTTTTGGGGGGTTTGGTTCTCATCATCCTCCTTGCTCCTTTTCTCTTTATCATCGCCCTTCTCATCCGCATCGATAGCCCGGGGCCGAGCCTTTACCGGCAGCCCAGGTACGGCCTCAATGGCCGGAAGTTCACCTGCTACAAATTTCGGTCCATGCATCTGGGGTCCGATGAAAAAAGGAAGGAGTTGATCGATTTTAATCTGACCAACGGGCCCGCCTTCAAAATGAAGAATGACCCCCGCGTTACCCGGGTGGGGAAGTACCTGCGGAAGGCGAGCCTGGACGAGCTCCCCCAGCTTTTGAATGTCCTTAAGGGCGATATGAGTTTCGTCGGGCCCCGGCCTCTCCTTCTGGAAGAGGTGGAGAAATTGGAAGGATGGCAGAGGCGGAGGCTGAGCATGAAGCCCGGGATCACCGGTCTTTGGCAGGTGAGCGGACGGAACCAAATCGATTTTAATGAATGGATGAAACTGGACCTGGAGTACATCGATAACTGGTCTCTGTGGCTCGACCTAAAAATTTTACTAAAAACGATCCCCGTGGTTCTCTCCGGGAAAGGAGCCATGTAAAAAACACGATTCGCAATGCGCCATGGGCAATGAGCGACGGCCATTGCCCCTGAATCTTTCGGCGGAGCCTTTCGCCTAGAAAAAGCTTTTCAACATGGCCAAGATTAGAACATTAGACCCCGAAGTGGTCGCCAAGATCGCCGCCGGTGAAGTGGTGGAAAGGCCGGCTTCGGTGGTGAAGGAACTCCTGGAGAACGCCCTGGACGCGGGAGGACGCTCGGTAAAGGTGGAGGTCCAGGGCGCAGGGAGAAAGCTCATCCGGGTCACGGATGACGGCGAGGGTATGACCGGAGAGGATGCCCTGCAGGCCATCCAGCGCCACACCACCAGCAAAATCGAGTCCCTGGAAGACCTATTCGCCCTTACTACTTTTGGATTCCGGGGAGAAGCGCTGGCTTCCATCGCCGCCGTCTCCCGGCTGAAGATCATAACCCGCAAAGAAGGAGAGTTTTCCGGGAACGAAGTGCGGGTGGAAGGGGGAATCCTTTCCCATAGCGGAGAGATCGGGTGTCCTGCGGGTACTTCCGTGGAGGTTCGGGACCTTTTCTTCAACGTCCCCGTGCGGTTAAAATTCCTGAAGTCGCCCGGGACGGAACTCGGACACATAGGCGAAATCCTGGCCAAGACCGCGCTGGCCAATCCTCAGGCCCGGTTTCAGCTTTTCCATGAAGGAAAGCTCCTTGCCAACTATCCGCTTCGCCCGGACCCTTCTGCCAGACTGGCGGAAGCCTTGGGAAAGGAGGTGGAGAATCGGATATTTTCCTTTAACTATCAAAAAGGGGAGCTGAAAGTCGAGGGCTTTGCCGGAGAACCCGACTTGAACCGGCCCAACGGAAGGGGAATCTACCTTTTTGTCAATCGTCGTCCGGTGCGGGACCGCATTCTCACCCATGCCGTCCTGGAGGGGTACCGAAACGTCATTCCCAAGGACCGCTACCCGGTCGTTGTTCTCTTCGCCGAGGTCCCCCCATCGGAGGTGGATGTCAACGTCCATCCCGGCAAGTGGGAGGTGAAGTTTGCCGATACGGAAACCATCCATCGCTCCGTTGTCCAGGCAATTCGGGGAATGCTTGAAAAAACCCCCTGGCTCAAAATCCCGGAGCCAAGAGGGGAGGGCGGGGTCTTACGAGAGAGTGCCGGAGCCTATTTCTCCAGGGAGCAAGAGGCAACCTTCCTCGATTCTTGGCCGGTCTCTTTCCGGGAAGAGGGAGAGAGAGTCGGAACAACCCCGCAGAATCCGCATGCTCCGGTCTCTTTTCTCGGCCAGGTGCATGAAACCTACCTGATCTTTTCTTCTCCTGACGGGCTGGTCCTTCTAGACCAGCATGCCGCCCATGAAAGAATCCTGCTTGAAAAATTGAATGAAGATTTCGCCCGCGGGCGAATTTCCAGACAATCCCTCCTTTTGCCGCAGGTCGTGGAACTTAGCTCCGCCGAAGCGAAAATCGTCGAAGAGCACCTTCCAAGCCTGGCTCG
>JACAEW010000345.1 GCA_013388675.1 Syntrophaceae bacterium | reverse complement strand
CTCAAAACGCTGGTCGTTATCCCTTCTCTCGCCAACCCTATAACAGTTGGAATCTAACTTTGTAACCATTTTGAGATTAACTCAGCTTGTAAGGGACTAAACGATGCAATAATTCCCCCCTTTGGAAAAGGGGGGAAATGGGGGGATTTTCTTGGAGAGCCGGGGTCAGAAATCCCCCCCGCCCCCCCTTTAATAAAGGGGGGCCAAAAGTCACTCCCGGTGAATTCCTGCAAAAATGTCTGGAACGCTTTTTAACCCAATGAATACGGGACTGAGAGAGCACTTGTAACGAATATTTTTGCACTTGATGGGTAAAGAGACGAACCCCTCTCGCTCCGTTCCAGGAGGAAACGTGAGAAAAAAGTCGGCCATTTTGATTTTAATGGCAGGGCTCTGGGCGATGCTGGCCTCGGGCTGTACGTGGGCCTTTTCGAGAGACACCATCGTTCGCTGTCCGAAATGTTCGACAACCTTCGCGGTGGAGGATTCAGACATCCACCTTAGACAATTGAGGGAATAGGAATAAATGTGGATGGCAGGGAGGGAATATGAGCGATTCCGAATGGTTGAAACTCAATGAAGCTCCCTGGGAACCCTTTGGCGGAAAGACCAGGGATATTTTCCGGAAGAGCCTCTCGGCAACCGCCTTTCCCTCCGGGTTCAAAGCCAATCTAACCCTGGCCAGGCCCGGCGGCGAATTTCCAGCCCACGTGGACCCCTACACTCACATTTTTTACATCCTGGAAGGCGAGGGAGAGGCCATCGTGGAGGAGCAAAAAATCCCCTTCCGGAGAGGAACCGCCCTGACCGTTCCGGCGGGGAAAAAACACGGGTACCGAAACCCGGGGCCCGCAGACCTCCTCCTGATTACCCTGAATATTTTCGAAGAAGCGGAGAAGAAATGAGCATCCTGAAAATTCTTTCGAATATCGACAAGGCCACCCGGGCCGTGGATAAAGTCACGGAAACGGTGGACAAAATCTCGGCCCTCGGCGGCGGCAAGCCCTCCCCTCCCAAAAGAGCCTTGACCATCGAAGAGCGGGAAAACATGGTCAAGGCCCGAATCAAGGAAAAAGGCCTCCAGGCGGTGTTCCGCGATATTTTTCCCGACCTGTAAAGAAGAACCTGGATACTGAATTCCGGATCCTCGATACCGGACAGTCCGCCCGTGAGTGAAATCTCCTTTACCCTCAAACCCCTTCCTCCATTCAGACTCGATTTCACGGTCTGGGTTTTGCGCCGAAGACCGGATAATATCTGGGACCAATGGGACGGGCGGGTCTTCCGGCGCGTCCTGGTGGTGGATGAAACACCCGTGTTTTTCGCCATTACCCAGACCGGTCCGGCGGAGGCGCCCGAACTGAAAGTCTTCGCCTCCGGCTCACGCCTGAAGCCTGAAGACGAACCCTACCTTATCTCGATCTTGAAACGTCTGTTGGGCCTGGGAATCGACCTTACCGGCTTCTACCGCCTTGCTGCAAAGGACTCGAGGCTAAATTCCCTGGCCGTGAACTTTTGGGGAATAAAACCTCCCCGTTACCCATCCGTCTTCGAAGCCTTGGTCAACGCCATCACGTGCCAGCAGTTCACCCTCACCGCAGGCATTCGCCTCCTTGGCCGATTGGTCCTCAACTTTGGCGTCCCTTTCAAGAAGCAAACCGTTTCTCTCCACGCGTTTCCTCGCCCGGAAGACCTTACCGGAGCGGAAGTTGAAGACCTGCGAAAGCTGGGTTACAGCCGTCAGAAAGCCCATGCGGTGATCGAGCTGGCGCGGATGGTGGTCGAAGAGGGGTTAGCGTTGGATCGGTTTGCCGCCCTTAAAGATTCGGAGGCCCTGGAAAAGCTCACTTCCCTCCGCGGCGTGGGCCGATGGACGGCCGAGTATGCCCTCCTGCGGGGATTGGGACGGATTCATATCTTCCCCGGGGATGACGTGGGAGTCCGCAACCGGCTGCAGGATTGGATGAAAGTTGGCCGGCCGCTGGATTACGATGGAGTGAACCGGCTACTTAACCGATGGAAACCTTATGGAGGCCTTATTTATTTCCACTTGCTGCTGAAAGGGCTCGACGAAGCCGGGAACTTATCGAATGCGGAATTTGGGATGGAGAATTAAAAAGCAGATCGCAGGGGAGCCCCGGGGGTTCGTCCTTTGCCGTCAAGCCTGAGGATTTGCCGATTCAGGGTCCATCTTTCCTTTCCTTTGTATTCTTTTTCTTCATGATCCGATAACCCAAAAACTGAAAGATTCCAAGAGTGGCTCCCACGAAAGCGATTCCCCCCAAGATGTAGTTTTCCAAACCCTTCAGGTCCCCGATGATGAGGGCCAGCGCGCTTCCGAACAGGTAACCGACGATTCCCACGGAGATTGCCCAGACCAGGGCGCTGAAAAAATTCAGGATAAAAAATTTGCCCGCCCGGATCCGGCTCAAACCGATCACCAGGAGGAACGCAATCCGGAGTCCGTAGAGAAAGTGGAAGATGAAAACCAGCGCGGTTTGGTGGCGCTCAATGAGGTTATGGACCTTCTCGACCCGGTTTTGCCACGCGGGGTAACTAGCCAGGAAAGATTGGACCAGGCCGCTATGGCGGCGGCCCAGGTAAAAAAACAGCTGATCCCCGGACAGGGTGCCGGCAAAGGCCACCAGGACCACCCAGGGAAGGTCGAGGTATCCCAGGGAAGCGGCGAACCCGGCCAGGACCAGAAAGGTTTCTCCCTCGAAAAAGGTCCCCACCAGGAGAGCAGGATATCCGTAAATTCCGAAGAGAGTCTCTAAGCTCACCGGTCCGAAAAACCCCTTCAAGCCCCGAGCGATTCGATATCTGCCATCTTCCGGTTGGCTACCACGACGAGAATGGAATTCTCCGGCCGAAGGTACTTCCGGGCGACCCGGAGCACATCTTCCCGGCTGACCGCCCGAATGAGCCGGGGATACTTCTTAATCCATACCCAGCCCATAATACTCCACCTGGAGAAGAAAATTCACCAATTTTTCCTGGGTGTCCATCCGCATGGGGAAACTGCCGATGAGGTACTTCCGGGCCCCCTCGATCTCCTTTCCCGAAACCGGCTCTTTCTGGATTCGTCTCATCTCCTCCCGGACGATGAAAATGGCTTCCCGGGCGGAGATGTTTTTCGTCTGCAGGCCGACCTGGAAGGAGCCGGGCAGTTTTCCAGGATCAAAAAAACTGTACACCGAATAAGCCAGCCCCCGCTTGTTGCGGACCTCCACCATGGGGCGGGAGGAACCCCCCCCTCCCAGGATGTAATTCATCACCGTCTTGCCCCATTCCTCGTTCCGGGAACCGACCCGATACCTGATGTGAAAGGTGATGAGAGGAGCCTTGGGATTTTCGAGGAGAATCACCTTCAGCCCGTTGGAAAGGGTGGTTTCAAATACCCGCTCCGCCAAGCCGGCCTGGGAGGTCGAGGATAATAGTAAAAAAAACAAGAGAGAAAAGAAGACTTGCCCTTTCCGGAATCTTCCTTTGCCCTTTCCCACCGATTCACCTCTTGAAGAATGCGCGCGTTTTGTATTTTACTACTATCTCCCCGCTTTCCCAAGATTCTATTTCCCCAAATGATTTTCACAGCTCCCGTAGCTTTTTACCATAAAGAATTGGGTTGCCGCCCGGAGCCTGATAAACGTAGAAAAGAACCCTTCAACCCCCTGATTTGAGGGAAAAGAATCTCAATCAATAGAATGGGCGCGAGCCGGCCATCAAATCCCATCTACCCTCCTTCCCCTTTCTTTAAAAATCCTCTTGACTTTCATTTCGCTGGAATGAAGCGCTTCAAAAATAAAAATTTGGGTCTTCTCCCAATCGAGTGGGTGCTTGAGGAAGATTTTAGGCTTCCCGGGTCTACCCCTGCCGGAAGAGAGTTGGCCGGGCCCAGGGCGGCATCCCGCCCGGGGCAGGACATCCTGAGACAGCGGTTATTCCATCGGGGCGCGTCGGAAACGAATGGGGT
>JACAEW010000339.1 GCA_013388675.1 Syntrophaceae bacterium | reverse complement strand
GGAGGGCCGCAGGAGGGTCAGGACTTTCCCGATATTGTTCATCACCTTGTCCAGGGAAACGTTTCCCTGGACAAGGTGATGAACAATATCGGGAAAGTCCTGACCCTCCTGCGGCCCTCCCGCCGGACCTGGATCGCCGCGGGGGCAGACCGGCCCTTGCAGGGCGAACCGGTCCATGCCGAGTCTTTTCATGGGGAGGACGGGTTGGGGGGGGTGGAAATTCAAGCCGAGGAGGAGGAATGGTCGGAATTTTTCTCCGGTTCGGCCGAAGAACTCATCATTCAGATGGCCCGCCGGCATCCCCAAGAAATCACCCTGATCGCCCTTGGCCCCTTGACCAATCTGGCTCTTGCCCTCCGCCGGGATGCAGAGGGCGCGGGAAATTTAAAGGAAATCGTAGTCATGGGAGGGGCGGTCCGGACCCGGGGGAATATCACTCCCCATGCGGAGTTCAATTTCTATGCCGACCCCCTGGCCGCCAAAGAGGTGTTGGAGTCCCGGCTGCCCACCACCCTCGTTCCCCTGGATGTTACCCACCAAGTCCCCCTCACCGCCAGTTTCATGGAAGGAAGAGTCAGGCCCCTCCAGAGTTCAATTTCCCGATTCGTGATCGAAGCCACCGCCTACGATTGCCAGACTGGGCTATTCCGGGGAGGAAGAGAAGTAACCTACCTTCACGACCCCCTGGCCGTGGGGGTCGGGATCGATCCCCACCTGGTGAGGAAAGAAAATCTTTCCCTTTCGGTCGAAATCGAAAAAGGAGAGTTCTACGGAAAAAGCCGGGAAATCCCCGGGGGAGCGAAGAACGTTGCCGTTTGCCTGGAAGTGGACCGGGAAAAGTTTCTGGGTCTATTCTTCACCCGGCTGAAAGGCTGAAGTCATGAAGGGCCGAATCCTGGTCGTGGGCAGTTCGAATGTGGACCTCATTCTCCGCGTTCCTCGGTTCCCTAATCCCGGGGAAACCCTCACCGCAGAAAACCTGGTGACCGCCTTCGGGGGCAAAGGGGCCAATCAGGCCGTCGCCGCCAGGCGTCTGGGAGGAGAGGTCATTTTTCTCACCAAGCTGGGTAGGGATTCCTTCGGCGAATCGTACCGTCGGTATTTGGCCGAGAATGGCCTGCCAGTTCGTTTTCTGCTCCGGCACCGGGAACTCCCGACGGGAGTCGCCCTCATCGAATTAACCCAGGAGGGAGAGAACCGGATCATTGTTTCCCCCGGGGCGAACGGCTCCCTTTCAACGGATGACCTGGAAAAGCATCCTGCCGTTTGGAAGGGGATCAGAGTTTTTGTTACCCAGTTGGAAACTCCTCTGGATACAGTGGCCCAGGGTCTTCGTATGGCCAAGAAGCATGGTTCTCTAACGATCCTTAACCCGGCGCCGGCTGTTCCCCTCTCCCCCTCAATGCTTTCTCTGGTGGATTTTCTGGTCCCCAACGAGGGAGAGGCTCAGTTCTTGAGCGGCATCAAAATGAATAAATTGGAAGACACGCGCAGAATCGCCAAGGCCCTGTTGAAAAAGGGGGCTGCGAATGTGGTGATCACTCTCGGAGCTCATGGGCTGTACTATCTAAATCGGGAGAACGGCTTCTGGATGAAGGCCTTCCGGGTGAAGGTTGCCGATACTACGGCCGCAGGGGACGCCTTTATGGGCGCTCTGGCTTTCAGCCTGGCGGAAGGAAATGCCCTGCCGCGGGCGCTCCGATGGGCCAATGCTGCCGGGGCATTGGCCACCACGAAACTCGGTGCCCAACCTTCCCTTCCCACCCGCGAGGATTTGGAAAGATTTATAAAAAGAGGGCCAAAGGGAACAGGGTAAAGATATTCGGAGACGGAAAAAAAGGAGGAGGAAAACGCGAATTTCAGGGACCGGGGACGGGTTTCCGGGGAAATGATCAGTTGAAATGCAATAGGACCTTGGACGAAGGGAGGCCAACATGGCAAGGCGGGAAGAAGAATCCTTAGGAACCGCCGAAAGAGGCATGGAGGAAAAGGCGGAGGCCCGATTGCGGGAAATCTTGGGAAAGATGCCCTATCCCGCATCGATCCTTCTATTCACCGACGAGAAGCGAAACGAACCTTTCAACCGGGCGGCGCGGGAGGTTCTGCGGGTATTGCAAAGGGTATTCCCGCGGGTTCAAGTCAAAGAATACGACCTGGGCCATGAACAGGCCCGTGAATGGAAAGTCCAGAATTCACCGACCCTCCTCTTCGACCCGGAACATTACAAAATCCGCTGGCTGGGGGCCCCCATCGGCGAGGAAACGAAGACCCTGATCATCGCCCTCCAGATGCTCGGCTACCGAAGCACGGGACTTAGCGACGATTCCCGCAAGATCATGCAGAAGATTACCTCCCCCCGGCACATCAAGGTCTTCGTCAGCCCCACCTGCCCCTATTGCCCCCAGCAAGCCGTGAATGCCCTGAATGCCGCCCTGGCAAAGCCGGATTTGATATCCCTGGAGATTATCGACATTCAGGTCAACCCCGACCTGGCCCGGAAGTACGGCGCTCAGAGTGTTCCTCAAGTCTTTGTCGATGAAAAGCTCATCGCCAGGGGCGCTCAACCCGAAGAGCTTTTCATGTCTTCGTTGGAAAAGATGGAAGAGCAGAGAATCTACATCCCCGAAAGCGACGCCTCGGAACTGGAAACCGATCTGGTCATCGTGGGGGGAGGACCCGCCGGTCTCACCGCCGGAATCTATGCCGCCAGGAGCGGCCTCAATGCGGTGATCGTGGAAAAAGGGGTCCTGGGAGGGCAGGTTGCCACCACGCCGGTGGTGGAGAACTACCCGGGCATTACCCAGGTCGGGGGAAAAGCCTTGGTGGATGTCATGGTGGAACACGCCCTGCAGTATTCCAGGATCTTTCCCGGGGAAGAAGTCATGGAAATCCAGCCCGGGGACCCCATTCTCGTCGTCACCAACCGCCGGCGCTTCAAAACCAAAGCGGTCCTCCTGGCCACCGGGGCGCGATATAGGAATCTGGGGGCCCCGGGGGAAGCCCGTTTTTCGGGCCGGGGGGTGAGCTATTGCAGCACCTGCGACGGTCCTCTCTTCAGCGGGAAAAAGGTCCTCATCGTGGGCGGGGGGGACAGTGCCGTGACCGAAGCCCTGAACCTTCTGAATATTGACGTGGATGTGACCCTCGTCCACCGCCGGGAAAGATTAAGAGCTCAGGAACATCTGGTCAAGAGTCTCGAAGCGAAAAAGACGCCCATCCTCTTCAATACCGAAGTCCAGGAAATCCGGGGGGACCAGCAGGTCAGGGAAGTGGTTCTCTTGAATTCGAAAACCGGCGAAAAGAAGACCCTGCGGGTTGACGGGGTGTTCGTGGCCATCGGCTACGATCCCGAGGTAAGCCTGGCCAAGAAAGTGGGAGTGGAATTGACCCCCGACGGCTACATAAAGCATGACTCCAGGCACCGGACGAACATCCCGGGGATTTACGCCGCAGGGGACGTGGAGGGAGGCTATAAGCAGATCGTCATCGCCGCCGGGAAGGGTTCCGAGGCCGCCCTGACCATCTTCGAAGACCTAATCAACCCATACTGGAAAAAAGCGGTCTAAACCCCTCCGGCCACCGGAGATAAGTTGAGGATAGCCTTGCGGCCTATCTAAAGACTTTGGCCGCGATCCGAATCCAGGGCAGGAAGAAGGGGGAACGGGAAAAGGGCTGCTGCCGCAGTTCTTTTTTGAGCGATTAAACCCCGAAGACCCGCAAAAATTTCCGTTCTCCCTCCAGGCTGCCCATGAGGATCAACTCGGCATTCTCTCCGATGGCCACATTCGGATCGGGGTTGATGGAAAGAACCCCGTTGACCCTCAAAGCCACCACGGAACACCCCGTTTCTTCCCGAATCCTGGAGAGAGTCAAGGACTTGCCCACGAGGGACGCGGGAGCCTTTAGATGAAAAAGAGTCAAGCCCTCGGCCAGCATCAGGGCGTCTTCTTTTTCGAGGAAGTTGAAAATGGCATTGGCCCCGAGGCTGGAATAGGACATGACGAAATCGGCCCCGGCGCGGTGGAGCGTGGAAACATTCCGGTCCAGGTTGGCCCGGCTGATGATCTGCATGTCCGGCCTCAAGCTCCTCAAATATTTGGTGAGGTAAATATTCGTGGCATCATCGTGGGTGGTGATGAGGGCCGCCGGCGCTTTTTCGATCCAGGCCTTTTTCAAGGTTTCTATGTTGGCGGCATCCCCGAGGACATAGGATTCCGCTTCTTGGGCCTTTCTGGGGTTTTTTTCGATGATCAGGTAGGGAATCTCCCTTTCCTTGAATCTTTCGGCGATGGTATTTCCCACCCGTCCTCCCCCCACGATGAGCACGGGGTCCCCGGCCTGTTTGCATATGTGATAAAAAAAGTACACCTCCTCATAGGACGACATGGCCTCTGCGGAACCGGCCAGCACCAATATGTTGGTCCGGCTGATGACCGTTCCGGGGACGGGAATATGCAGGTTTCCCCGCTTCCAAATTCCCACCACCGTGACGCCCATATTTTCCCGCAGCTTGCTTTCGGCGATTGTTTTTCCCACCAGGGGGGTGCCGGCGGCCGGGAATTCGGCGATCACCAGTCCATCGAACCGGCCGATGATATTGGCCCGGCAGTCCCCGGCCATCGTCCATCCCGCCAGGGATCGGCCCAGGATATCGTAGATCTGCAGCACCTTGGAACTGCCGGCCAAGGACAGGATATCCATGGAATAGGGTGATTCCGCCGTGGTGATGATCGGCACCTTTTCGTCCACTTCCCGAACCATGAGGGTGATGTTGGTATTGATCTCGTCCCGTTGCGTGGCCACGACCAACGAAGCGTTCTCCACCCGCAATTTCCGGTACGTTTCGCGGTCGTCGATATTTCCCACGGCCATGGGGCCCCCCGTGTCGTACAGCTCCAGAGCCCGCTTAAAATCCTCGCAAATCACCACGTATCCCCGCTTGTAATCCTTCAATTTTTCCACCAGGGCCATGGATATGGCATCATAGCCCGTGAGGATCACATGGCCTTTGGTTCCCGGTGGAAGCTCGCGGGGAGCCCGGCTCTGCGATTCAGCCTCGATCCAGGGAGCAAAAAAGAATTTGGGGTCTTCTCCCAATCGAGTGGGTAAAAAGGGAGAAAACGACTCCATCGCACAGGCCCAGGGGGGCATCCCGCCCGGGGCGGGACAGCCTCGGCGGGAAAAATCCGGGGCTCCGGAGCGCTGGCCCGGCTTCCGCAAGGCACCGGTCCCCGACCCCTTCGCCTAAAAATAAATCCCAGCTTAAACAGGGAGAACCCCGTTCATTTC
>JACAEW010000113.1 GCA_013388675.1 Syntrophaceae bacterium | reverse complement strand
TTCTTCCGTAAACTCGATCATCTCCGGCCGCAGGACGATCAAAACTTGATCCCCAGGGGCAAAATCGCCCGCCCGGGCGACGGAAACCTCCGAGCCATGCAGATTCACCACCACGGAGTGGTTGCTAACCCGGCATACTTTCGCCTTTAGGAAGTTGGTCGTGCCGATGAACTCGGCCACGAAAGGGGTTTGGGGGTGGCGGTAAATGTCCCAGGGGGTGCCCGACTGTTCGATCTTTCCCGCATTCATGATTACGATGGAATGGGAGATGGACATGGCCTCTTCCTGGTCGTGGGTGACGTAAATCGTGGTGATTCCCAGACGCTCCTGCAAGGCTCGGATCTCTCCGCGCATGTAAACCCGAAGCTTCGCGTCCAGGTTGCTCAGGGGTTCGTCGAAAAGCAGGACCTTGGGTTCGTTGACCAGAACCCGGGCGATGGCTACCCGCTGCTGCTGGCCGCCGCTAAGCTGGTTGGGATTGCGGCCCTCCATTCCGGAGAGCTGAAGGAGGGCCAGCCCTTGGGTCACTTTCTCCCGAATGGTCTTCTCCGGCAGTTTTTTGACCTTCAAGCCGTAGGCCACGTTTTCATAAACGGTCATATGGGGGAAGAGGGCATAGTGCTGGAACACCGTCCCGGTGGGGCGCTCGTAAGGGGGAAGGTGGTTGATCTTCTGTTCCCCGATGAGAATGTCCCCCTGCTCCGGCTCGTAAAAACCGGCGATGCACCTCAGGACCGTGGTTTTGCCGCAGCCGCTGGGCCCCAGGAGGGTGGTGAGTTTTCCGGGCGGAAAGTCATGGGAGAATTCATTCACCGCCGTCACCCGGCTGGTCCCTTTCCCGAAGCTCTTGGTCACGCCCCGTAAAGAAACGGAGATTCCCTTTTCAGACATGGGTAATTCCTCGAATCCAGGGCCCAAAATCCCGGATACTGGATACTGGAACTGAAAGGGCCCATTTTGCTCACCCCTGGTTTGGTTTTTTTATCCCGTATCCAGGGTCCGGCATCCAGGGTCTATTTTTTCACATCCGGAACATGGACGTAGTAGCCCCGGTGGCCCGGTAGATGATCAATAAAACCAGAATCACAATAGCCATGAGCAGGGTGGACATGGCCGCTGCCCCACCCAAGGCGCCGGATTCTACCATGTTATAGATATCCACGGCCATCACCCTCCATCGGGGTGTTACCAGAAAAATCGTCGAGGTCAACTCGGTAATGGCCCGGATGAAGGCGAAGGTAATCCCGGCGATGAAGGCCGGCTTCATCAAGGGTAAAACGATCTTCCGGAAAGTCGTTAGCCAGGATGCCCCCAGATCGGCGGAGGCCTCTTCCATGGCCACGTCGATCTGTTTCAGAGTGGACACCCCGGAGCGGAGGCCGAAAGGCATGCGGCGGATGCAGTAATCCAGAACGATGATAAAGGCGGTGCCGGTCAGGATGAGGGGGGCCTTGTTGAAGGCCATTACAAACCCCAGACCCATCATGGTGCCGGGGACGGCATAGGGGAGGGTCCCGAGGAAATCCATGAGTCTTCGCCCCCAGAAAACCTGGCGCACCACCAGGTAGGCGGTCAAAAGCCCCAAGAGCGTCGCCCATAGAGCCCCTATGGATGAAAGGATCAGGCTATTGGTAATCGACCGCAGGGTGTTCGTGAAGACGAGCCGGTAATGATTCAGGGTGAAAGAACTGTCCACCCCCCAGACCCGCGAGAAACCGCCGACGATGACGACCACGTAGGTTATCAGAACGATGATCGACAGGAGAAAGCAGAAGGCGAAAATGGGTCCCTTGACCTTCCACGAGGTTTTGCGAAACTCGGTATGGGCCGGCTGCCCGGTAATGGTCACGTAGGAACGTTTGGAGCGGTACCAATTTTGAAAATAGAAAAGAAGGAAAGAAGGAATCAGCAGGACTACGCTCAGCGTCGTTCCCATTCCCCAATCCAGGACTCCCAGAATCTGCACCACGGATTCCACGGCCAGCACCGAAACTCCCCCGCCCAGAAGCGCCGGCGCCCCGAAAGCGCTGAGGTTGTTCATGAAAACCATCAAGGTGGCGGTCAGGATGGCCGGGGTGATTAAAGGAAGGGTCACCGTGAAAAGAACCCGCAAGGGCCTGGCCCCCAGGTCCTGGGCCGAATCTTCCAGGGTGCTGTCCAGGTTGCTGAAGGCCGCGGCAATGATCAGGTAGGCCAGAGGGAAGGTAGTAAGGATCTCCGAAAGGATGATCCCATGGTAGCCGTAGATCACGAACTTGAAACCCAGCCATTTTTCCAGGAAAATATTGACCACTCCGTTTCTTCCCAGAAGGAGGATGAGGGAGAAGGCGTTGATGAAAGGAGGGGTGATCATGGGTAAAATGGCGGTGATCATGAAGAGCCATTTCCAGGGAAGATCGATGCGGGTCAGGCCATAAGCAAAGACCAGGCCGATCAGAACCGCCCCCACCGTGGCCAGGCCGGAGGTGAAGAGGGTATTGTAAAAAACCTGCCGGAAGTATTCGCTCTTGAGGAAGGTGACGTAGTTGGCGAACCCAACGAGCTTTCCGCGGTCATCCATCACGCTCTCCCGAAAAACGGCATAGAGGGGGTAGGCGACGAAGAAAAGCAGGACGCCAAAAGTTAAGAGGATGACGACAAAGGCGATCGGTTCTCTCCGCAAAGAGGACATATTTTGAGGGGAGTAACTAAAGTTGATGATCTCGTAAAAAGTCAAATTCCAATGAATTGGGTCATTCCGGCAAAAGCCGGAATCCCATATAGTTGACAGTTGTCAAGCCGATTTCTCTGCCCCTTGTTTTTCTGTTTTTAAACCCGTTCAGTCATCAATCGAATCAGGGGGGACGGAGGGACGGGACTCTT
>JACAEW010000343.1 GCA_013388675.1 Syntrophaceae bacterium | reverse complement strand
GCCCCGGCCTCCCCAAGGCACCGGTCCCCGAACCCTTCGCCTAAAACGAAATCCCAGCTTAAACAGGGACAACCCCATTCATTCCGACGCGCCCCGATGGAAGAACCGCTGCCTCAGGATGTCCGGCCCCGGGCGGGATGCCGCCCTGGGCCCGGCCAACTCTCTTCCGGCAGGGGCAGACCCGGGAAGCTCAAAAACTTCCTCAGGCACCCACTCGATTGGGAGAAGACCCTTTTTATCCTTACCTCCCGTAGAATAACCTCGGCGGCCGCAGCATCTTCCACACTTCGTCGCAGGCGTCCATCTCTTCCTTGGATAGCTTGATATCCACGGAGCCCAGATTCTCCTCCAGTTGAGCCATGGAAGTCGCCCCATTGACGATCGAGGTGATCCCCGGGGTGTTCAGGACCCAGGCCAGCGCGAACTGGGGCAAGGTTCTCCCATGTTCCGCGGCGATTCTGCCGAGTTGCTCCACCGCGGCGAAGTTCAGATCGTCCCAGTATTTCTGGTTATACACATATCCCCACTTGGCCAGGCTGAAGCGCGCCCCCTCCAGCGGGGCTTTTCCTTTTTCGTATTTTCCCGCAAGGAGGCCGGCCGCCATGGGGCTGAAGGGGCATACCCCGATTCCTTCCTCCCGACACAGGGGAAGGAGTTCATACTCGATGTCGCGGGTCAGAAGATTGAAAGGCGGCTGGATCACGTCCCACCGGGCCAGGTTGTATTTGTCGCTGATCCACAAAGCCTTGCAGAGCTGGAAGGCGCGGAAATTGGAGCACCCGAGGTATCGCACTTTCCCCTGGCGGACCAGGTCGTCCATGGCCCGGAGGGTTTCCTCCAGGGGCGTATCATAGTCGGGCATGTGGGCATAGTAGATGTCAAGATAATCCGTACCTAAACGCTTCAGACTCCCCTCCACTGCCTGCAGGATGTGCTTTCGGGAGAGGCCCATATCGTTCGGGCCTGTTCCCTCCCCCCCCGGCCACGGGGTGAACGGCTTCGGCCGGGCCAGGTCGATCGGCCCGGATATCTTCTGCTCGCCGTACTTCGCGGCCAGCTTTCGCAGGTGCCCGGCCTTCGACGCCACAACCAGGAAATCCCGCTTCCCTTTGATGGCCTTCCCCACGATCTGCTCGGTCACCCCGTTCACGTACATGTCGGCGGTGTCGATAAAGTTGACCCCGGCATCCAGGGCCCGATCGATGATCCGGAGCGACTCTTTCTCCTCCACCTGCCGTCCGAAGGTCATGGTCCCCAGGCAGAAAGCGGAAACCTTTAACCCCGTCCTTCCCATTTTCCTGTATTCCATTCAATTGCCCCCTCATCGGTTCCAATATCCAACAATATCTGCCTCTCTTATAACACCAAACGGAGGATTTTTCACCTAGCTCCCGTCATCCATTTCCCAAGGAATTGACATGGACGATCATAATAGATTATAAGGAAAAACTAGTTTGAACAAGTTCATTCTTGAAATAAACTTCGTCAGGAGGATTTCCATCATGCCCGAAGCAGTCATAGTGGAAGCGGTGCGGACCCCCATCGGACGCCACGGGGGGATATTGAAGTTGGTCCGTCCCGATGACCTTGCCGCGCTGGTCCTTGCCGAGGTGGTGAAGCGAGCGAAAGTGGACCCCGCTCTGGTGGAGGAGGTGTACCTGGGCTGCGCCAATCAGGCCGGTGAAGATAACCGCGATGTGGCCCGCATGGCCTTGTTGCTTGCGGGTTATCCGATTGCCGTCGGGGGTGTGACCTTCAACCGCCTCTGCGCTTCCGGCCTCACCGCCATCAATGCGGCGGCGCGGGCCATCAAGGTCGCTGAGGGCGAAGTCTATGTGGCCGGCGGCGTGGAATCCATGACCCGCGCCCCTTATGTCATGGCCAAGACTTACCCCGAATGGAATTTCGGGAATCAGACTCTCTACGATACCACGATCGGCTGGCGATTCCCCAACCCCAGGATAAAGGAGAAATACGGCATCGATTCCATGGGAGAAACCGCGGAAAATATATACGAACTTACTCGCACCATTTCCAGGGAGGAACAAGATCTTTTTTCCCTGGAGAGCCACCGCCGGGCGGTCGCGGCCATCGACTCCGGGAAATTCGCCCAAGAAATCGTACCCGTGCCTGTCCCCCAGCGGGGAAAAGACCCCCTCCTCGTCAGCCGGGATGAACATCCCCGGGCGGACACTTCGATGGAGGTCCTGAGCAAGCTCCGTCCGGCCTTCCGGGCCGGGGGCACGGTCACCGCGGGAAATTCCTCGGGGATCAACGACGGGGCCGCTGCCGTTCTCCTCACGAGCGACCGAAAGGCAAAAGAACTGGGATTGAAGCCCATGGCCCGAGTGATTACCTCTGCCGCCGCCGGGGTGGAACCCCGGGTGATGGGCCTCGGTCCCATCCATGCCACCCGCAAGGCCCTGGCCCGGGCGGGGTTGACCCTCGACCAGATCGGCCTGATCGAACTAAACGAGGCCTTCGCCGCCCAGGCGCTGGCGGTGATGAAGGAACTGGGGCTTCGCCACGAGATCACCAACGTCAACGGCGGAGCCGTGGCCCTGGGCCACCCCCTGGGATGCAGCGGAGCCCGGCTGATGACCACCTTGGTCCATGAAATGCGGCGCCGTGCATCTAAGGAAAAAAGGCCCTACTACGGGCTGGTGACCCTGTGCGTGGGAGTCGGCCAGGGCGAAGCGACTATCGTGGAGTGGATCGGAAAATGAAAACCGGTTCCTGCGGGGAGACAGCCCGTTTCGGGGATTTGTTCTGCATTTTATTGCCGGATTTTCAGATTCTGGCCGCAATGGGGACAGGTTTTGGGGTCGCCCTGGTTGGGTTGGCCGCAGTAGAAGCAAGGTGTTCCTTGGCTTGGAGTTTGCGGCCGTTGCGGCGCAGGAGCGAGTTTCCTCCTTTTCCTCCGGGAAAAAAAGTATAGGGGGAGGAAGACGATCAGCACGAAAAAGACGCCAATCGCCCACAGGAGGCCCTGCCAGAAGGTGTAGCCGTGCTTTTGGGAATCGAAAAACACCCACATGGCGACGATCAGCGGAATCAAATAGAAAACGAGAAAAAAGAAACCCATTGGGGATTCTCCCAAATACAGCCAGCAACAGTCAGCTTTCAGCGATCCGCAATCATTTTTTTAAAAAAAGCTGAAGGCTGAGAGCTGAAAGGGGATCGCTATTTTTTCAAACTGTCATACCACTCCAGGTTTTTCTTGATCAGCTCCGGGATGGGCAGCTGGTACGGGCAGCGGGGAAGGCATTCCCCGCACTCGGTGCAGTCCCGGGCCTTTTCCGTCACTCCCTTGACCCAGGCGATCTCGTCGGGATTTCCGAACCGCCGGATGACCGATTTGATTCCCATCATGAGCTGAATGTTGATCCCCTGCGAGCAGGGCTGGCAATAGTCGCAGCGGCGGCAGAACTGTTTATCGAACTGCTGCCGGATTTGTTCGATCCGGGATTGATCCGCCTTGTCGAGGGCCCGCCCCTCGGCATAGACCTTCCAGTTTTCCCGGAGCTTTTCCTCCGTCTCCGAGCCCGGGATGGTGACGATGCCCGGCGTGGACAGGACATAGCGCAGCGCCAATCCGGCATCTTCGATGACTCCGCCGGAAAAGGGCTTCATGGCCAGGACTCCCACGTCCTTGGCCCGCGCCAGGGGCAGGATCCTTCGGGCGGCGTCCGGCTCCAGGAAGCTGTAGCAGACCATGACCACATCGAAGCGGTCCTCCTGAAGCGCCCTCTCCAAGATATCCAGGCTGTGGCTGGTCAGCCCAAGGTGATCGATCAATCCTTCTGCCCGGGCTTTTTGCAGGCCCTGATAGGCCCCGCCGGGGCCCATCGCCTTCTCGTAGTCCTCCGTTTTGGATACATTGTGGAGGTGGTAGATTTGGACTTTATTCACCCGCAATTGGCGGAGGCTTTCCTGAACGTCGTCGAAAATCTTTTCGGTCCGGTTGGGGGACTTGGTCGAGAGAATCACGGGACGGGTAATGTTTTGGAGCGCCAGCCCGATCCGCCGCTCGCTGGTCGTGTACCCCCGGGCCGTGTCAATGAGGCCCACCCCCATCTGGACCGCGGCCTGGACAACGGACACCGCCTGATCCTCACTCACTCGCTGGATGGGGATCCCTCCCCATCCCAGTTTCTTGACCGTAATATGGGTCCGGCCCAACCTGACTTTTTCCATGAATTCCCCCGGTGGATGGCGCTGATTTTTCAGAGATTCGAATCGCCCTTACCCTTTCCTTCTCCTGCGGAGACGAAAAAGGGAATGAAAGAATCAAGCTCAGCGCGGACCGCCGGCGGCTGGATGCTGGTCCGCTTCTTCCGCGGGTCCAACTTCCGGGGGTCCCATTTTCTCGGGTCCCAATCTTGAAGGTCCATCTTTCCCTGAAGGAGGAGAAGGAGAACCAGAATCAAGAGACCGATCAGGATATAGATAACGAAGCGTCCAACCCCGGCCGAGGGGGCGATCGGTTCCGGCCCGGGGGAAGAATAAGAAGGAGAAACCGGCTCGTAATAGCTCTTTTCTGCGGCGGTCGGGCTGACCGAAATCGGGGGGGCCTCCGGAGCTTCCATCAGCACGGTCCCCTGAGCAATCTGGCCCTTGCGCAACCCTTCCAGCAAAATACTGGCCTCCTGCCCCTCCTGGGCCGCTTCCACGAGGCGGCGCGAAACCTCAATCGCCGATACGTTGGCCCTCGAAAGCTGCCCATCCGCGCCGATGAACCCGATTTCATCGCCAACCGACACAGCCCCCTTCTCGACCTTGCCGGTTACAACCGTCCCCCTTCCGGGGATCGTATAGACTTTGTTCACTACAAATCGGAATCCAGGTCCTGTTTTCATGCCCCTCCTCCGCAGGCACTTCTTCCCAGGTCTTAAAAAGCTGGAAAAAAAACCTCTCCCCGAGACCTCAGGGTCCGCAGAAAAGAAAAAAAAGGCTCATGCTCTTTGCGATCATCTTTCGGGGCTTTCCCTCGGCATCCCGAGGTCTCGAGAAGCGGGCGAGAGAGAAGCCTTTGCCCTTGCAGGACCTGCCCTCCCGGTCTGGGTTTTATCCCTTCTCCACGGTCACACAGGTCATCGTCCGGGAAACGCCGTCCGTCCCCCGGATTTTCGTGAGGATCACCTCTCCCAGCTCGTGGAGGTTTTTGGCTTCCACCAGTAGTATAATGTCAAAGGGGCCCGTCACCGTGTGAGCTGTCTTTACCTCCTTGAGGTTGGTCAGCGCCTCGAAAGCCGGCTTGGTCTTGTCCGCCTCCACTCGGATCAGCACATACGCTGAAACCGCCATAAGAACCTCCTTTGAAATGCTAAAAATTCCAAATGCCTTACCGGAATAAATTCTTGTAATCCTTTATTCCGCATTCCGCACTCCGAATTCCGCCTTCATCCCGGGCTTACCGAATCACGCCCTCTTTCCGCAACCGATCGATCGCTTCCTGATTATATCCCAATCCCCTCAGAATATCTTCGGTGTGCTGTCCCATGTCCGGGGCAGGGGAGCGAACCTCGCCGGGGGTTTCGGATAATTTGATGGGGACACCGATCTGCTTGACCTTTCCGGCCTTGGGGTGTTGGACCTCAACCAGCATCTTCCGGTGAAGGACTTGCGGATCGGAAAAGGTCTCCTCGAGCGAATGGACGGCGGTGACGCAGGTATCTTCTTTCATCAGGATGTCCAGCCATTCTTGCCGCGTTTTGGTAAGGAAGATACGGGCCATCTCCTCCTTGATCTCCTGGGTCCGGGGTTCCTTTTCCTTGGGAACCGGATGAGCCCATTCCGGCTTGCCCAGGGCCCGGGAAAGGTTGGCCCAGAACTTTTCTTCCAGGGCCCCCACGGCCAGATACTTTCCGTCTTGGGTCCGGTAGGTCTGATACTGGGGCAGGCCTCCGGTCAGCCTTCGCTCCCCCATCCGGGGCGATTCCCCTTCGGCAAAAAAGAGAGCCGCCGCATCCGGAATCAAAGAGACGACCCCATCCAGCATGGAGACGTCCACGAATTGCCCCCGCCCCGTCTTCTGCCGGGCCATGAGTGCGGCCAGGATTCCGATTACCGAAAAGAGGCCCCCGGCCACCAGGTCGGCGATCTGAATTCCGGGAATGGCGGGGGGGCCGCCTGCATGCCCCGTGAGGCCCAGGATCCCGCCGATGCCGATATAGTTAATGTCATGACCGGCAAGGTCCCGGTAGGGCCCGTCCTGGCCGAACCCGGTAAGAGAGCAGTAGATCAACCGGGGGTTGACCTTTTCCAGGTCTCTATACCCGACGCCCAGCCGGTCCATCACCCCCGGGCGGAACTGCTCGATGAGCGCGTCAGCCCCCTTTTCCACCATTTTCATAAGAATGGCCCGACCTTCCGGTTTTTTCAGGTTGAGGGTGATGCTTTTCTTGTTCCGGTTCAGAAGAAGATGGCGCGAACCCACTTGATGGATATGCGGAGGGTACCAGCGGGCATAGTCCCCTTGCCCGGGTTCCTCGATTTTGATGACTTCGGCCCCCAGGTCCCCCAGAAACATCGTCCCGTAGGGCCCCGGCAGGAGCCGGGTCAGGTCCAGAATGGTAATGCCTTCTAAGGGGCGCATAAAAATGTCCTGGAAATAGAATTCAGAAGCCAGGAGCCTGAAGAAAGGCCTTCTTCATTCTGGATTCCGGCTCCTGAATTCTGAATTCGGGCTTAAACCTTCACGTTCTCTTGGACGTACTTGACAATGCTTTCCGTCGAGGTTCCCGGGCCGAAAACATCCTTGACTCCCACCGCCTTCAGCGCGGGAATATCCTCCTCGGGGATGACCCCCCCTCCCAGGACGAGAAGGTCCTTCACCCCTTTTTCTTTGAGGAGCTCCATCACCCGCGGGAAAAGGTAATCGTGGGCCCCCGAAAGGATGCTCATGAGCAGAGCATCCACGTCCTCCTGAACGACCGCCGCGGCGATCTTCTCGGGCGTCTGGCGCAGCCCGGTGTAAATGACCTCCATCCCCGCATCCCGCAGCGCCCGGGCGATTACTTTGGCCCCCCGGTCATGGCCGTCCAAACCCGGCTTGGCCACCAGTACCCGAATCTTCCTTTCTGCCATGTTTTCAACCCCCTCTTCTCATTTCAGATTTTCGATTTCGGATTTCGGATTTATCACTGCTCTGCAGCACGCAAATCGTGGGTGCACAAGGCGAAATAAATTCTTTAACCCCCTCGCAACTTGCGGCGGTTATACCGTCACGACCGGTTCGTATTCGCCGAACACTCCACGGAGGACGTCGCACATTTCTCCCAGGGTGCAGTAGGCGCGGACGCAGGCCAGGATGGGGACCATGAGATTCCCGTCGCCCCGGGCCATTTTTTTCAACTCCTCCAACGATCCCTGGACCTTTTTCGAGTCCCGGGAGGTCTTCAGCTCGGCGATCCTTTTGATCTGCACCTCCCGGACCCGGGGGTCAACTTTCAAAAGCCCCTTCACCGGGGGTTCTTTGACCTGGAATTTATTGACTCCCACCAGGACGCGATTTCCCTCTTCGATCTCCCGTTGGTAGCGGTAGGAGCTTTCCTGGACCTCCTGCTGGATGTATCCCTTCTCGATGGCGCTCACCGCTCCGCCGATCTGGTCGATCTTGGCGATATAATCGGCCGCCCCTTTCTCGATTTCTTCGGTCAGTTTCTCCAGGTAAAACGAACCGCCCAGGGGGTCCACCGTATCGATCAGCCCCGATTCATGGGCGATGATCTGCTGGGTCCGGAGCGACAAACGCACCGACTCTTCCGTGGGCAGGGCCAGCGCTTCGTCGTAGGAACAAACCGCCAGCGATTGGCACCCTCCCAGGACGGCGGCCATAGCCTGGAAGGTGGTGCGGATCAGGTTGTTGAGCGGTTGCTGGGCGGTCAGGGTGCATCCCCCGGTCTGGGTGTGGAAGCGCAGCATCCAGGAGCGCGGGTCTTTGGCTTTGAAGCGCTCCTTCATGATTTTAGCCCAGAGCCTGCGGGCGGCCCGGAATTTGGCCACCTCTTCCAGGAAATTGATATGGGTGTTGAAGATCCAGGAGACCCGGGGGGCGAAATCGTCGATGTCCAGCCCGGCCTTCACGCCCGCCTCCAGGTAGGCGATGGCGATGGCAAAGGCGAAGGCCACCTCCTGCACCGCCGTCGACCCCGCTTCCCGGATGTGGTAGGCCCCCACGCTGATCGTGTTCCACTGGGGGACCTCCCGGGAGCAGTATTCGAAGATGTTGGTGATCAGCCGCATGGACGGCTGGGGGGGAAAGATGTAGGTACCGCGGGCTACGTATTCTTTCAGCACGTCATTCTGAATCGTCCCCCGCAGGTCCGCCGGCTTCACCCCCTGTTTTTCCCCCACCGCAATGTACATCGCCAGGAGGATTGCCGCCGTGGCGTTGATGGTCATGGAAGTGCTGACTTTATCCAAGGGGATGCCGTTGCACAGGACCTCCATGTCCGCCAGGGAGTCGATGGCCACTCCCACCTTGCCCACCTCCCCAGCGGAAAGGGGATGGTCGGAGTCGTAGCCGATTTGGGTCGGAAGATCAAAGGCCACCGAAAGCCCCGTCTGTCCCTGCTCCAGCAGATATTTATAGCGTTTATTGGATTCCTCGGCGGTGGCGAAGCCCGAATACTGGCGCATGGACCAGACCCGCCCCCGGTACATGGTCGGCTGAATGCCCCGGGTAAAAGGGTACTCCCCCGGGAAGCCCAAATCTCTGGAATAATCCAATTCCGGCACGTCGCCGGGAGTGTACAGGATGTCAATCTCCATTCCCGAAGCGGACCGCACCTTCTCCGGCGCCTTCTTCAGACATCGTTTCTCCCAGGCCCTTTTTTCCTCCAGAATTTTTTTCGCTTCCATCTCGCCATCTTCCTCCGTCCCGTCGCCCTTCCCATCATTTCCGCATCGGAAAAGGCGCCATCATTCTTGAAAATTGGGGTTATCTTAAACCAACGGAAAGAAATTTACAAGGTTTTACTCCGCGCCGATTCTTGGTTGACGAACCCTTGGCGAGCAAAATGTTGCCAGGAAGGAGCTCACTCCCCTCTCCCCTGCTCTGGCGAATGGAAGCGGAGAATGAGAAACAAATTCGGGGATTCGAGCGGGCCCCACGGAAAAGAGGAAACGCATCGCTGGAGGGTCTTAACCCCAAGCCATCATGGAGAGAAGGCCCCAAAAAATAAGGAAGAGAAAGGAGCTTCCTATGGTTAGACCGATGGGCAGCCGGTAATGGTCCACCCGATAACTCTCGTGGAAAATCTCCCTGATTCTCCCCTCCGCCTCCCCCCGCAGGAAGGAGAAGATCGCCTCGGGAAACCGGTAAGGATTCCTGCTCCAGTGCATGATCCAATCGACCCCCCTGCGCACTTCCCGCTGAACCCCGGAGCGAAAGGCATTCGCGGGGTAATGACAAAACCAGGCCACCCCTTTCCCGAACATCCGGTAAAACCAGTCCGTATCCAGGCTGATGGCCCTTTCCACTTTGAGCTTCGGAAGATAGAACCAAAAAGCTACGCCGGTCATCAGGAGCAGCTGCAAGGCGGATACCACCTTGTCGGGCGTATAGGGATGGAATTGAACCGGATAGGGCAGAACACCATACAGGAAACCGGGCACGATCCCGGTCAAAATGCACAGAAAGGATGTCAGGCCCATGGCCAGCAGCATGTTGAAGGGAGCCTCCTGGGCGCCGAGGTTGTTATCTGTCTCCACCCTCTTTCCAAACCAGGTGCCCCAGGGAAGCTTCAACCCCACCGAAAGGAAAGTCCCCACCGAAGCCAGGTGCAAAAGAAGTTCAACTGCGGGGCGCTGCAGCTCGCCCGCGGCATAGACGACCATGTTCTTGCTGATAAAGCCGTTGAAAAGGGGAACGCCGGAAATGGAAAAAGCGCCCACCATGTAAAAGAGAAGAGTCCAGGGCAGGGCGCGGTACAGGTCCCGGCCCATCAAATCGGTGATCCTTCTCCGGCCGGTCCCATGAATTACCGCTCCCGCGCCCATGAAAAGCAGGGCCTTGTACAAGATATGGCAGAAGGCATGGGCGCTGGCCCCGTTCACCGCCATGGGGCTGCCCAATCCCACCCCGCAAACCATATACCCCACCTGGCTGATAATATGATAGGACAGGAGCCGGCGGATATCGTTCTCGATAAAGGCGTAGAGGACGCCGTAGACCGCCATGATCGCCCCCATCCATATTAGGACTTCCGCCCCGGCAAATCCCCTGGCCAACACGTAGACTCCGGTCTTGGTGGTAAAGGCGGACAAGAAGACGCTTCCGGTGACCGTCCCTTCCGGGTAGGCATCGGGGAGCCAGGCGTTCAAAGGGGGAACGGCCGCGTTCAGCATAAAACCCAGGAGGATGAAGACCGACGAGGGGGAATCCAGCTTCATGGCTTGGAAGACCGTAGTACCGGTCTGGGAAGTCTGGATAAGGATTCCCGTCAGGAGCAGGGCTCCCCCGAAAAGATGGACCAGCAGGTACCGAAAGCCGGCATCCAGCGCGGATTTTTCCATCCGGTACCAAATCAGGAAGACCGAGGAGAGGGCCATGAGCTCCCAGAAGATGAAAAGGGTGATGAGGTCCCCCGCGAAGACCACGCCGAGGCTGCTTCCCACGTAGAGAAAAGCGGCCACATGATGACCGTCCTCGCGCACGTGCAGGGCATAGAGGAAGCCCAGGAAGGATACGATGACAAAAATATATCCGAAGACGAGGCTGAGTTTATCCACCCGCCCCAGGACCAGCTCATAGCCCATGAAAGGGTAGGTCCAGTAGGTGCCGGGGGAAAATCCGAGCAGTTGGTAAAAAGCCGCCAGGGGGACCAAGAGCACAATCGCTTCCCGGAAAAGGCGAGCCCTCCGCATCAAGGGAATCAAAAGCGCCCCGCCGAAGAACAGGAATGCCGGGGGAACCGGCTCAATCATAGTAATCCTCTCTCTTCTGCAGCCAAAATTCCCCCAAGGTCTTGGCCAAAAGGATGATCAACAGGCAGCCCAGGAAGCCAAAAAAGGCGTCAAAGACGGGGATATATTGCCACCAGAAATGGGGGTTCGGATGGGGAAAGACAAAACCCAGGATGCAAGTCAGGACCACAGCGCCGAAGAGGACCCATTTCAAGACCCTCATCAACCCCCTCCAAGGATGTCCTGCGCGGCGGTAGTGGCGATGCTGAAAAACCGCAAGAAGGCGTCAGGATAAATACCCAGAATGACGGACATGGCCGCGGTGGTCACAAGGGGAATGACCATGGCAAGAGGAGCCTCATCGAAAGAGAGCGCTTGATCCCCGGCCGGTTTGAAGAAGGAGTTATAAACGATGGGGAAGAAGAAGGCTACATCCAGAAGGGCGCTGGCCAGGAAAACCCCCAGGAAGAGGATTTCCATCGCTTCCAGTGCCCCCAAGCAAAGGTACCATTTGCTGATGAAGCCGTTGAGGGGTGGGATTCCCGCTAACCCGAAGGCCCCCACGGCGAATGCTCCCATGGTGAGGGGCATTTGTCTCCCGATTCCGTCCAATTGACTCACCAACTCCTTATGGGTCTTTACATAGATGGCCCCGGCGCAGAAGAAGAGGGTGATCTTCAAAAACCCGTGGTTGGCCAGGTGCAAGATCCCCCCCGTGATTCCGCTCCGGGAGAGCAAAAGGGCCCCCAGGACAATGACGGAAAGGCTGTTGATCGTCGAAAAGGCCAGCCTCCTTTTTAAGTTGTCCTGCCCCAGGGCGATCAGCCCGGCGGCCAGGATGGTAAAGGAAGTCAGGAAAGTAAAGAACATCCACACTCCAAGGCCGTCGAGAAGACCCGGTCCAAAAATGTAGAGAATGACCCGCAGGCATCCGAAGACCCCGGCTTTGACCACGGCCACTGCATGGAGCAGGGCGCTGACCGGGGTGGGGGCGATCATGGCGCTGGGTAGCCATTCGTGCATGGGCATGATGGCGGCCTTTACCCCGAAGCCCAGCAGGAGAAGGGCAAAGAGCAGGGGTATGATGGCCGCCGGCGCCTGTCCGGATAGGAAGCCCCCGGCAGTGAAATCCAGCGTCCCCGTCTGCCGGAAGATGATCGTTGCGGAAAAAAAAATCAAAGCGCCGGACGTGAGGGTATAGGCCAGATATTTTCGGCCCGCGGCCAGGGCCTCCGGGGTTTCCTCATGGGCAACAAGAGGCCAGGTGGAGATGCTGAGCAATTCGTAAAAAATAAACAGGGTGAGCAGATTGGCCGCAAAGGCGATTCCCAGGGTCGCCGAAAGGGCCACGGCGAAGCAGAAAAAATAGCGGGTCTGGGCATGCTCGCCCAGCCCCCGCATGTAGCCGATGGAATAGACCGAGGTAAGGACCCAGAGGCCGGAGGCCAGGAGGGCAAAATACAACCCGAAGGCGTCCACCCGCAACCGAAGATGCAGTCCGGGAACGATGGCCCAGAGAGTCGATTCCACCGTTTTACCCCCAAGAACCGGGTCCAGGAGGGAGAAAACCAGGAAAAACTTGACCAGCGCCGCCAGCAGGGTCCAGGTTTCCCGCAGGTTCGGGCGACGATCGCCGGTAAGCAAAATCAGCATCGAAGCCAGGAGCGGGACCAGGACCGCTGCCAGGGGTTTAAAGGATGAAATGCTTTCCATCTCCGACCCTTGAATCCGTCGCATGATCTTTTCGGCCATCCCCCCAATTCGTTCAGAATTTGGAGGGAACGGCCAGGAGGATCACTCCCGAGACGATCTTCTCATTGAAAAGGCCGAGGAGAATGAGCCCCAGAGCCATGGCGCACAGGGGGATCAGCATACTCAGCGGGGCATCTTCCTTTCCCGGGGAAAGCGCTTGGGGCGGAGCGTCCGGCTGAAGGCCCCGGCCTAAAAGGATGATCTCCACCACCCGGAAAAAATAGACCGCGGTCAAAAGGCTGCTGGCGAGAATAATGACCGCAAAGGGCCATTGGTTCGCCTCCAGGGAGCCTAGGAGCAGGTACCATTTGCTGAAAAAGCCGCAAGTAGGAGGAATCCCGACCATGGAAAGCGCCCCGACGGCCAGCGCCGCCGAAGTGAGGGGCATCTTTCGGTGGAGTCCGCTCAACCGATCAATGTTCCGGCTCCCCGCCTTGTACATCAATGC
>JACAEW010000338.1 GCA_013388675.1 Syntrophaceae bacterium | reverse complement strand
GGGCGGAACAGCCTCGGCGGGAAAAATCCGGGGTTCCGGAGCGCTGGCCCCGCCTCCGCAAGGCACCGGTCCCCGACCCCTTCGCCTAAAACTAAATCCCAGCTTAAACAGGGCCACCCCCATTCATTTCCGACGCGACCCGATGGAAGAACCGCTGCCTCAGGATGTCCTGCCCCGGGCGGGATGCCCCCCTGGGCCCGGCCAACTCTCTTCCCGCAGGGGTAGACCATGGAAGCTCAAAATCTTCCTCAAGCACCCACTCGATTGGGAGAAGACCCAAACTTTCAAATAAGATGTCCCGGGGGCGAAAAGATCGCGGTAGACGGGGGCGGTTGGATGGGATAGAATGGGATTAGTAGAGGATGATGGACCATGATCATTTTCGATCTCATCTGTTCGCAGGGTCACAAATTCGAGTGCTGGTTCAGGAGCCACAAGGCATTCGAAGAGCAGAGAGCCTTCCGGGTGATTCATTGCCCGGTTTGCGATGACACTCAAGTGGAAAAGGCCATCTCGACCTTCGGTATTAAGAAGCACAGCGATCCCGTTCAAAGGCCTGAAGCCGAGAAGCCGGCTGAGCCCACCAGTCAAAAAATGAACCCTCACCAGGTTCTGAAAGTCATCACCGAATACGTGAACAAGAATTTCGAGGACGTGGGGCTGAATTTCGCCAAGGAAGCCCTGAAAATTCACTGGGGGGAAGCCGAAAAGAGGAACATTAAAGGCACGACCCTACCCCAGGAAGAAAAGGTCCTGGAAGAAGAAGGAGTCCCGTTCCTTAAGCTTCCGGTGCTGAAGAGGCTGGATAACTGAAGCGGCAGGGTTTCTTGGGCGGGTTTCAAGACCGATCTTCATCCCCGTCCCCAAGCTTGGAGACGGGGATTTTTCATTTGCGGAAAAGCGCATGAAACGGCGTTGCGATTGGTGCGGGACAGACCCCTTGTACGTAAAATACCATGACCGAGAATGGGGGTCCCCGCAGCATGATGACCGCCGCCTTTTCGAAATGCTCATCCTGGAAGGGATGCAAGCCGGGTTGAGTTGGATTACGATCCTTAGGAAGCGGGAAGCCTTTCAAGAAGCCTTCGACCGATTTGACCCCGCCCGGGTGGCGGAGTACGGCGGGAAAAAAGTCCGTCGATTGCTCCAAAACGAAGGAATCATCCGTAACCGGCTGAAAATCCAGGCCGCCATCCAGAACGCCCGAGCTTTCCTCAAGGTGCAGGAGGAGTTTGGGTCCTTTGACCTTTACCTTTGGCAATTCGTGCAAAACCGCCCCGTCCAGAATCGATGGAGAAAGCGGAAGGAAGTCCCCCCCCGGACCGAACTATCCGATGCTCTGAGCAAGGACCTTAAAAAGCGGGGTTTCAAATTCGTCGGTTCAACGATCTGCTACGCCTTTATGCAGGCGATAGGAATGGTAAACGACCATGTAGTCGGCTGCTTCCGGCATGAACAGATCAAGCGTTCCGCAGTGCGGAGGGGCGATTCATGAATCGCCCCTACAGCCGGGTTTACCCAATAGCCTTTCCTTTTAACCCCTTCTTTCCCGAGAACTCGGCCCTTTTTCCCAGTTCTGCCTCGATCTGCAAAAGCCGGTTTCCCCGGGGCCCGGTGGCGCATTCGCGAATCGTTCCGCAGTTCAGGCCGACGGAGTAATCCGCAATGTCCGGACCCTCTCCCCGGCTGTCGCAGGGCATGATTCCATAGTTGTTCCGGTAGGCCATCCGGACCATTTCCAAGGCTTCCGTGATCGTCCCGATCTGGTTCACTTTCAGCAAAACCGTGTTCGCCGCTCCCGTTTGGATCCCCTTCAGGAGACGTTCGGTGTTCGTGGTGAAGAGGTCGTCCCCCACAAGCTGAATTCCCAGCTCCCGGGTCAGAATCGCATGTCCATCGTAATCGTCCTCATCCAGAGGGTCCTCCAGGATGATGAAGGGGTAATCTTTCACCATCTGCCGGTAAAGCCTCATCAGGTCTTCCCGGGTTTTATCCTCGGCGGAAAAGAGGCCGACAAAACGGTCGCGTTCTTTCTCATAGTACGTGCCGGCGGCCACGTCCACCTGGAAACCCACTTTTCCCCCGTAGCCCATCCGTTGGACGGTCTCCGCCATAAGGTCCCAAATTTCGCGGTCGTGCCGGATGACCCCGGCCTGGATGACCGGGTGACTCGTCCGGGAGACCTTGGGGATTGCGAATTTGCGGTTGAGCGTCTCCCTCCACTCGGTGGAGATGTCCCAAATGGCGTACGAGGCATCCGAAAAAGTGTCGAAGCCGTAGGCCATAAAAGCATAGCTGGGTTTTCCTCCCGAACGCTTTCCCCCCCCGTACCGGTCGCTGCCCATGAAGCTGATTTCGCCGGGAACGGGCAGGGTGCACGCGTTTACCCCCCCGATGTGCTCGTACAGGGAGATTCCCAGGGCGGCCGCTCCCGCCTTCAGCACCGCCGCGGACACGGCGGCCGTGGCGTTTCCGCCCAGCCGCAGCTTGGCGCCGGGGCCCTGGAGATTGAGCATGGCATCATCGACCTCGGACTGCCTCGAAGCATCCAGGCCTTTGAGCGCCGGGCCGATCACCTGATTCACGTTGTCCACTGCTTTCTGCACGCCCCGGCCCCGCCACTTGGTTCCCCCGTCGTAGGCAAACTCCACTTCATGCTGGCCCACCGAGATTCCGGCGGTGCATACGGCAACTCCAACCGATCGGTTTTCCGTCACTACCGTTGCCTCGATTCCGGGGTGCCCCCGGTCCGAATAGACCTGCCGGGCACTCACGGATCGAATGGCCGTTCCTGAACTCATGATCTTCTTCTCCCCTATCGGCCTCCCCTCGGTTGCGGGGAGGTCAGTCGGCAAAATGCGCGGCTCTCATCTCCACCGTGAAGGCATCCCCGTCGGTCAACCTCTTAGCTAACCCCTCCATCTTCGGAAGCTCGTAGTGGAAGAAATAGCGGAAGGCGTACATTTTGCCCTGGTAAAAATCCGCATCGGAACCTGCCGGGTTCTGCCGGAGCGATTTCTGAACATGGATGGCCTGAAGGAGCCATTGCCAGGCGATGCTGATGATCCCGAAGAATTCCAGGTAAAGGCTGGAGTCGGCCAGGAATACCTCCGGGCCTTTGCTCCGAGCCAATCCGATGAGATGCAGGGTGACCTGGGTAAGGCCGTCCATTGCCGCTTTAAGCTCCCGGGCAAAAGGATTCAGCTCGGCGATCTCTTCCGCTTTCTTCAGGGTCTCCTGCACCTCGGCATGGAAGAGCTTGAAGGCGGCCCCGTTTTTCATGGTCACGTTGCGGCCCAGCAGGGTGATCCCCTGGATACCCGTAGTCCCCTCGTGGATGGGATGAATCCGGGCGTCCCGGTAGAACTGCTCCAGGGGAAACTCATCGCAGTAACCGTATCCGCCCAGGATCTGTAGCCCCGCACTGACCGAAAGAAGGCCCATTTCGGAAGGATAGCTTTTAGCCACCGGGGTCAGGAGGTCCAGAAGCAGTTCGTACTTCTGCTGTTCCTCCCCGGTTAGGACCCGGCCCAGGTCGGCGTACAAAGCGCACTGCATGATAAGTGACAGGGACCCTTCCACCACGGCCCGCTGGAAGAGAAGCATTCTTTTGATATCCGCATGCTCGATGATGGGAATCTGGGGCTGGGTGGGGTCTTTGCTGGTCACCTTTCTTCCCTGGGGCCGCTGCTGGGCATATTCCAGGGAGGCGTAATAGGCGGCCGAGGCGATCGCCGCCGCCCCCAGGCCCACGTCGATCCGGGCTTCGTTCATCATTTGGAGCATGTACAAGAGGCCCTTGTGCGGCTCTCCCACCAGGTAAGCCCGGCAATCGTCGTTCTCCCCCATGCTGAGCTGGGTGATGGGCGCCCCGCGGTAGCCGAGTTTATGGTAGATCCCCGCGGTGTTCACATCGTTGAAAACCAGTTGGCCGTTTTCCAGCCTCTTCTGGGGGACGACAAAGAGGGAAATTCCCTTCACCCCCGCAGGAGCGCCCTTGATCTTGGCCAGCATCAGATGAATGACATTATCGACGCCGTCATGGTCGCCCGCAGAGATAAATATCTTTTGTCCGCGAAGCTTGTAAAACCCCTGGTCGGTGGGCTCTGCCGAGGTGGCAATGTCCGCCAGGGAACTGCCTGCCTGAGGCTCGGTCAGGGCCATGGTCCCCTGCCATTCCCCGGCGAACATTTTGGGGACGTAGGTTTCGACCATCTCCGGCGAGCCGAAAGATAGAATAAGGTGCGCGGCCCCGGTGGTAAGGAAGGGATAAACGCTGGCGGAATAGTTGGCCGCGGAGAGGATGAAGCGGCAGGCCCCGGAGATCATCAAAGGAAGCTGCTGCCCCCCCAGGTCAAAAGAAAAGGGAGCGCCGATCCAGCCTCCTTCGCCGCATTCCTTCATCAAGCCCCGGACCATGGGATGGACCTTCACCTTGCCGTTCACGAACTCGGGAGGATTTTTGTCCATCTCCGTGAGCTTGGGTTTCATCAGGTTCTTGCCGATCTTCATGGCCGTATCCAGGGCCATGTCGAAGCTTTCCCGGCTGTGCTCGGCATAATAGGGATACTGGGTGATCTTCGGAGCGTCAAAGACCTCGTAAAGCAGAAACCTCAAATTTCGTTCACTGATAAATTTGTCAGCCATTTCCGGCTCCTTTATTTTGCCGTCACATTCTCCGGAAGTCGGCGGGTCAGGATATCGACCGTCTCTTCCACCATCTCTTCCAGCACTTGCCGGGCCGGTTTGATTTCTTTGATCAACCCGGAGACCTGTCCGGCCAGTCCGCCCACGTATTCGTCCTTCTTGGCCTGGATGAAACTGGCCAAAAGGGCCGAAGAGATCAAAACCTGGGTGGGGAAAGGAAGGGGCTCCAGCCCGGACCCGTCCCAGAGATCGTGGAACTTGTTGTAGCTCGCCCGCAGGGTCTTTCCCGTGTAGGCCTTGCTCACCCGGGTGTCTTCGTCGGTGGAATCCAGGATATGCTTTTTACTGACCGGCAAAGCCCCTCCTTCGTCGGTCGCCAAGAAGCGGGTTCCCACCCAGACGCCCACACATCCCATGGCCAGGGCCGCGGCCAGTCCCCGGCCGTCCCCGATTCCGCCCGCAGCCAGCACAGGAACCGGGTATGCGGCATCGATCGCCTGGGGCAAAAGCGCCAGGGTCCCGATCCGTCCCGTATGCCCTCCGCCCTCGTGCCCCTGGGCCACCAAAAGATCGATTCCCGACTGGGCCATCCTCCTGGCGTTCTTCGCGTTGCCGGTGATGCCCAGGACTTTCATTCCTGCCGCGTGAGCATCTTTCACCATGAAGCCGGGGTTGCCGAGCCCCGCGCAGAAGAGCGGCACCTTTTCCTCGATGCAGACCTGGATCGCTTCCTGGGGACGCATGGTGGTCGTATTCATCTTCACCATGATCTCCACGTCCGGAAGCTGCATTTCCTCTTTGACTTTCTTCACCCAATCCTGATGGGTCTGCGGAAGGGCCTTCAAGATGGCGCTCAGGGGAAACTCCTTCGGCCCCTTTTGGCCCAATCCCCCTCCGATATCAAGCTTCTGGGGTAGAAGGAGGTCCACCCCGTAGGGCTTCTGGGTTTTCGCCTTGATCTCCCGGATTGCATCCCGGAGTCCCTCTACGGTGAACCCGCTCCCGCCCAATACCCCCATACCGCCGGCTTCGGAAACCGCCACCACCAACTCCACGGGAGCCCCTGTCGTCTCCCCAATCAGAGTCGGGCCCATACCCGCGGCGAGGATGGGATATTCAATTCCCAGCATGTCGCACAATTTCGTTCGCAACACCTTTCTGGCCATAAAACCCCCTTTCAAACGCGGAATGTGGAATTCGGAATGCGGAATGAAAACCCCACCCCAAAAATCAAACCGTGGATTGCAGATCGATAAAGACAACCCTCTTCGAAAACGAAATGCGGAATAAAATATTTTCCCCGCGGGTTCGAATGCCCTTTGGTCTACGAAAGCTATATGGAATTTAGGGCTTCTCCCTTTCTCCGCTTCCCCGTGTCCCCGGTTCTCCACGTCATTTCTTCTTCTTGGCTTCTTCCTCCGCCCGCAGAACCTTGCGGAGAACCTTGCCGATGGCCGATTTGGGAAGGGCGTTCCGGAATTCCACCAGCTTGGGCACTTTATAGGCCGCGAGTTTCTCCTTGCAGAAATTGACGATCTCTTCCTCGCTGGCTTTCTCCCCCGGTTTTAGAACGATGAAGGCCTTGACGGTTTCCCCCCGGTACGGGTCCGGAATACCGACGGAAACAGCCTCCTGGACCTTGGGATGCTGGTAGAGAACTTCGTCGATCTCCCGGGGGTAGATATTAAACCCTCCGGCAATGATCATGTCTTTTTTCCGGTCCACGATGAAGAAATAGCCATCCTCGTCCTGAACGGCGATATCCCCGGTGTACAACCACCCGTCCCTTATTTGGCCTTTCGTCTCCTGGGGATTCTTCCAGTATTCCTTCATGATCAGGGGGCCTTTCATGACGATCTCTCCGGGCTGCCCCTGCGGGACGTCCTCCTTTCCGTCCTGCAAATCGACCAGGCGCACGTCATTATCGATAATCGGGATCCCGATACTTCCGACCTTCTTAAGACCCAGGACAGGGTTGGTAATTCCCAGGGAGGTGGATTCGGAAAGGCCGTAACCTTCGCTGAAAAAGATCCCCATGTCCCGGCATTGTTCGATCATTTCCACGGGCATGGGGGCGGCGCCCGAGTTTAATAGGCCTATTCTTTTCGCCAGGTCCAACTCTGCGGCCTTCGGATGGTTGATCACCGCATGGATCATCGTGGGGACGGCGGGGAAGAAGGTAATTTCCTTGAAATTGCCCAGAAGGTTCATGACCTCGTCGATATTAAAACGGGGAATCTGAATCTGGGTGGCGCAACTGAACATTCCCCAGTTCAACACTACGATGTTCCCATAAACATGGAAATAAGGCAGCACGGCCACGACCGATCGCCGCTCCGGAGGGGTATATTGAATGGTGGGATTTCCCCATAAAGCACAGATAAAAGTCGCCGCAACCACATTGGCATGGGTGAGAACGGCTCCCTTGGGAATCCCCGTGGTTCCCCCGGTAAATTGAATCAGGGCCGGGTCTTCCGGGTTTACCTGAACCCGGGGGAACCTTGCGCCGGACGACCCTTCCAGGAGCTTGGAAAAATGGTGCCACCCCTTTTCCAGGTCCAGGCTTTCCGGGGTGCTCAGGCCGAATCCTTTAATGTAGTCCGTCACCTTGGTTACCACCACCCGGGGAATAGCGACTGTTTTGCATAAAGCCCGGATATTGGGCAGAACCATGTCAAAGGTGATGAGGGTGGATAGGCCCGTGCTCCCGGCGATCAATTTGAGCTCATCCGGAGTGTACATGGGGTTGATGTTGACAACAATGGCCCCCAGAGAAAGCGCCGCATAATAAGCGATCGGGTATTGGGGGCAATTGGGCAGATGAATCCCCACCCGATCCCCTTTCCGGATTCCCAGAGCGCCCAGGGCATTGGCCATCCGGAGGACCTGCTGGCGCAACTCCCAGAAGGTCATTTCCGTACCGAAGAAGTTCAGGGCCGCCTTGTCCGGGTAAGCATTGGCCGGAATTTGGATCAGTTCATGGATGGGCAAGCGCGGGTAGCGGATGGTGGTGGGAACATTGTAATCATAATGCCGGTGCCAGGGTCTGGTTTCCATGGTCTTCACCTCCCTAAAATAAGCAGTCAGCTTGGTGCGTTCGGCCTAAACCTATGCTCTTTTTCATGATTGTGGGCTGGCGGCGGAATACTCATAGCCAAGAGCAGATCGCTGCTCTTGCAAAGTATTACTCAATGCTATACGCAAAAGTCAAGAAAAATCTTAGACTACCAGATTCTTCTTGACAATTCTTTCCCGTTTGGCTAATAGTGTTTTAGCCGCCGTTTCAATAATGTTGGAATTCTTTTGTCCCTTGATCCTTTGACTTTTTCTCCCCCCAGGAGTCTTCTTTTGAAAATCGGTGAACTCGTCCAACGCACCAAGGTTACCAAGGAAACCGTTCATTATTATATCCGCGAGGGCCTCCTTCCCAAACCCCGCAAGCGGGGAAGAAATATTGCCGATTACGATAATGCTTATATCGAGCGGATTCAAATGATCAAAGAGCTTCAGGACCGCTACTTTCTCCCCCTCGCGATCATCAAGAATATCCTGAAAAACCAGAAAAGAACCGCCGAGGGCGAATCCCTGCTAAGACTCCGGAAAGAATATTTCCGGCCCGTGGACCAGCTTCTTCCCCAGGAAGTGGAGGGGGAAGAATCCTTCCTGAAAGCCACGGGACTGGGGCCAAAATGGCTGGCCAAAATGGAAGAATGGGGAATCATCAGCCCGGAGCTTAAGAGCGGGCGGAAGAT
>JACAEW010000051.1 GCA_013388675.1 Syntrophaceae bacterium | reverse complement strand
GCTTAAACAGGGACAACCCCATTCATTTCCGACGCGACCCGATGGAAGAACCGCTGCCTCAGGATGTCCTGCCCCGGGAGGGATGCCGCCCTGGGCCCGGCCAACTCTCTTCCGGCAGGGGTAGACCCGGGAAGCTTAAAATCTTCCTCAAGCACCCACTCGATTGGGAGAAGACCCTTAGATTTGATTGATGGCCCGAAATACATCCTTGTGCTGCAAGTCCACGGAAACGCCCATTTCCAACCCCCGCCGGCGAAGTTTTTCCTGAAGGACACGGTAGTCGGAACCTCTGGGAATATCCACTTCGAAAACCTGGATGTATTCCCGCTCCTCCCCCAGCCTGGCCACCTGCGCGCCCAGGTTGGTAATGTTGATGCCCCGTTCGGCCAGCACCTCGCTGATCCCATAGACCAGGCCGGGCCGGTCCTTCCCCCGCGCGGTAAGGATGAAGGGTTCGGTGGCCCCGGATTCGTAGGGGATCAGGTCCTCCGGCGTGAGCTGGCGCAGATCGATATCCAGGCCCAGGTCTTGGGACAGGTCGCCAAGGTCGTTCTTCAGCGCCTGGAATGTTTCTCCTTCACCCAAAGTGGCGATCAGGATCATGGCGAACTGTCCCCGGATGACGGTTTGAGCCAGATCCTCGATGCTGCACCGTTGGCGGTAGAGCGCTCCCGAGACATTGGCCACAATCCCCGGCCGATCCCGGCCGATGACCGTGACGGCCACCCACTTCGTGCGAGGATCGTCAATCATTTTTTCAACTCCCTTTTTCCCCTATCCTCTCTCCATCAATCGAACCCGGAATTTTTCCATAAAATGATCGGGAAAGTAGGACTCTTTTGCCTTGCGGAGTCCGGGTTCGCCCAGGTCCTGTTCCCGGTTGATCCATAAAACCCGGGACCAGGCTTTTTCGCAGAACTGCTGGTTCATCATGGGGTAAAGGCCGGGAATTTCCGGATTGGCCTTTTCCACATGAATCACCGCCGTATCCTGATTCAGCAGCTCGCCCAGGGAAAAGGCTTCCACTTTATTCCGAATCAGGAGGACTCCCCCTTGCATCCCCAATTCCCTGAAATTTCCCAGCGCTTCCCGCACCGCCTCCCATTCCCCCATGAGGTTCATATCTTCCTCACATCGGCGGATTTCACACCAGAATCCCCCCAGGGCCAGGCATTCGGCCAAGTGATGCTCTTCCATGGGGGAGTAAATAAAGGCGTAAGTTTGGAGAAATTTATTGATGTGATTTCGTTTCCCGTGGTATTTGCGTCCGGCCAGGCGAATGAGGTCTTCGCTACGATAGACGTAGTCGAACTGTTCCCGGGTGGGTTCCACCGCCAGGTCCGGGCTATCTGTTATTTCATTCACCAGTCGGCTGTCGGCCCGTTCGATGCGAGGAGACTTAATCTCTTTCTCATCGCGGAGCCACTGCAGGCATTTCCGCACTACTTCGAGGCGGGAAGGAGGACCGATCGGCTGGTAGAAGAAGGGCCCCTGGAGATCGGCAGTACCAAGGAACAGGATCCAATCCCGGTATCGGGACCACTGCAACCCGTAATGGGTCCGCCAGATAAAGAGGTTGGTGAAGGTCCATTCCGAGGTTTGGGGCTGATATTTCCAGATGAAATCGCCCAAAAATTCTCGATCTTCCAGTTGAATGGGGCGAAATGTGGGAAATTCGGGAATGATCATGGTTTCCGGTTGCTCGTTGCGGTTTGCTAGTCGCTCGTCCTTGGCTTCTGGGCGCTTGTTTCTAGTCCATGACTTCTCGTGGCTAATGAAGGGCCCCTTATCCCCGGGCGCACCGGGGGGGATAAAAAGGTTTCATAACCAGAAACCAGGAACGAGCAACCAGTTCTAACCTTTTTCTAGGACCCCGCTGAGACGTTTCAGGTGATTCCTCTCTTGGTTGGAAAGGGCCAGAAAAACTTCTTTTGCTTCTTTTTCCTCTAGCCGACGTTCCATCTTGATGTAGAGGTCGATGGCGTTGACTTCCAGGGACATGGAGAATTCCAGGATGTCTTTCGAGGCTTTCCCCTGCGCCCACCCCAGGGCTTTCTTCAACTCGATTCCCCCTTCCAGATATTCATCGCTGGATTCCACGGAAACCACCGATCGGGGGAAACCCGGGGCGGATTCTTTCCCGGAAAGCTTCCGGTAGATGGCAAAAAGAGAGGATTTATGCTTTTCTTCGTCCCCTGACAGGCCCTGGAAAAGGGCGGCCATCCCTGGACTTTCCTGCCTTTTCGCCATCTCTTGGTAAAACTTGCAGGACCCATCCTCCAGCATCCAGGCCAGGGCAATCAATTCTTCGGGTCTTTTCGCGGGCTCAAAGTAAGCCATTCCGGCATCCGGAGCGCCGGTTGCCCGCAGCCCCTTCCAGGCATTCATGCCCCCCTCCATGCTGTACGCTTCCTTGAAACCCTCCCGTGCGAGAACTGCAGCAGCGGCCCGGCTGCGCACGCCGGCCGTTCAATAAGTGATCGTGGGTTTATTCCGGTCCAATTCCTTCCAGCGGGTCTCCAATTCCGCCACGGGGATCAGCCGGGCCCCGGGGAGATGTTCCTGCTCATACTCCCTCGGGGTCCGAACATCCACCAGGTTATATTCCTGGGGACTCTTCTGATCCAAAAACTTCCGGACCTGATCCAGGGGCCAGGTGGAGACCGGCCTGAAATAATCCAGAATTCCCATCTTTCACCTCCGCAGGAAAATGATTGAGAAGCAGATGAACGCAGATTTTCAGGATTCTATCCGAGGAAAAGGGCAACCCCGGAAGGTGCCCCTACAATCTATTGGCGTCTTGCCTCCAAATCAACCTTTAAGTCGCTGCGCAAAGAGAAACCGGCAACCAGCAACTGGGAGCCTTTTACTCCTTTTCCTTCCGTTCCCCCGAAACCTGGAATTTTCGCATGAACTTTCGGTCGATGTAATCTTTAAGCCAAAAAGCCATCCGCCCTTCCCATACGAAATCCTTTTTCCAAAGAATCCCCCGCCCATCGCCCATATTGAAGATAAGCATGTAATCCTTCTGGGGAATGAAAGTTTGCATCTCTTTCCCTTCCAGCGCGGCCAAGAGATTTTGGAGAAGAATGGGGTTTTGCCTGACGGCGTAGACCCCGACCTTGGCCAGAGGACGCTCGGCAAAGCTGATGCAGTCGCCCCCCCCGAAAATCTCCGGGTGGGCAACGCTCTGTAGGTGAGGGTTAACCAGAAGTCCCCCATCCGGACCCGCAGGGATTCCCGAATCGGCGAAAATCGAAGAGGGCTGAACCCCCAGGGCCACGAAGACGATGTCAAAAGGCAGGGAGGACCCATCGTTTAAACGGATTTCCTCCCCGGTTATTTCCCTACCGTGTTTTCCCTCGATTACCGTTATTCCTCGCCGGCTCAAAGACTCGAGGGCCAAGGTTCGGACCCTCTCGGAGAGCCCTTTCAGCAGCCTGCTCCCGGCGATTAGGATGATCCGGGCCTTGCCCTGGTTATCCTTCACCAGGCGCCACAGATTGGCGGTCACCTCCAATCCGGCCGGTCCTCCTCCGACGACGATGCAACGGACCTCTTTTCCTTTCAGCCTTGGAACGATCCATCGCCGGGCCTGGAGGAGATTGAAAACCGGTTTTACCGGGACGATATTTTCCCGGGGGGCGGAAATAAGGGATTTCAGGGGAACCTCGCTCCCCGTATTAAAGGATACCACATCGTAATCGATTTGATTCCCAGACTGGAGAATCAATGTTTTTTGGCCCGGGTTGATCCGGATCACTCGATCCTCCACAAAACTCCCCCCCCGGTCTTCAGCCATTTTCTTCCCATGGAAGCGGACTTCCTCGGGCCGGTAGATTCCCGAGAGCATCCCCGGCCCCATGCCCGAATAATAATGATAGGGAGAAGGCCCAACCAGAGTGACCCGATGCCCGCGCTCGACGAAGTTGGAAAGGTTTAATAGGACGGTAAGGTGAGCATGCCCACCGCCGACCAGGACAAGATGTTTACCCATTTCTTAACCCTCGCTTCCTTACCATTCAAACTGCAGCTGAAGGTTAACTCCATTGGGACGGAAGATTCTGACTTCCTGCCACCTCAGGGACCGCCCTTCAAATGTATCTTCGGCCATCTGCCCCCCAAGGTCGGGGGATTGAAATTGGACTCGAATGTCCGATTGGATTCCAAACAACCAGTAGAATACGCTGTTCAACGCCCCCAGGGGGTCGGTCAGAATCAAACCCGCATGATCATACCATTTCAGCTCGGGTTTGGCCTTGATCACATCCCGGATGGGTTCAAAGACGAACTTCCCCAGAAGGTAACCTCCCACGGGGGTGACAATCAGGTCAGTATAGGACGGAGGCTCGAAAAAGGCTTCGATTCCGAATTCGTAGAGGGCGGAAAGAAGCGCCGAGTAAGAGAAGGAACCGAATTCTCCGAAGCCACGTTCTCGGGCCCGAATATAATAGGTGCCCCCGAAATAGGGGTGGGCAATGTAGTTGATCCAAAATTTATCCTTATCCCAGACCGGGTTTTGAACGTTCACCTTCCATTTCGCCAGGGTTGCTTTTTTCTGATCTTCGGTCCAAGCAGTCACGCTTTCCGGCAGAACCCAGAGAATTCCGGCGAAAACCACCTGGTAACCCAGAAAAAAAGCGGTATCTAATCCGACCCCTTTCCAATCTCGCTGAGGTTTTTCGGACTCTTTCTCGCTTGAGTCGGATAAAGAGGTTTCCCCTTCATCCAGCAAGATATATTTGTGCCCGGTCGTTCCCCAAGAACCCTGGACGAAAAAGAGTGGTCGCCCCGGGTTTTCGGCCAGGCTCAGCCATCTGACCCTTTTTTCGCGGAAGAAGGCGGTTTTGTCCCACTCTAAATAGACATTCCGAAAAGAACGAGCCTCATCCGCCTCGTTTTCCGTTTGATCGATCTCCCACCGATGATCCCTTTCGAGTTTCCCCCATTCCATGGATGGATCGGAACCCCGGACCCCGCAATACCCATTCATTCCCGACATCCCCGCTAGGAGGAAGAGAAGGAAAACAAAAGTGGGCAGAAGTATTTCCTCCGGCTAAAAATCAATCCGCAAATATAAGATTTTGTAACTGTTTAGCCAAATGATAAAAGAGTTTCCCATATGTGAGGAATCCCAGAAATCCCCCTCGATCCCCCTTTTTCAAAGGGGGATTTTCGCTTTGATTTCTCTGCATCAATCAAAAAAGCTCTCCTCCCTTTGAAAAAGGGAGGACGGGAGGGATTTTGGGGGGAGCCTTTTTAAATAGCTTAAACAGTCATAAGATTTTGCATTCTATCATGGAATGATTTCGAAATGGAAAGCTCTTTCTCCGCCGGATTGGTGATACCGACGATCATTTCTCTGGACAAGAAAGAGGAGAGTTGATAACTTGAAAGCGTGTTATCCAAACTATTTCATCGCCAGATAATGGGTGTCCAGAAGGGGTTCCGATTTTGGGCTGGCCTGGCCATGGCCTGGTCAATCTTTTTCTCCCCCCCTGGTCTTCCTGCGGTTGAAATAACTCCTTTCTTCACCCAAAATCAGAGTCCCTTGGTCCAGATTTTCGGTTTGCCTTCCATCGGGGAAGCCTCTGTGGTCCCCAGCCGGAAAGCCGATCTCCGGTTGATCGTTGACCTGGCCAATAATTATGTGAACGATAAGAACGCCTCCGAAAGCATCGTCCTGGACGGGGAAAGCACCCGCATCAGCCTGGATGCACGGTATGGGATCGCCAAGAATTTTGAGGTCGGGCTGGTGATTCCTTATATCATCGAGGGGGGCGGCGTTCTCGATGGCTTTATTGACTGGTATCACACGACCTTCGGTTTTCCTGCGGGGGGGCGGGATCAGGCTCCCAAGAACCGCCTGCTCTACCAGTACCAAAAAGACCGGCAGGAGCGCCTGAAGGTCGATCAATCCAGCGATGGGATCGGAGACATCCAATTCACCGGGGCTTTCCAGCTTTTTCGGAATACGCAGAAACCCTCCAGAGCTCTTTCCCTGCGCGCCGCGCTAAAGCTACCTACCGGAAACAGCGACCATCTTCATGGAAGCGGCAGCACCGATTTTTCTCTTTGGGTCAGCGGGGGGGACGAATATACAATATCCGTAGGCCATTTTTCTTTCTGGGGAGCCGCGGGGGTTCTGGGGATGACCCAGGGAGATGTTCTAAAAGAGCAGCAGCGGAATGGGGCGGCATTCGGATGTCTGGGCGTTGGATGGAGCCCGGCCCGATGGATTGCCTTTAAAATTCAGGCCAACGGCCACACCGCTTTTTATGAAGACAGCGACCTCGCAACGCTTAGCGGAAATTCCATCCAGTTAACCATTGGCGGAACCTTGGCCTTCTCCGATAAGATATCCTTGGACCTGGGCTTAACCGAGGATGTGGTCGTCAAGACCTCCCCCGACGTGGTCTTTCATCTAGCCCTGCGGGGAACCTTTTAAGGTGCCGAGGGAGCGGTTCGCGAACCACCCCCACAGCCTTTAATTCTTTCCCCGAGCCTTTTTCACCTCGGCCAGAAACATCCGGGCGTTTTCGGCGATTACGGAGAATCTTTTCTCGGCCACCGCTTTTTTGTCCACCAATTCTCCGCCGGCGGCAATGGCCGCGGCTCCGGCCTTGATGAACTCTCCGGCGTTCTGAAGATTCACTCCTCCCGTGGGGACCAGCGGAATGTGCGGAAGAGGTCCCTTGAGGGCCCGGATGTAGGCCGGGCCGCCCACCTGGGCGATGGGGAAGACCTTTACCAGGTCGGACCCCGCCTCCCAGGCGGTTAGAATCTCGGTGGGGGTCAGCGCCCCAGGGATGACTACCGCGCTGTAGCGTTTGCACATCTTGATCACATCGAGATTCAAGGTCGGAGTCACGATAAATTGAGCCCCGCTCAGCAGGGCCGCCCGGGCCGTCTCCGGGTCCAGCACCGTCCCCGCCCCCAGCAGAACCTCTTTCCCGAATTTTTGGGTGACCTCTTTCATCACGTCCAGGGCCCCGGGGACCGAAAAGGTGATTTCAATGACCGATATCCCTCCGTCCCGAATCCCCTTGGCCACCTCGAACGCTTCCCCAGCCGAAGCCACCCGGATGACCGGGACCACCCCTTCATCGACTATCTTGGCCAGCACCTCATTCATAATCTCTCCTTCTTTTGTGAAATGCAGTTGCCCTGTCTTTCATTCCGCAATCCGCATTCCGCAATTTCTTTATCTAGATATCCTAAGCCCCGCCCCTTTGATCTGGGCCTCCACCTCTTCCAGGGTGGACCAATTGAAATCCCCGAAATTCGTGTGCTTCAGCGCCGAGAGGGCATTCCCATATTTCACCCCTTTTTCGGCTCCCCCGGTCAGATAACCGTATATGAACCCGGCCGTAAAGGAGTCGCCGGCCCCGACCCGGTCCACGATTTCCACCGTGTACGTCCGGTCCGAATAGATCTTTCCGTCGGCGTAGGCGATGGCCGTCCAGTTGTTCTTCCAGACGGACAGGTCCTCCCGCAGGGTGATGGCCACGGCTTTAAACCCAAAAGCCTTGGCCAGGGCCTCGGCCGCTTTTTGATAGTTCTCTTCCCGGATTCCGAAGACGATTCCCGTGTCCTCTTCCGTGGTCGTGATGATGTCCACCAGCTTCATCAGGGGTTCCTGACACTTTTTGGCGTCGGCCGGAGACCACAACTTCTTACGGTAATTCAGGTCATAGCTTACCAGGCACCCCGCTTCCTTGGCCGCCTTCATGGCCGCCGCCGTGGTTTCGGCCGCCGATGCGCTGAGGGCCGGGGTGATTCCGCTCACATGGAAGAGCTTGGCCCTGCCCAGGACCTTCTTCCAGTCCACTTCGTTCGGCTGGATCAGGCTGATGGAAGAATTGGCCCGGTCGTACAAAACCGAGCTGGCGCGGGGAGCGGCGCCGTACTCGACGAAATAAAGCCCCTGCCGCCCTTGATCGGTGAAGATCACGTGGGCCATGTCCACTCCTAGCTCCCGGCCGCGGTTGCGGACCATTTTCCCCAGGGGATTGTTGGGCAGCTTGGATACCCAGGCCGAGGACATTCCCAGCCGGGCCACCCCGACCGCCACGTTCAGCTCGCTTCCCCCGATCTCCACGTCCAAAGAATGAGTCTGCTCCAGCCGTCCGAAATGCGGCGGCGACAGCCTCAGCATCGCTTCCCCGAAAGTCACGACATCGTACATCATGGTAGCACCTCTCTGAAGGAAGGTTTTCTAGAATGTTATCGTAAAATCATATTCCGAGCAAGCGGGGGGCGGACCGGCGGCTCGCCCCCACTCAAGCTCCTTATCTTTTTGGGTCTTCCCCCAATCGAGTGGGTGCTTGGGGAAGATTTTGAGCTTCCCGGGTCTACCCCTGCCGGAAGAGAATTGGCCGGGCCCAGGGCGGCATCCCGCCCGGAGTCGAACATCCTGAGGCAGCGGTTCTTCCATCGGGTCGCGTCGGAAATGAATGGAGTTGTCCCTTTTTAAGCTGGGATTTAGTTTGAGGCGAAGGGTTCGGGGACCGGTGCCTTGCGGAAGCCGGGCCAGCGCTCCGGAACCCCGGATTTTTCCCGCCGAGGCTGTCCCGCCCGGGGCGGGATGCCACCCTGGGCCTGGGCGATGGAGTCGTTTTCTCCCTTTTTACCCACTCGATTGGAAGAAGACCCATCTTTTTTAAGGCAGAAATGCGCTTGAGGTAAGGACTTTCACGTCCTCCTCGGCGATCTTCTCCGGAGAATGGGAGAGGACCGCGAAGTCGGCCCTCTTCCCCGGGGCAAGGATTCCCACCGTGTCGTCGAAGATCGCGTGGGCGCTCCCGACGGTGAAGCACCTCAGCGCCGTGAGGGGATCCAGGCCTTCCCCGGGGGCCACGGTAAAGCCTGTTTTATGTTTCCGGTCCACCGCGGCCCGCCAGCCGATGATCGGATCGCCCGGAACCACGGGCTGATCGGAGCTGAAGGCCACGGTCACCCCGGCCTGAAGCCAGGTCCGGATGGGCATGCCCCGGTCCGCCCGGTCTCCCAGCGCCGATCGATAGAAATGGGAAAGATGGTACAGAAACTCCGGCTGCACCGCGGCGATGATCCCGAACCGAACCATTTTCCGGACCACCCCGGCGTCGGTTAAAAAACAATGTTCCACCCGGTGCCTGGGGTCCGGGCGGGGAAAGGCCGTCTGGGCTTTCTCATAAGCCTGGACCGTCAAATCCACGGCCAGGTCGCCGATGGCGTGAACCCCGATCTGCCAGCCGCCCCGGTGGGCCGTTTCAACCCGGCGGGAGAACTCCTCCGGCGGGTAGATCAGGACGGTGCTATTCGAGCCGTCCGCATACGGTTCCTTCAAGGCCGCGGTCCGGGGGCCGAGGGCCCCGTCGATGTAGAGCTTGACGGCTCCCAGGCGCAAGTCGGGATGGGGTTGCGGAACGACTACGTCCTGCCGGCGGTTCAACCATCCGGCCTTCACCACCTGGTCGTAATCGGGCATAAGGGTCATTCTCACTCGAGCTCCCTGTTCCAGGGCCCGGGCGTATCCACGCCATTCGTTTTCGATCCCGGAATACCGGCCGGTGGTGGCATCGGAGGCGGAAAGGATCCCCCTTCGCACCATGACCTCGCAGATTCTTCGGACGGCCTGCCCGATTTCATCTACGCTCAGGGGAGGAATGTGCCGCTCCACAAGGAGCCAGGCCCGTTCTAAGAGAACACCCGTGGGTTCTCCCGATTCGTCCCTCTCGATCCGCCCATCGGAAGGGTCGGGGGTTTGATGGGTGACGCCGGCCAATTCCAGAGCCCTGGAATTCACCACCGTGCAGTGTCCGCTGGTATGGCGAACGGCCACCGGCCGCTCCCGCGAGATGCGGTCGAGATCATAACGGGTGATGTGCTTGCTTTCAGGAAGCAGGTTCTGGTCGTATCCGATCCCATAGACCCAGCCTTTCTGGTTTTCCCCGGCTATCCAGTCCTGAAGGCGGCTCTGGATCTCCGCAAAGGACTGGCAGCCGCGCAGGTCGGCGCGGGTCAGGGCCAGGCCGGCGGAGAGGATGTGGGCGTGAGAGTCGTTGAAGGCGGGGATTACGGCTCCTCCTTCCAAACCCACTTTTTTCGCCCCGGGAAATTGGGCGATGAGTTCATTCTTTTCCCCCACCGCAGCGATGATGCCGTTTTCCACGACCAGGGCTTCCGCCCGGGGCCTTGAGTCCCAGAGAGTGTAAATCGGTGCGCCGTAAAAAAGAAACTGCATAAATTCTCCCCCCTGAAAATTGCAGATTGGTATGAATTTAGCTTTTGAAACGACCTTTTTATCCCCCGCCCCCCTTTTCCAAAGTGGAGGCAGGGGGATTTCTGCAGATTCCTTATCTGCAAAGAAGATGGACCGAAATAGAGCCCTTCTTTTTCAAAAAGCCAAAGGGTAACGAAGAGTTTCCTTTGTAACTTATCCCCTGACCCCTCACCCGACGAGAAAGAAGGGTTTCGAACCCGCAATCCGAGATCCCCAATCCTCAATTACTGAATTCAACCAAAAAAAAAATGTCGGTCCTAACCGCTATGCTTTCTCTGCCAGGTGGCAGGCTACTTGGTGGTGTCCTTGCCTCGCCGTCCGCAGCGGCGGGTATTCCTCCCGGCACCGGTCAAAGACCTGGGGACAGCGGGTATGGAAATAGCAGCCCGTGGGAGGGTTGATGATGCTCGGGATGTCCCCCTTGAGGATGATCCGCCTGCGGAGCGCTTCAGGATCGGGCTCCGGCGGGGGGATGGCGGACATGAAGGCCCGGGTGTAGGGGTGGAGCGGGTTCTGGTACAGATCGTCCCTTCCCGCCACCTCCACGATGCGCCCCAGGTACATCACCGCCACCCGGTCGCAGACATGCTCCACCACGCTCAGGTCGTGGGAGATGAAAAGGAGGGTGAGGCGGAACTCCTTCCGGAGGTGTTTCAGAAGGTTCAGAATCTGGGCCCGGATGGATACATCCAGGGCCGATACCGGCTCATCGCAGATGATCATCTTGGGATATTCCGTCACCATCCGCCCCACCAGGGCCCGGGCGATGCCGATCCGCTGACGCTGGCCACCGCTGAATTCGTGGGGATAGCGCTCCAGATGGTCTGTATTCAATCCGATCTTGGCGATGATCTCCGCCACAACCTCCTTGATCCGGCTCTTTGGCACCAGGCCAAACCTCCGCAACGGCTCGCCCACGATCCTTTGAATCGTCATCCGCGGGTTCAGGGAGCTGTAGGGGTCCTGGAAAATGATCTGCATCCGCTTCCAGAGCTCCTTGAGTTCCTGCTTCTTAAGGGCAAAAACATCGAGACCGTCGTACACCGCCCGGCCGCCGTCGGCTTTGTACAGACGGATTAAGGTTTTCCCGATGGTGGTCTTGCCGCAGCCGCTCTCCCCCACCAGCCCCAGCGCTTCCCCCGCTTTGATTTCCAGGTCCACGCCGTCCACCGCTCGAACGTGGCCGACCACGCTGGAGAGAACCCCCCGGCGGATGGGGAAAAACTTTTTCAGGCCTTCAACTTTTAGGATCGTCTCGCCGGTCATTCCTTCGATTTTCTTTTGGAGGACGTAGGGGCGATTCATGAATCGCCCCTACAACTCATTCCGCCTTCATTCAACCAGCACCGGCTCTCATGATCCTCCCCCGCCCTGAAAAGCGGGGGCTCCTCCCTGCGGCAGCGGTCCATCACCTCTGGGCAGCGGTTGGCGAATTTGCACCCCGCCGGAAGGTTCAGGAGGTTGGGGACGCTCCCGGGAATCTCCGGCAGGTTTTCCACCCGCCTCCCGATCCGGGGGATGGATTGAAAGAGGCCCCGGGTATAGGGATGGAGGGGGAAGCGGAAGATCTCCTCCACCCCGGCCGATTCCACCATCCGCCCGGCGTACATGACAATGACCCGTTCCACCATGTTGGCCACCACGCCCAGGTCATGGCTGATCAGGATGAGGGACATGCCCAGGCGGGACCTCAGGTTGAGGATCAGGTCCAGGATCTGGGCCTGGATGGTCACGTCCAACGCCGTCACCGGCTCGTCGGCGATGAGAATCTCCGGGTTGCAGGCCATGGCCATGGCGATCACCGCCCTCTGCCGCATTCCCCCGCTTAACTGGTGCGGATAGTCCCGGACTCGGGTTTTGGGCGAAGGAATACCCACCTGCTGCAGAAGGTCCGCCGCCCGCTCCAGCGCTTGCCGCCTTTCCAATCCCTGATGGAAGCGGAACACCTCCCCCAACTGGTCCCCGATGGTGAAGGCCGGGTTGAGGGCGGTCATGGGCTCCTGGTACACCATGGCGATCTTCTCTCCCCGAATCTTCTCCATCGCCTTTTCCGGCAGGGTGGTCAGCTCCCGATCCCGGAAACGGATGGATCCCCCCACAATGCGCCCCGCGGGCTCGGGCAGGATCCGCATGATGGATAGGGCGGTCACGCTCTTCCCGCACCCCGACTCCCCCACCAGGCCGAGTGTCTCTCCCGGAGCCAGATCGAAGCTTACTCCGTCCACCGCCCGCACCACCCCGGCAAGGGTGAAAAAATGGGTCCGCAAATCTCGCACTTGGAGAAGAGTTTCCAATTTTTTTTACCGGTCAGAAATTTTAGGGTCCTTTATGAGCATCCGCCCGGATTCCGGTTCATCCGCTTTCATCGGTGTCCCCTTACCTTTTTATTCTTTGATCCGGGGGTCGAGGACGTCCCGCAGGCCGTCGCCGAAAAGATTCAACGAAAGAACACTCAGGGCGATGGCCGCCCCCGGGAAATAGGTCATCCAGGGCGCCCGGCTCAAGACTTCCTTGCCGTCGGCCAGGAGGCTGCCCCAGCTGGGAGAGGGCGGTGGGGCCCCCAGCCCCAGGAAGGAGAGAGCCGCCTCCCAGAGAATCGCATAACCGAAGGAGGTGGTCGCCTGGATGATCACCGGGGCCCAGCAGTTCGGCAGAATATGAACAAAAAGAATGGTCAGGTCGCCGCAGCCGGTCACCCGGGCCGCTTCGATATACTCTTTCTCCCGGATGGACAGGACCGAACTCCGCACTAGGCGGGCGAAGCGCGGCGTGTAGACCACTCCCAGGGCAATCATGAGGTTGGCGAATCCCGCCCCCAGGACGGCCATGATTCCGATGGCCAGAAGAATGATCGGAAAGGAAAGGATGGCATCCATGATCCGCATGATGATGGAATCGATCCACCCGCGGTAATACCCGCTGATCAGTCCCAGGAGGATCCCCGCGGTCATGGCCACGATGATGGAGAGGAACCCCACCCGCAGGGCGATGGCTGCTCCATAAACAACCCGGCTGAAGAGATCGCGCCCGTATCCATCGGTTCCGAAATAATGGGCTGAGCTGGGCGGTTGGAACCGTTCTTTAATGTTCAATTTATAAGGATTGTGGCTGGCCACCCAGGGGGCGAAAACAGCCATGGCCGTCAGGAGGAGAAGAAGAACCGCCCCGAAGACCGCCAGCTTATTCCGGATGAGGCGTCTGAAAAGCATTCCCCTCATCCCTCGTAGACGATGCGAGGATCAAAGTAGGAATACAGAAGATCCACGATCAGGTTGATGATCACGAACCCGAAGGCCGTAAGCAAAATGCACCCCTGGACGATGGGGTAGTCCCGCTGGCCGATGGCGGTGTAGATGAGCTGGCCGATGCCGGGCAGGCTGAAGATGGTCTCGGTAATCACCGCCCCACCCAGGATATTTCCCAGCTGGAAGCCGATCACCGTGAGGGTGGGGGCGAAGGCGTTTTTCAGGGCGTGCTTGCCAACCACCCAGACTTTGGGCAGGCCTTTGCCCCGGGCCGTGGTCATGTACTCCTGCCGCAGGACTTCCAGCATGGTGGAGCGGGTCATCCGGGCGATGATCGCCGAGGCCAGAAGGGCCTGGGAAATACAGGGCAGGACGAGAGTGTGCATCCCCCCAAAAAATTTTTCGAAGGGAGAAACATATCCTGTGGCCGGAAACCAGCCCAGCTTGACCGAGAAGAAAATGACCATCATCAGGGCCAGCCAGAACCCGGGAACGGAGATTCCCAGGACCGCCAGGAGAGTGAAGAGGTAGTCCTTGTAGCTGTTCTGATTGACTGCGGCCATGATCCCCGAGGGAACGGCGAGGAGAAGGGCGAAGACCATGGACAGGAATCCCAGGATAAGGGTCACCGGCAGCCGCTGCAGGATGAGGTGGATCACATCCAAGTGGTAAAAGATGGAGGTGCCGAAATCCCCGCGCATGACCCGGGAGAGCCAGATGAAAAACTGCACGTAGACGGGCTGATCGAGTCCCATCTCCCGCCGGATGGACTCGACCACCCCGGGCTCGGCGTTGGCCCCCACGTAAATGGCCGCCGGGTCCCCGGGAATCAGGCGGAGGAGGAAAAAGACGATGCCGGCAATGAGGAAAAGAACCGGCACCACGTGCAGCAGGCGCTTGATGACATAGGTCTTCATAAAAGTTGCTCGAAACGCAGTAGGGGCAATTCATGAATTGCCCCTACCCAGTCCTCATTGGATGTCCGTGGGATGAAAAAATGTCTTATTTATCCAGCCAGACCTGCCACAGCCGGTAGTCGGCGGTGTAGGGCAT
>JACAEW010000112.1 GCA_013388675.1 Syntrophaceae bacterium | reverse complement strand
TTCGGGGTGGGTGATGAAAATAGTCTCGTAGCGTCGCAAATGGTGGTTCCTCCTCATGGGTTCAGTAGCCCTTCGCATAGAGCGAGAGAGCAAGGAGTAATGAATATATATACCCCGGAACGACGGCAATGGCAACTGATTTTTGGAAAAAAATCCCCCATCCACCAAGGGGTTGATTTTAAAACCTTTTCCGGTGAGCTGGGGGTCAGGAAAGGGGGCTTGCGAGATGAAAGAGAGAAGGGTCGAGAAGGATGACCTTGACCTTTTCTCCGGCCGGGGCCAGGGTCTGTTCTCGGGGAAGGACGATCAGGCCCTGAGCCTTTACCATGGAAGAAAGGATTGCCGAGCCCTGCTCGCCCGTGGTCGTCGCATGGACCTCTCCTTTTTCCCAAACCAGGCGGCAGCGGATAAAATGGACCAGGCCGGCCTTTTTCGCAATGTCTTCCTTCAGGATAGCCTGGAGGGTGGGGCGGAACAGATTCTTATGCCCGCCCATTTTGAGAAGGGAAGGCCTTACGAACTGCTCGAAGGAGATCATGGAGGAGACGGGATTTCCCGGAAGCCCGAAGAGCGGCTTTTCCGCGATCATCCCGAAGGCGAGAGGCTGGCCGGGTCTCATCGCCACTTTCCAGAAGTTCATCCGGCCCATCTCGCTCAGCATTTCTTTCACCAGGTCGTAATCCCCCACGGATACGCCCCCCGAGGTCAGAAGCAGGTCGGCCGCCAGGCCCTGTCGGACCTTGGCGGCAAGCTCCTCCCGGCGGTCCTTGGCGATCCCCAACTGGATGGGAATGCCGCCGGACTCGGCGACCAGGGCGGCAAGGGAGTAACTGTTGCTGTTGACGATCTTCCCGTCTTCCCAGGGTTCGTCGATTTCCAAGAGTTCATCCCCAGTGGATAACACCGCAACCCGGGGCTGCTGGTACACGGAAACCATGGACCTCTGGAGCGAAGCCAGCATGCCGATATGGGCCGGCCGCAGAAGGGTTCCTTCTTCCAGGACCCGCTCCCCGGATTTTACGTCTTCGCCGGACAAACGGATGTTTTTTCCCTTTCCTGGACTTGCCAGAATTTTGACCCGCTCCCCGTCCTTCTCCGTGTCCTCTACCGGGACGACCGTATCAAATCCCTGGGGCAGGGGTGCCCCGGTCATGATGCGCACAGCCTCTCCGGCCCCGACCCGGCCCCTGAACACCCTTCCGGCGGGCAGGTCGCCGAGGACTCTCAGGATCACCGGCTTTTCCTTCGACGCGCTGAGGACGTCTTCCGCCCGAACGGCGTAGCCGTCCATGGCCGAGTTGTCCCAGGGGGGGATATTGCGGAGAGCGAGAATGTCTTCCGCCAGGACGCGCCCCAGGGCCTGGAGGATGGGAACCCGCTCGATCCCCAGGGGGGAAATCTTTTCCAGGATATGACGGAGAGCCTCTTCGACAAGAATCATGTTCGCAAAATACCTTATGGGGGAAGAAGGAGGATCATGCCCGGCTTGATCAAGGTTTGGGGGGTGATTTCATTGCCTTCGCATAGCTCCCGAAGGTCCACCTTGTACTGCTTGGCGATTTGCCCCAGCGTTTCTCCCCGTCGGACTGCATGCTTTTTGCTTGTCCGGGGGTCCAGTTTGAACACCCGGGAGAAATTTCGCTCGAAGGCTTCTTTCTTGCCCGGGGGGAGTTTGATCTCGAACGAGGGGTCTTGGGGGGGCGTTTTGTCCCGACGAAGGGCCGGATTCAAGGCCCGCACCTCCTCCAGATTCGTTTCTGCCGCACGGGCGATTCGGTCCAAACGGACTCCCGAAGGGACGACCACTTTTTCATAAGCAAGGGGCGCGTGATAATCGATTTTGGAAAAGCCGTATTTGGCCGGGTCCTGGGCGATGATCATGGCGGCCAGGAGCCTGGGAACATATTCCTTGGTCTCCCGTTTCAGGTACCGATGGTTGGAGATTGCCCAAAAGTCCTGGCTCTTGGCCCGCTTCATGGCCTGAAGGATTTTCCCCTCCCCCGCGTTGTAGCCGGCGGCGGCCAGATACCAGCAGTTAAACATTTCATAAAGGCTCTTGAGATAATCCGCAGCCGCAAGGGTGGATTTCTCCGGGTCCCTCCGTTCGTCAACCCATTGGTCCACCCTGAGGCCAAAGCGTTTCGCGGTGCCCTTCATGAACTGCCAGATTCCCGTGGCCTTGGCCCGGGACTGGGCATAGGGGTCGTATCCGCTTTCGATCAGGGCCAGGTACAGGAGCTCTTCGGGGAGGTTTTTCTCCCGTAAAATGGGCCGGATGATTCCTTCATAGGCCTGGGAACGGGCCAGCGATCGGGTGAAGAACTGATCGGCCTTGTTCTGGAATAAATCGATAAAGGTTTTTACCCGGTCGTTGAGCATTTTGGGAAAAGAGGCCGAGATTTTGGCCGGCCCCGTCCCGGCTTCAGGGACCTTGCCGCCTTCGCCAAGGCCCGGGGTGACGAGGCTTGAGGGGATGAATTCCATTTCATCATGGATGGAGAGTTGCCCCGTCTGGGCGAATGATCCTTCCAGGTCCTTTGGGCCTGCCAGGAGCAAACTCTCGCCGGGGAGCGGTTCTGCGGAACCCCTGCGGTCCCCTTCATCCCGTTCAATTCCAAGGGGGGATTCTAAGGTATGGGGAGCTTGCCATAGAGAAAAAAGAAGAGGCCCTTCTTCCTGCTCTTCCGAACCGGCTGCCTCTCCTCCATTTACCCGAAGCGCAAGGGCCGAACCGGGGAATTCGATCTCCTCAAGCGGCATCTGGCCGGCGAAGCAGAAGTTCAAATCCGCCTCCTGCCGCGCGCGGATCAAATCTTCGAGAGAAATTTCGGGCAAGGCGTACTTCCCCGGAAAACCCTGAACGCTGGGATTGGAATGTTCTTGGGGGAAGGGAGTGATTTCCTGAACCAACTGAGCGGGAGAAGAGGAAAAGAAGGCCTGATTCGGGCGGCTGTGGATTCCGAGGCATCCAGCCGGAAGGAGAAATCCGCTGAGGAACAGGGCCCAGTAGGCTTTTTGCAAAAAAATCTCCGCTCTTCTTAGGTTCTCAAAAAGGAGAATAATGATAACCAATCGGTTTTTCTCTGTCAACCGAAGAAAAAAGGGCGCAAAATCACTTTCTAGTTTCCCCGAAAAACTGGCTCCCGCTTCTCCAGGAAAGACTGAACGGCTTCCCGGTGATCATGGCTCTCCAGGCAGACCTTCTGGCCTTGGGCTTCTACCCGCAGGGCCGATTCCAAATCACCCCCCAGATTCTTCCAAAGAGCCTGTTTGGCCCTCCCGAGAGCGAGAGGGGGGCTTTTAGCCAGTTTATCGGCCAGATTTTCCGTTGCTTTAGCCAGCTCCTCAGCAGGAACCACGCGGTTGACCAGGCCGATGCGCACCGCTTCGGGGGCATCGAGAGGCTCTCCCGTAAAGATCATCTCTGCGGCGCGGGCGAGTCCCACCAGCCTGGGGAGAAAGAAAGTCCCTCCCCCATCCGGGATCAGCCCCATGGATATGTAGGCCTCGGCGAATTTAGCCCGTTGAGCGGCAACCCTCAGATCGCAGGCCAGGGCCAGGTCGAGCCCCAGGCCGGTAGCGAACCCATTCACCGAAGCTAGGGTCGGTTTGGGAATGGAAGTAAGGAGGCATATGACCTCTTGGACCTTTTGGAGGAGGACCATTCCCGAATCGGAGGTCCCCGCGGCGATCTGGCGGCTGAACTCGGAAACATCGGCGCCGAAGCAGAAGGCTCGCCCGGCCCCGGTCAGAATCAGGACTCTTACTTCGGGGTCCCCGGAGGCCTGCCGGGTTGCGTGGAGGAGCTCCTCGATCATCTCCCGGTTCAAGGCATTTAGGGCCCGGGGACGGTTGAGGGTTATGGTGAGCCTGCCCTTTTCCTTTTTATACAGGATGGAGCGATATTCCATAGGGCCCTCCCTTCGGCGTAAGAATGTGCCGCATTATACCACTTTTTGGCGAATGATTATCGCCTTGACGGCGGTCGCGAATAAAACCTATAATGAAATTAGTTCCTTTTCAAGGTCCCATCGTCTAGCGGCCTAGGACGTCGGCCTCTCACGCCGAAAACACGGGTTCGATTCCCGTTGGGACCACCATTTAAATCGCGGAATGCCGATTCCGGAGCAAAAACATTCCGATCTCTGTGGGTCCCAGACTTCCCAAGAAGCCCCAATCTTTCACCCTTGAACCTTTTTCTATCCGGAGCGTCTTTGAAAGATGCGCATATAGATGCGCAAGACCGCTGACCAGGGTGCGTCTGCGGGGGCGGGATTGAAATCCGCCCCTATGGGCCTTTGCCATGAAACTTGTCGCCGTGTATAGAAAGCGCCTCAAAGAGGAATAATTTTGACCGGGGAGATCAGCGCGCTGGCATGTGCCTTCACTTGGGCGATGAGCTGTACCCTCACCAAATCCCTGGCTCCCCGATTCCATCCCCTCACCCTGAACCTCCTCCGCTGCCTGGGAGCGTCCTTCATCATTTGGGCGCTGATTCCCTTCTACCCCGGGGTGCAGTCTTTGTTTCAGGCCCGCCCCGCCTCGGTGATCTTTTTGATAGCCTCGGCCCTCCTGGGAATCTGCGTGGGAGACACAATCTACATCCAGGCTTTAAAAATCATTCCTGTTACCCTAGCCTTTCCCCTAGCCCAGGCCTCGATGCCGGTTTTTACCCTGATCGCTGCCGTCCTTTTTCTGGGAGAGCCATTCACCGGGGGTTTAGCTATGGGGACAGCGTTGGTGATCGGGGGAATTTACCTCATCGCGGGCCCCCAAGGGCCCGCTGCCGCTTTTCCCCGTCCCCCAACCCAACAGGGAAACGGGAGAGGAATCGGCCTGATTCTGATCGCCTCGGTCCTTTGGACTTTTTCCATTTCCTTTTTGAAGTTGGGCCTCCAGGGGGTCAACCCGGTCACGGCCAACGGGATCCGACTGCCCGTTTCTTGTCTGTTCCTCATTCCTTTGGCCTTCGGGCGCAAAGCGACCGGCGTTTCTTCCAAACCCGCGGTGCGGGAAATATTTTTGGGGGCCTTATCCGGGGCCCTTTCTTTCGGCCTGGGGGGGGTTTTATTTCTTCTGTCCATCCAGTATGCCGGAGCGGGCAAAGCGACCGTACTCACCAGCTGCGCCCCCCTCTTCGGCCTTCCCCTATCGGCCCTTTTCTTAGAAGAAAGAGTGACCCTCCGAATTCGATGGGGAACCGGGTTGGTGGTGGCGGGCATTTTCTTTCTCCTGTGACTCCCAATTTTTCCATCCCCATTTTCTTTCGTTTCTGATATAAGGATGGAAGCTCTCCAGAGTCATTTCCTCGATTCCCGGTTGGCTTCAACCGTAAGGCATAGGAAAAGATATGAATATCAAGGTCTTTACCGCGCGGGATATTGATCGGGCCCTGTCCATGGCCGAAGCGGTCGAGGTGGTCAAGGATGCCTTTGTCCAGCTTTCTCTGAAGAAGGCCCAATCCCCGGTCCGTACTTCGCTGAGCTTGAAGGAGCCGGGAGGAGCCGCCCTGGTCATGCCCGCTTATTTGGAAGAATCCGGGGCCCTGGGGGCCAAAATGGTCACGGTTCTTCCCTGGAACCCGAGGGCTCATTTGCCCGCGGTTCAGGCGATGGTTTTCCTCTTCGATGCCGCCACCGGTTCTCCCCTGGCCGTCCTGGAAGGGACTCACCTTACCCGGTTTCGCACGGGCGCGGCTACAGGCGCTGCCACCCAGGTCCTCTCCCGGCCGGAATCCGCTTGCCTGGCCGTGTTCGGGGCCGGCGGGCAGTCTTTCTTCCAAGTGAAGGGGGTCCTGGCGGCCAGGAAGATCGGACAGGTCAAGGTATTCGACCTCCTTGCGGAGAAGGCCGATGAATTGATCGACTCGCTCCGCAAGGATGCCTCCTGCCGGGGGGTCGAGCTACTGCGGGCCCAGACTCCGGCCCAGGCGCTGGAAGGGACCGATATCGTGGTGACCGCCACCACCTCCAGCCGGCCGGTCTTCGACGGGAGGCTGGTAAAGGAGGGGATGCACATCAACGCCATCGGGGCTTTCAAACCGGAGATGCAGGAGGTGGACGAGGAAACCATTCGCCGGTCGAGGATTTTTGTGGATTCCGTGGAGGCCTGCCTCGAAGAGGCCGGCGACTTGATCGTGCCCTTGAAAAAAGGGCTGATTCAAAAGGCCGACATCCTGGCCGAACTGGGGGAAGTGGCCGCCGGGAAAAAGGCGGGCAGAGGGTCGGCCCGGGAGATTACCTATTTCAAATCCGTCGGCAACGCCGTTCAGGATGTTTCCGTGGCCCAGGCCGTTTATCGGCGGTCGCGGGAGAAAGGATTGGGCCAGGAGGTGGAGTTTTGAGCTCCGCCTCCAATCATGGCTTGACAAAAGAGCCGGAAACATAGGACATTCAAAAAAGGAATTCAAACCCGCCGGCAAGGAAAAAGAAAATGAGCAACCTCGATTTCGGAGTGACCATGACCGTTTTGGGGGCGGGAGGCACCCTGTTGATCCTGTTCCTCATCAGCCTCGTTATGGACCTTTTGAATAAAATCCTTTTGAATGCAGACAAAAAGAAAGAAGCGCAGGTTTAAGCCATGATTCTGGAAGGTTTAGCGGGACTTTTGATTGGATTCGGCAATTTGGAATGGACCCACGGGGTGATGATCCTGGTGGGGTTCACCCTTATATACCTGGGCATCAAAAAGGAGATGGAGCCTTTGCTCCTGATTCCCATCGGGTTCGGGGCCGTTCTGGTGAACATTCCCATGTCGGGATTGATGGAAGAGGGGGGACTCCTTCGCCATTTCTATGAGGCCGGCATTATGACCGAGATCTTTCCCTGCCTGATCTTTGTCGGGATCGGGGCCATGACCGATTTTGGCCCCCTGCTGGGAAACCCCCGGATTCTCCTCCTGGGAGGGGCGGGGCAATTCGGGATTTTCTTAACCCTTCTTTTGGCCCTGTTTCTCGGCTTCACCCAGATGGAATCGGTGGCCATCGGGATTATCGGGGCCTGCGACGGGCCCACTTCCATCTATGTGACCTCCAAGTATGCGCCCCACCTGCTGGGGGCCGTATCGGTGGCGGCTTACTGTTACATGTCCATGGTCCCGATCATCCAGCCGCCCATCATGCGGGCCTTAACCTCGGAGGCGGAGCGCAAAATCGTCATGAAACACGAGACCAAGGCGGTCTCGCCCCGGCTGAAGGTCCTCTTCCCCATCGTGGTAACTCTGGTGACCTGCCTGATCGCCCCCATGGGAACGCCCCTCATGGGGACCCTGATGCTGGGCAACCTGTTGCGGGAGAGCGGGGTCGCCGACCGGCTGGTCAAGGCCTCCCAGAACGAAATCGCCAACATCGTGACCTTGCTTCTGGGAATTTCCATCGGGGCCACCATGTCCGGGCCCATATTCCTGAAAACCCAGACCCTCCTGGTTCTGGGGCTGGGTCTGGTGGCCATCGCCCTGGACACGGCCATGGGGATCTTCCTGGCCAAAATCATGAAGGTTCTCTCGGGGGGAAAAGTCAACCCTTTAATCGGCGCCGCGGGAATCTCGGCCTTTCCCATGTCTGCTCGGGTGGTGCAGGTGGTGGGTCAGAAGGCCAATAAAAAGAACTACCTTCTCATGCACGCCATGGGGGCCAATACGGGCGGACAGATCGGTTCGGTCCTGGCCGCCTCGGTGATGCTCTCCCTGTTAAAGGGCATGGGGATCGTCTGATCACTTGCGGGCCTTTTTCAGCAGGTCCAAATACTGCCGGGCCATCTGGGCGTTCTCGCTCTGGGGGGCCAGGCGCACAACCTCCGCGAAGCATTTTTCCGCCTCTTCGTTCTTCCCGGTCTCGAAATAGAGCTTCCCCAACTGGAAGTGGCCGTCCAGCAGTCCGGGCACAATTTCTGTTGCCCGCCGAAAAGCGTCAATCGATAGGTCCGCCTGTTTCCGGTCCCGGTAGGCCAGGCCCAGGTTATAGTGGGCCAGGCCGAAATCGGGCTTCATGCCGATGGCCTTGCGGTAATTTTC
>JACAEW010000352.1 GCA_013388675.1 Syntrophaceae bacterium | reverse complement strand
GGTAAAAAGGGAGAAAACGACTCGATCGCCCAGGCCCAGGGGGGCATCCCGCCCGGGGCGGGACAGGTTCGGCGGGAAAAATCCGGGGTTCCGGAGCGCTGGCCCCGCTTCCGCAAGGCACCGGTCCCCGAACCCTTCGCCTAAAAATAAATACCACCTTAAACAGGGACAACCCCATTCATTTCCGACGCGACCCTATCGAAGAACCGTTGCCTCAGGATGTCCTGCCCCGGGCGGGATGCCGCCCTTTGCCCGGCCAACTCTCTTCCGGCAGGGGTAGACCCGGGAAGCTAAAAATCTTCCTCAATCACCCACTCGATTGGGAGAAGACCCAAAGTTAATTTTCCCTACCCCGGTGGGAGGGGATGAAGGGGAGGGGAAGGGAGTTTTTTCCCTTTTTGCGAGTTCATCAAGGTTTGATGACGATTTTTCCCGCTCCTTCCGTCCCCACTTTTTCTAGGGCCTTCGGCAATTCGGATAAGGGAAAGCTGTGAGTCACAACCTCATCCAAGGGGAGAGGGCTTCTGGCCAGGACCGCCAGGGCATCCTTGAACATGATCGGCGGGTAGGCCCAAGAACCGTGAATGTCCAGGTCCTTGAAGCAGATGGTAAAGGGGTGGATTTCGGTTACGCCGGGGTCGGTGAAATGGCCTACCTCGATGAGCTTTCCCCCGCGGCGGACAAAGGCCAAAGCATCCTGAAAGGCCGGCGGAGCGCCGGCGGCTTCGATCACCACGTCCGGCCCGACTCCATCCGTTAGGGCTTGAACCTGCTTCAGCCGATCCTCGAAGGGAACTTTTCCATCCACCACCGAGTCCGCCCCCAGGCGTTTGGCCATTTCCAAACGGCTCTTCAGCAAGTCCTGAGCGAGGATGAGCGACGCGCCGGTGGCCCGCAAAGCGGCAATGACCATCAGGCCGATGGGCCCAGCTCCGAGGACCATGACCGTCTTGCCGGCTCCGTAGCCTTCACCCATAAAGGCTTCCCCGGGGTTGAAGGCTCTTTCCACTGCCCGAAGCCCGGTGGCCATGGGTTCCGTCTGGACCGCCCTCTCGGTCGACATCTTGGGGGGGATCTTAAATGCCCAGGTCTTCGAGTGAAGATAGATGTATTCGGCAAACCCTCCCCAGATACTTGGGGGATTCTTCGTGGAGTTGATTCCATAGATGGTGCGGGAGGTGCAAAAGGAAGGACGGTGGGGCATATGCAGACAATACCAGCACCGACCGCAGGGAAGAGAGCTTGGAGCAATGGCCAGCCGGTCCCCTTCCTTCAAAGGACCGCCCCCCAGGACGGCCATCTTTTCATTGGCCGTTTTTCCGATTTCCACGATCGTCCCGATGAACTCATGGCCCATGATCATGGGAAAGGGGGCGTTCTTCATGAAGCCATGAAAGGCATGTTTGTCCGTGCCGCAGATTCCGCAGGCCTCAATTTTCATCAGGGCCGCGTCCTCGGCCACCTTGGGGATTTCGAATTCCTGCAGCTCCAATTTCCCCGGTCCCACCATTACCCATCCGCGTGCTTTCGCCATAATGGGTCTCCTTTCTCTGATTTTTTGAAATGTGGAAATTGACCTATCAGCTCCATTCGTCCAGCGAAGATATCACTTTCCGAATAGACAAATCAAGAAGAATGTTCAAGCGTAAAGCCTCTTCATCAGCCAAGCCATGTTCTGTCCCAGGTCCTTCATGGTCTGCATGCCTTCCGCGTCCTTCTTCACCTCGCCGATGTCCCGGCCGATGGCGATGGACCAGTAGCTGGAACCGGGCATCACCATCTGATTGTAATGGAAGAAAAGATTGAGGGCGCTGAAGGCGGGGATGGCCCCGGCCCGGCGCACGGCTACAACCCCTGCGCCCACTTTGTGCTTGAAGAGGTAATCGTTGGCCCGGGCCACCAACCCGGCCCTTTCGATGAGCGCGCGCATGCCGGCGGTGACATCGGAAAAATAGGTGGGCGAACCGAGGAGAATTCCTTCCGCATTTTCCATCAGGCCGATGAAATCGTTGAGGGAATCCTTGTCCACGGCGCATCGCCGGTTCTTGTTCTTGAAACATTGATAGCAGGCGATGCACCCCTGGATCGTCTTTCCGGCAAGGGAATGGATTTCCGTCTCCATCCCCTCTCTTTTCAGCTCGTCCAGAACGGCATTCAGCAGCAAAAAAGTGTTTCCTTCTTTCCGCGGGCTCGCGTTGATGGCCACGACCTTCATACCGGCCTCCTTTCGAAAAAATCTTTTTTCCCCAGATTATCGTTTCCTCCGGGAAAAGTAAAGGCGGACAGGTCCATGATCCCCCTCAAGGGGATGAAGGGGCAGGAAAAAGTGCATTGACAAGCGACGACGAGGGTTTCTAAGATGATTTTGGGCGGTTGATACGGCCGGGAAATTCACCCCTCTCTGCGTCTTTTAGGAAAAAGGCAATCGGCGCCCTGGAAAATCGATAGATGGCCCCAGAAGACCTCTCCAAATTGACGATCGATAAATCCAAGGTGGCCTTCCGGGCCGGCAGGGGAAAACGAGTTTTCTACCTGGTGTTTGTCCTCCTGGCTCTGGTGGCCGCGGGATTCCTTTACCGGATGGGGTTTTTTACCCCCCCCGTCCAGGTTCAACTGGCCAACGTGACCCAGGTTTACCCGTCCCAAGCCTATACTTTGCTTACCGCCAGCGGCTATGTGGTGCCGCAGCGAAAATCGGCCCTGGCTTCCAAGGTGACCGGGCGTTTGGTTTGGCTGGGAGTCGAGGAAGGGAGCCGGATCAAAAAGGGCGACGTGGTGGCGCGTCTGGAAAGCCAGGACGTGGAAGCGGCTAAAACCCAAGCCGCAGCCAACCTGGAAACGGCCCGTTTCAACCTTGAAAACGCGAAGGCCGAGTTCGTGGATGCGACCCTCAACCTGACCCGGAGCAAAGAACTGGTGGACAGAAATTTCATCGCCCGCGGGGAATATGATACGGCCGTGGCCCGGCACAAGAAGGCAGAGGCCGCGGTCAAAGCCGCGGAAGCGGTCATCAAAGCGAATGAAGCGGCGGTGGAAGCGGCCGGTATCCAGCTCGAATACACCCTGATCCGGGCACCTTTCGATGCCGTGGTCCTGACCAAGAACGCCGATATCGGGGACATCGTGACGCCCTTCAGCGCGGCGGCGGAATCCAAGTCGGCGGTGGTCACGATTGCCGATATGGACTCGCTCCAGGTCCAGGCGGATGTTTCTGAATCCAGTCTCGGCCAGGTCAAAATCGGCCAGCCGTGCGAAATTCAGCTCGATGCCCTGCCCGACCGCAGTCTGAGGGGAGCGGTTCACATGATCGTCCCCACGGGAGACCGGAGCAAGGCCGCGGTCATGGTGAAGGTCCGTTTCATCGATAAAGACCCCCGAATCCTGCCGGAAATGGGCGCCAAGGTTGCTTTTCTTTCCCGGGAGATTACCAAGAAAGATCAAAGGGCAAGAACGGCCGTCAGCCAGAGGGCGCTGGTGACCCAGGGGGATGGGAAGTATGCCTTTCGGGTGCAGGAGGATCGGGCCGTGTTGACGTCGTTGATGCTGGGAAACCCGATCGGCGATATGGTTGAAGTCATCGACGGTTTGAAGGCAGGAGACCAGGTGGTCCTGGACCCGCCGGCCAAACTCAAGAGCGGAGTGAAGATCAAGGCGGGAGAATAAGAAATGCGGAATTCGGAATGCGGAATGCGGAATTCGGATTGCGGAATGAAAAGCAAGGGAGTAGGGAAAAAGGAATGCGGAATGGGGAATGCGGAGTGCGGAGTGCGGAATGAAAAGCAAAAGGCTAGGGAAGAGCGAGTGCGGAAACTTCTGAATGCAGAATTGCGGATTGAACGATCGCCCGGGGTAGGGG
>JACAEW010000158.1 GCA_013388675.1 Syntrophaceae bacterium | reverse complement strand
ATTCTGGTTTCCATGAATGAGCAAGACTCCAAGAGACTGGTTGGGGGTTCCGGGTGTCAGGTTTAAGGCCATTTCTTCTCCAAGGAGGCCCTTCCTTTTCAACTTGAATCCCGGTGACTTTTTAGCTATCTAAAAAGGCTTCTCCCAAAAATCCCTCCCATCCTCCCTTTTTCAAAGGGAGGAGAGCTTTCTTGATGGATTCAGAGAAAGAAAAGCGAAATTCCCCCTTTGAAAAAGGGGGCTTAAGGAGGATTTCTGGTTCCTCACATATTAGGAACTCTTTTCTCATGTGGCTAAACAATTTCGAATCCCGAAACTCGAAACTATTTTTTACTCGTTTTTATCGCGTCAGGCCCGGCATATTTTGCCCGGGCGCCCATCCCTTCTGCGATCCGGAGCAGGCGGTTGAACTTGACGATATACTGCAGGTTGGGAGGGCCGGTCTTGATCTGCCCGGCGCCGTCCAGGACGGAGAGGTCGCAAATGACGGTGTCTTCGGTCTCCCCAGAGCGGGAACTGAGCATTGCTCCCCACCCCGCTTTTTTGGTTACCCGAATGGCCTCCAAGGTTTCGGTCAAGGTTCCGATCTGGTTTGGTTTGATCAGAACGGCATTGGCCGCTTTCAACTCGATTCCCTTGCGAATCCGGGCCGGGTTGGTGGTGAAGAGGTCGTCCCCGACAAGCTGGACTTTTCTTCCGATCCGCTGCGTCACGAGCTGCCAGCCTTCCCAATCTTCCTCGGCCAGGGGGTCCTCGATGCTCACGATGGGGTAAGCCAGAACCCATTGTTCCCATAAATCCACCATTTCCTTCGAAGTAAGGGTGCGGCCCTCGCCCTTTAAAACATATCTCCCGTCCTCATAGAGCTCGGAAGCGGCGGCATCGATTCCGATGAACACTTCCTTCCCCAGTTTGTAGCCGGCCCTCTCGATCGCTTCGATGATGACCTCCACCCCCTCCCGGTTGGACTTCAAGGATGGGGTCAGCGGGCCCCCGACCTGCATGATCGTGTGCCCTTTCGCTTGAAGCACCTCCCTAAGGGCCTGGTAAACCTTGAACCCGGCATGGATCGAATCTTGGAAGGTGGGAATGCCGGATGGAATCACCAGGTATTCCTGGAAATCCACCGTGCTCTGGGCATGAGCCCCCCCGGCGAGCATATCATAAACCGGCACCGGCAGGCGGAAAGGACCCTTCCCTCCCACATGGCGGAACAGGGGAATCTTCCTGTGGGCGGCCGCGGCATAGGCCGCTGCCAGGGAAACTCCCAAAATCGCATTGGCTCCGAGCCCGCTCTTGTCGGGCGTTCCATCCAGGGTGATGAGCTTCTGATCGATTTCCTTCTGCCGGGTCGCCTTCATCCCTTTTAAAGCGGGGGCAATCACCTTACGGACGTTTTCGATCGCCTTAAGGGCCCCTCGGCCGTTGAAGCGCTCGCGGTCGCCGTCCAGCACTTGAACCGCCTCGCTGCTCCCGGTGCTGATCCCTGCGGGCACGGCAGCTTTGCCAAAGCTTCCATCCTTCAGAAAAACCTCGGCTTCCACCGTGGGATTGCCCCGGAAATTCAGCACCTCCCGCGCCCAAATTTTTACGATTGCATCTGAATCCGCCATAATTGTTCTCCTTTTAGAAAAGAATCCCCCCTCTGCCCCCCTTTTTCAAAGGGGGGACACGGGCCATTTCTGCCCAAGCCTTGCTTAATAGGCAGATGTTAAAAAGCATGGAGGCTCTTTTAATAAGAGCCAAGGTATGGTCCTTTCGTAAAAAGTGAATTTTCCCTCCCCTGGTGGGAGAGGATGAAGGGAAGGGAGTATTTTTTCCTTTTTACGAAATCATCAAATTATCATAGATCGATAAAATATCCAAAAACCCCTTCAAATGATGTTACTATAAAAAGGCTCAAAAATTCAAAAAGAAAGGTGCTCATCTGAATTTCGCCGTCGAAGTCAAAGGTCTGCGAAAGACTTTTACCTCCGGGTGGTTCCGCAAAAGGCGGGTGGAAGCCCTGAAGGGGGTTACCCTTGCCGTCCCCGCCGGGGCCTTCTGGGGCATCCTGGGCCCGAACGGGGCGGGCAAGACCACCTTCCTCTCCGTCCTCTCCAACTTGCTGACCCCCGAGGAAGGAGAGGTACGGATCCTGGGACAGGATGTCCGGTCCTACTCGATGGAACTCCGCAGAAGGATCAACCTTTCCTCCGGACATGCGAATTTTCTTTGGAGTTTAACCGTCCGGGAGAACCTTGAATACTACGCCATGCTCTACGGCCTTTCCAAGAGAGAGCGGCATAGGAAACTGGAGGAGCTTTTCCAACTCTTCGACCTTTCTCCCTTCGCCCGCATCCGCTTCGAAGAGTTATCCACCGGAACCAAACAAAAGCTGTCTTTGGCGAAAGCACTTTTGAATGATCCCGAACTTCTTCTTCTCGACGAGCCCACGGTGGGGCTCGACCCGGATGTGGCCAGGCGGATCCGGGAACTTATCCAGAGCCTGCACCGGGAGAAGGGAACGACCATCCTGATGACTACCCACAACATGAAGGAGGCCGAGACGCTCTGCGAAGAGGTGGCCTTCATAAAAAGCGGAATGATCAAGGCCCGCGGGAAGCCTCGGGATCTGAAGCGGGAGCTGCGTCTGGGGGACACCATCCTGGTGACCTTCCGCGGGGACCTGCCCGCCTCCTCCCTCGAGGGCCAGGAAGGAGTATATGGCTGCCAATGCAGCGATTCCTCCTGCCGGATCCTGGTGGACGACCACCGGGAACGGCTTCCCCAGATACTCGATCTCTTGACCGGGGCCAAAGTGGCCATCCACGACCTTCGAATCCAGGAGTCAGACCTTGAAGACGTCTTCATCGCTTATGCAAGGTGAATGGATTAAAACCCGGGCCTTCGCGTATAAAAACTGGACCATGGCCAAGAGGAATGTCTTTACTCTGCTGGAAATCCTCTTCTGGCCGGTCGTCGGTTTTTTATCGGTCGGGTTCCTCACGGAGTTCGCAGCCCTGAAGGCGGAGATGAAAGCGTTCGTTCTGGTGGGGGTGGTATCCATGGGAACGGTTCAGGTCTGCCAGCTCGATGTGGCTTACGTGCTCCTCTACGATGTTTGGAGCAAGGCGCTCAAGCACGGGTTCATCGCCCCGACCGGAATCCGCCACCTGATCCTGGGCAGTCTTTTTGTGGGGATGGCCAGGGGAGGTATGGTTTTCTTCATCCTCATGGGAGCCAGCTATGCCTTCTTCCAATTCGACTTCCGGGTTCCCGGAGCTTGGCCGGTGGCCCTGTTTCTTTTCGGCCTCTTTCTCAGCTCGGCCACGGTGGGAGTTTTGGTCTGCATTCTGGTCCTCGTATTCGGAAACCGCGCCGATGTGGCCGCCTGGTCGCTCGTGAGCCTCATGCTCCTGGTCTGCGGGGTCTACTACCCGGTCTCCATTCTTCCCGCATGGGTCGTTCCCATATCCGCAGCGATCCCGCTGACCTACTACCTGGAATACTTCCGGCAATTCTACGGTTTCACCCCGGTCTTCTCGAATCCCCTGGCCAAAGGGTACCTCCTGGTCCTGGGGTATCTTGGGGCTGAAATATTCCTGATGAAGATGGCCCTTAGAAGGGCAAAAAAGACGGGCCTCCTTCTTAAACTATCGGAGTGATCTATTTTCCTTTCAGCACATCCCCAGGAGGTTTCATGAATCTAAGATTTTTCCGTTCCCTTCCCCTTTTGACTATTTTGGGGCTGGCCCTGATCCTGCCTGGGCCGCTCCTCTCCGCCGAAAGGTGCGAAGAAGTGATAAAAGACCTGAACCAGACTCTGCGCCCCAAAATCGATGAAAAAGAGCTCTTTGTCGTTCTCAAAATCCTGAATGAAACCGATAACAAAAAGTTACCGCCCAAATTCGTTACCAAGGATCAGGCCCGAAAGCTGGGCTGGAACCCCGGCTCGAACCTGTGGGGCTATGACCGGCTCAAGGGAAAGAGCCTCGGTGGGGACTTGTTCGGCAATCGGGAAGGAAAGCTTCCCAACGGGAAAAGGGTCTGGCGCGAGGCCGACCTGGACTACAAAGGAGGCAAACGGGGCTCCAAGCGCATCGTTTATTCCAACGATGGTTTACGAATGATCACGGTGGATCACTACAAGACCTTCAAGGAGGTGCCCCCGTGCGAGTGAAACGATCCGCAAGGAAAGTAAGGCTGCGGGGAAAAACAATCCGTTCTATGGAAGATTTTTACGGGGAGATCGCCGGGAGACTCCGCTTTCCCGACCACTTCGGGCGGAACTTGGATGCTCTGTGGGACATGCTCACCACCGACGTCAAAGGGCCGGTAGAGTTGACCTGGGAGGATTCGGAAATCTCCAAGAAATTCATGGGCAAGGATTTTGAAAAGGTAGCCGCCCTGCTGAGGGAGGTGGGGGAGGAAAGGAAGGATTTTAAAGTTTCTTTTCTCGCCTGAATTTCGTTTTTTGAAATTATCCTCTCAAATCCCCCCGCCCCCCTTTTTCCAACGGGGAAACGGGAGGATTCCCGCAGAGGCTTTATCCAATAGATGTCCAGGGATTGGGCAGCTTTTTTCTAATTTCCATCCCCTCTAGTCTCTTCTTTTCCTCTCCTTCCCTTCCTTCAGAATCTCGTTCAATTCATCCAAAAAGGGCGCTTGCCCTTTTATTATTTTTTCTTTCGCGGCCGGGATCGGAAACCACCCTGCCCGGTCCACCTCCGGAAACTCCTGCTGCCTTCCCGATCGGGGAGGCCATTCCATGGAGAAGGTATTGCTTTTTATCCGAGAGGCATCGCCATCGCCTTCCAGGGCCCAGGCGGTAATGATTTTCCCGCTTGGCTGTTTTCGGGGGGTCAGAGGCATGAAGTTTCCCTCTGCCGGAAAGCCGGTCTCTTCCTGAAATTCCCTCTTGGCGACCTCAAAGGGGTCCTCGCCGGGCCCATATTCCCCCTTGGGAATCGACCAAGCTCCCTCATCCTTTTGGGCCCAGAAGGGCCCCCCTGGGTGAACCAGAAAAACTTCCGGACCGCCCTGGCGGCGGCGGTACATGAGCAACCCAGCGCTTTTCTTGGGCATGTCAAATCCTCGCTTCCCAGAACATTTCGATTAAATAAAAATCCCTTTTCTTTTTTCCCGTATCTATCGGATAATCAGCCCATAGATCGCCAATCCGGGCAGAGGCCCTCCGGGCCTTCAGTCGGATTGGAGAAAGTGAAATACAATGACCCTCGCCATTCTCTACCGGGAAGAATTGAAAGATTATGATTTCGGGCCCGGGCATCCTTTCCGGGGGGACCGGTACGAGATCTTTCCGAAATTCTTGCAGGAAAAATTGCCGCCCAAAGATCATTATCAATTCCTCAAAGCCGACTGGGCTTCAGACGAGGACCTGCTTTTCATCTGCGGCAGAGAATACATCGATTTTACCAGAAGGTATTACCGCATGGCCAATTTGGGAGAAGATTACGGCAGTCTGTTCTCCCAATTCCACAGCGGCGACAATCGCCCCCACGGAAGGCCCGGCAAGGTGGAGGAAGCTGCGCGGTTGATCGTGGGGCAGGCGAAAAAGGCCTGCGATCTGGTGGGAAAAGGAAAGTTTCCCAAGGTGGTCTCCCTGGGCGGGGGGATGCATCATGCGATGCCCAACCGGGGCGAGGGATTCTGCCTGTACAATGACGTCGCCTTTGCCGGAAAATATCTGCTGGAAAAACACAGGCTGCAAAGAGTCCTGATCCTGGATACCGACGCCCACGCCGGAAACGGAACCGCTGCATATTTCTACGAAGACCCGCGGGTCCTTTTCATCGACATCCACCAGGACCCGCTTACTCTTTACCCCGGAACGGGGTTCGCCCACCAGATCGGGGAAAAGGAAGGAAAAGGATATACGATCAATTTACCGATGCCCCCCTCTGCGGGGAATGAATGCTACCGGCTGGCCTTCGAGGAAATCATCCTGCCGGTCACTGCGGAATTTAAGCCCCAGATCATAGTTAGAAACGGCGGTTCGGACCCGCACTACTCGGACAACCTGACGAACCTGGGGCTGACCCTAAAGGGATTCCGGATGATCGGAGAGAAGGTTGGGCAAATGGCCCAAAACTGCGGGGGCAAAGAGGTGGACATGATCGGTTCGGGTTACAACAAAGAAATCCTTCCCCACGCCTGGTTCGCGCTCCTGGCGGGATTGGCCGACTTCTCCGTTCCCATCGAAGAACCCGGCCATTTCCCCTCCCATCACCGGGAGGATTCCTCTTTACGGGAGACCCGAGAGATGATCCGGGAAGTCAAAAAGAAGCTGAAGGATTATTGGACCTGCCTGGCCGGATGATACGAGCCTTGGAAGGTTGCCTTCGGGGAACGCAGCCCATATGACTGCGTAAATCGATTGACCCTCTAAAATCTCCCCTAACCCCCCTTTTTCAAAGAGGGGAATTTCCACCTCATAAGATGGTCCATCCCCCATCCACACAGATCGCCTGCCCGGTGATGTAATCGGAATATTCCGAGGCCATAAACACCGCCAGGTTGGCAACGTCCTCGGGTTTTCCCAGCCGGTTCAAGGGGATCCGTTCCAGTAAGAATTGGCGCACGGGCTCCTGGGAGAAATAGGTTTGGGTCATTTCCGTGACGGTCCATCCCGGCGCGAGGGCGTTGACCGTGATTCCATGTTTCGCCCATTCGGCGGCCAAGTCCTTGGTAAGGGCGATGATTCCCCCCTTACTGGCGCAATAGGCGGCTCTGGGGGGCAGGGCTACTTCTCCCATGATGGAGGCAATGTTGATAATCTTCCCTCCTTTCCCCTCGCGGATCATCGCTTTGGCGACCCCTTGGGCGCAAAGGAAGGTCCCCTTCAGGTTGATATCGATCACCCGATCCCATTCTTCTTCGGATATTTCTTCGGCCGGCTTTCTCAGGATGACCCCTGCGTTGTTGACCAGGACCCGGACCGTTCCAAATTCCTGGATCGTTTTTTGAAGCATCTCCTCGATTTCGCTCCGAAGGCGGATGTCGGCCTTTGCCGGCAGGGCCTTTCCACCCGAGGATTCAATTTCTCCGGCGACCCGGGTTGCCGCGTTCCAGTCCACATCGTTAACCACCACCCTCGCCTGCGCCTCAGCCAGGGCTTTGGCAATGGCCTTTCCGATCCCCCTCCCCGCGCCGGTTACGATCGCGACTTTGCCCGTCAAGTTGATCTGCAATGTCCCACCCTCTTTCCACGAAAATTGCAAAAGAATTAGACCTCGTCTTCTGGCGGATTGAATATACGAAATGCCAAAGAGTCCGTCAAGTTCAATATGCGAAAAATCATTCACCGGTTCCCCGCCGGTGAGCTAATTTGATCCAACCTGGAATTTATCTTTTCTTCGCTCGAAGTCGATGGATGAATGAATGTGCAGGTCCTGTATTTGAATGAAACGAGGTAGAGCCATGAAATTTACCACAGTCATATTTCTCGCCATACTGCTTTCGTTTCTCTATGGATGCGGCGGAGGTTCAGGATCGGACAGTCCTTCCGCCGGCGGCTCGGTCGGGGGAGGAGCGGGAGGAGGCGGGACAGGGGGAGGAGGAAGCGCAGGGGGCACGACCGGATCGAGCTATCCTACCGCGGCCCAGGATTGCGTTGAAACCATCAACCGCTACCGGGCGTCCATCGGCCTGGCGCCTTATCAAAGGTGGACCGACGCCGAAGCCTGCGCGGATAATGAGGCCAAGAGAGACGCCGAAGCCAATAAGCCCCATGGTTCCTTCGGGTCTTGCGGCGAGCGGGCCCAGAACACCTGCCCCGGCTGGCCCGGAACTCCCGAAAGCATGATCGGCTCGTGCCTCGCGGCCATGTGGGCCGAAGGACCGGGTACGGATTTTTCCAAGCACGGTCATTATATCAACATGTCCAGCACCAGCTATACAAAAGTGGCCTGCGGCTTTTATGTAACGCCCCAGGGCCGCGTTTGGACGGTGCAGGACTTCAGGTAAAGTTCCGCGAGCCCTTCCTTTTTCTGGCTGCTTTCGCCGCCAGGACGGCAATCAGGACGAGAAGGAGAAGTCCCCCCAGAACCGCGGAAAAAGCCCCCCAGGTTACTATCGTCCCCTTCGATAGAAGAGAGGCCGGATTCCAGCTGGCCTGGATGACAATCCTGCCCAGCTTGCCCCGGTATTTTTCGGGCACATCGGGAATCCCGTCGCCGTTGGTGTCCGGGAACCTACGGATGTACTCTATGACCCCAATCCACTCCTTGAGTTCCTGCACTCCAGGCTGGCGTCTATCCGCATCCACCCGCGTAAAAGTGAGGTCCGCAATGGGGTTTCCGTTCAGGTCCTTGGGGACGATGTTAAGGATTTGGTAGGTGTACTTCCCGATGATTTTGAGGAAAGCCGCATTATAGATATTCGTGGCGATCCGGTACAAGTTTCGATTGGAATCCGAATAATCCAGGGGAGCGTATCCCTTTTCCTCATCCCCCATCCAGATGCTGGTCACCCGGTCGAAAATCATCCGCCGCGGATTGTAAGTAAATTTCAACCCCGATACCTGCAGGTAAAAGGAGCTTCCCTTGCGGGGATAGACGCTGGTCAATACCTCCAGGGCTTTTTTGATTTCCGAGGCGAAAAAGTAGCAACTGATCAGGGGATAGCCCATGGTGTCGTCCATCCCGATGCCGAGGGGTATGGCGGCGAAGACATCGGTTACCGCCAGGGCTCCGGTTTTGCCGCGCAGAATATCGTCCCGGATGAGCCCGTTGGACTCGATGGCCGCCACGACCTCGGTCCGGGTGTCCGTGGGATCGGAATCCTGCTTGTTGACCCACCATCGAATGGCATCGGCGATGAGATTGCCGAGATTCGACTCTTCCTCTTTTATCGTGAGGTCGAAGGCGGTGTGGGCGATCACCTGCCCTGATGTCAGTTTCAACTGCTTAAGGAACTCCCGGTCCACGGCCCCCACAAAGGAATCGATCTTCTTTTGCAGGGCCATGTCACCCGGAATCGACGCATCGATATCGATGAGCCGGTAGTTCTTCTGTTTGACCCTCCCTTTTTCCCAGAGAAGGTCCAGGACGCCTACGCATTTTCCATACACCGAAGCCTGGAGGATCAGGGTGGAACCGACCACCAGGGGCTTTTCCAGGCGGGTGTGGCTGTGACCCCCCACGATCACATCGATGCCCTGAACTTTTTGGGCCAGGATCTCGTCTTCCGAGGTTGATTGCCCCTCCCTCACACCGCTATGGGAGAGGCAGATGACCAGGTCCGCCTTCTCCTTTTCCCGCAGGACTTTCACCATCTCCCGCGAAGTCTCCACCGGATCGCTGAATCTGACCGGCGAGGCAAAGGGGGCCTTTTCCGCGGCATCTTTTCCCATGATCCCGAAAACGCCGATTTTCAACCCGCCTTTTTCCAGGATCAGGTAGGGCTGGACCAGACCCTGCCGGAAAGCCTCTTCCAGAGAGTCATCCTGCTCGCTTTCCTTACTGAAAAGGGCATTGGAAAAAACAATGGGAGGCGTTCCCCCTTTTTCCGTTGCCGATCGAAGGATCCGAGCCAGGCCCTTGGGCCGAAGGTCGAATTCATGATTTCCCAGCGTCAAAGCATCATAACCCATTTCCTTCATCAGCCGAAGCTCCATGGCCTCTTCCCGGGCCAACATATGAAAAAGGGAACCCATAAGAAAATCCCCGGCGTCGAGCAAAAGGACAGGATGGTTCCTTTTTTCCCTTTCCTGCTTTATCACCGTGGCCACCCGGGCCCAGCCGCCCTTGGTTGCATCGCCCCCGGTAATGTCCGGCCGGTAGTCGATGATCGGAGAGAATCCCAGGATGTGGGAATGGAGGTCGTTGGTATGAAGGATGGTGATTTCTTTCTCTTGGGCGAAAAGAGAGACGGGTAGAAAAAGGACGAAGAAGAGAAAGGCGATTTTTGAATTTTTCATCCCCGAACTCCCCTTTCTCCCCATCCAGCCGGGATTACCGGCTGCGACTCACGCCCACTCGGCCACAAAAAGGGTATATCTTGCATTTGGAGCATAGGGGTGAGAGGGGCTTGCACACCCCCTGGCCAAAGGCTACGAGATATCCATTCAGCTTCTTCCAGTAGCGAACGGGCAGAAGTTCCCGGAGGGCGAATTCGGTTTTAGCGGGATTCTGAGTTTTGATCAGGCCCCATCGGTTGGAGATGCGATGGACATGGGTGTCCACACAGATTCCGGGCTTATCGTACCCCAGGGTAACCACCAGGTTGGCGGTCTTTCTTCCGACTCCCTTGAGGGAAAGCAATTCCTCCATCGTACCTGGAACCCTTCCGCTGTATTTTTCTTCAATTTCCTTGCTCAGGTCCCTGATTCTCTGCGCCTTAACCCGGTAGAAACCTACCGGATAGATGGCCTTCTGAATTCTTTTGACGGGCAGCTTGGATATCCCCTCCGGCGTTTCAGCCAACCGGAACAATCGCTCGGAAGCTTCGCCGGTGGTTTTATCCTGGGTTCTCAAACTCAGAATGCAGGAGATGAGAATTTTGTAAGGGTCCCGCTCTTCGGAGGACATCTGGTCCACCCAGGGAATGCGCAGAGATTTCACCTGCTCTGTCAAGCGGGGCCACATTTCCATGAATTCTGCAACGGTCATGGGCTTTCCAAGCCTTCCCTGCCGGCTTATCCATATTAAGGCAGAAATAATGCCAGGCTAAACACCAATCCGCATTTTCGGTGACTGTTTAACTATTTAAAACGGCTTTCCCCAAGATCCCTCCCGCCCTCCCTTTTTCAAAGGGAGGAGAGCTTTTTAGATTGATTCAGAGAAAGAAAAGCGAAATTCCCCCTTGGAAAAAGGGGGGAATCTCTAGGATTCCTCGCATAGGGGGAACTCTTTTCTCATTTGGCTAAACAGGTACGATTTTCGGATTTTAGCATGATGGCAACTTTTTTTTGGACCATCCGGCCATAGAGGTCTTGACAATCCCCTGCCCCCCAATACTCCACCATTCCGCATTTCTGCCCGGTCCAGCAGCCCCGGCAGAGGTCTTCCTGAAACCAGTAGCAGCCCCGGCAGGGCAAGTTTTGGAGCGCCTCCGCAAGCCAGGAAAGGCATTGCTCGGGTGAAGTTCGCTGGGCCCAACCCAGGCCCCACGGTGATTCGCAGCAGAAAGAGAAGATCCCAGCCGGATCGAAGGATATGCTGCCACACCTGGCAAACCCGCACCCGCGGAGCGGTTCGCTCTGGGATATGCGGACATGGGCGAAGGCTTCGCTTTTCAGATTCCGGAAGAGCGCCCACATCTCCTTTGGCGAAGGGAGAAGCCCGTGGGCCGGATAAGCCCGGAGGCCCGCCCGTGGAAGCCAGCCTCCCTCCCCGGCCAGGGCCCGGGGACAGAGAATTGGGTCATAACTAAAATCGATATTTCGGCCAAAGGCTTCCATCTGCCGATCCAGGTAAGCCAACCATCTCTCGATAAAAGGAAGATTGTGGCGGGAAACGACGGAACGGAGACCGATCCGGATATTCCGCTCCAGTGCCGCGGTTAAAAAACTCCATGCTCTGCCCCAGCTCCCGTCGCGCAGGAAATTATGAACCTCCCGGGGGCCGTCCAGGCTTATTTCCAGAAGGAACCGGGGATGGTGCAGGAGATTCGCGGGGAGAGACTCAAGAGAAATTACCCCGCTCGATACGATTTTTACCTTCGCGGCAACGCCCAGGCAGGCTTGGAGAATTAAGGATAAGTCAGGATGAAGGAAAGGTTCCCCGCCTTCCAGGCTGATAAGCTCGATGGGCCGGAGGCGGGCGAAGGATTCTACGATGCGAATCCAGTCCTTTCCCCGAAGTTCGGGATAAGGGTTCTTTTGCACGCTGCAATACCGACAGCGGAGCGGGCATCTCGTTGTGAGGGCCAAGTCAAGGGCAATCCCCGGTGAGGGACCTGTTTCTTGTTTGTTGTTATCCATGATGATTGCTTCATTTAAAACCGCAGCTCAGCTCAAAATCGCCCCCTTTAGCAAAGGGGGATGAGGAGATTTCAGAGAAAGGAGCCCTATAATACCTTAGGTTTGCAAAGCCTTCCTTACCAGGACGGCGATCTCGCCGGGCGTATCCGCTATGGGCACTCCCGCTTCCTGGAAGGCCTTGATTTTGTTTTCCATGGCCCCCCTCCTGCCGATAAAGACCGCCCCGGCGTGCCCCATGCGGGATCCTTCGAGGGCCACCTTCCCGGTCATGTAGGCGATGACCGGCTTGGTCATCTTCTGCCGGATGAACACGGCCGCTTTTTCTTCCTGGGTCCCGCCGATCTCCCCGTGGACCACCACCACCCGGGTCGCCGGGTCGTTCTGAAAGAGCTCCAGCAGTTCGACCAAGTTGGTTCCGACGACCGGGTCTCCTCCCATGCCCACCATGGTGGTCTGACCGATTCCTTCCGTGGATAAAAGACCGGCCATTTCATAGGACATGGTGCCGCTTCGGCTGATAATCCCCACCGGGCCGGGGGTAAAGAGATGGGTGGGCATGATGCCGATTTTGCATTTCCCCGGGGTGATGACTCCGGGGGTCGTAGGCCCGATTAAAGTTGCCCCCTGCCTCCGCACATAGGCCCGGATGCGCATGGTGTCGTGGGTCGGGATATGTTCGGTGATGAGGATAATGAGCTTCACGCCGGCGTCCACGGCCTCCAGGCAGGATTCTTCCGCCACGGGCGCGGGAACAAAGAGGACCGAAGTATTGATTTCCCGCTCCGCCATGGCTTCTTCGACGGAGTCATAAACCGGGACTCCCTCGACGCGAGAGCCGCCCCTGCCCGGGGTGACGCCGGCGGTGATCCGGGTCCCGGCCTTCAGCATATGCATCGTCTGGATCGCTCCCATCCGGCCGGTGATTCCCTGCACCACGACTCGGGTCTTTTCATCGATTAGAATGCTCATTTTCCCAACCTCGCGAAGAGCTCTTCCACGGCTTGATCGGTGGGGATGGTCTTAATGACCGTAACGCCCCCTTCTTCCAGGATCTTCCAGGTCTCTTCCTGGAAATTCCCTATGGCCTTGGCCACCACGGGGATGGTCACCCGGTCCTCCTGGATCACTTTCACGACGCCCTTGGCCCCTTCGTGGATCGGGTTGATCCCCCCGTACATGTTCAGGAAAACTCCCTCCAACCCGGGCTTCTTCAACACCAGCCGCATGACGTCGGCCATCTGTTTTTCCGTGATTCCCCCTCCGGTTTCCAGAAAATTCGCCGGCCGGCGTTTCTTGCTGATCAGGTCCACTGTGGCCATGCCGATTCCGGCCCCGGTGCAGATGACCCCGATATCGCCTTCCAGCCCCACGTATGTTACCCCGATGGTTTTTCCTTCCCTGGCCAGGGGGTCGAGGATGCGGGAGAGGGAAAGATCCCGGAACTCGGGAAACCGGAAAAGAGCTGAATCATCCAGCTCCAGGAAAGCTCCGGCGGCGATGAAATTCCCGTCCGGGGTCATAACCAAAGGATTGAATCCGGCGTTCAGCGCGTTCCATTTGGCAAAGGCCTTGTATAATCGTTGAATTTGATCAGCCAGTTTAACCGCCCCCTCCCCCGAGAAACCGAGGGCCTTGGCCATTTTCCGGGCCTCGTGCGATTTCAGCCCGAGGAAGGGGTCGGCGTGAGCGCTTGCCACCCGGGCCGACGCCAGGGCTATTTCATCCCGTTCACTCAAAGGTTGGAGGCTCGCCATAACCAGCGGGGAACCGGCTGCTCCATCCACCCGGATGGCTGCATGAATTTCTTTTTGGGGGGAGAGAATTTCCTCCACCAGGAGTTCGGTAACCTTTTGCCTATCATAGGACTTCTTCAAGAACCCCTCGGCGATGCGGCCCGCCTCCTCATGGAATCCCGCAGTTTGGGCCTCACCCGCGCCCATCCCCGGCAAGGTCAGGATTTGGGCTTTGACAGTCACGGGCCGGCCTAATTTCCGCGCTATCTCCGCAGCCTCCGAAGAGGTCTTGGCCACCTCTCCCCGTGGAACGGAAATTCCTTGTTCCCGGAAAAGTCTTTTAACTTCATACTCGTAAAGGATCATATCTTTATCCTTTTCCAGTTGAATGAAAAGCAGATTCGCTGAAAAAAGAGCGCCACTTCCTTACCGAAACGGGTTTTAGGACCATGAAGCGGAAATAGGACCCAAACTGCCCATGAGTATACAAAAAAAAGAAGGGGAATTCAAATGGATTTAGGGCACGGGAGGGAGAGGGATTCTGGCCCAAAAACGAAAGGAGGAACCTATCTGAAAAAATCATTGATTCAAGGATTGCATGGTTTGCCGGCCGCCTTCTTGCCCTTTGGGCAGGAGGAAACGCAGAGGCCGCAGGGGTGTTCCCGACGGTACTCACTGCATTTAAAAACATCGAACCGTGCCTCCCGGCCTTCCTGGGGGTTGAACTCCACCCCGGTAAAGGCCTTCACCGGGCAGGCGTCGATGCAGGCATGGCATCTGCCGCATGGCTTATCGATCGGCGACCCGGCCTCCAGGGGGGCGTCGGTCAAAACGGAAACGAATCGGACCCGGGGGCCAAATTCTTCCGTTAAGAGCAGGCAGCTCTTGCCGATCCACCCCAAGCCGGCCAGGTGCGCGGCCAGCTTGTGGGAGAAGGTCCCCAGGAGGCGGTCAAAGTCGTAGGGGGTGGAACCGGGAACCGGTAAGGCCTGCAAGCCCCGGCCGGCCAGCCAGCGGGTTACGTCGTATGCCAGAAAATCCAGGGACTGGGTAACAACCTCATAGACATGGTGCCAGTACAGGCTTTGACGGCGCGGTTCGTCGGGGGTGTGAGAATCTACAATCCAGTCGTTGAGCCGGATGCCCATGGATACAGCACGGGGAAACTGGCCAACCCAGCCCGGTCCCTGGGAAAGGATGAAATCCCGGGCCGGGACCAGGTCGGCAATTCCAACCAAATCCGCTCCCCGGGAAAGAGAGAACTTTTTCAATTCCTTTGTCAGGGTCGCTGTTTTGCTCGGCATTTTCTCTCCCTTCATTGATAGACCTTAGCTTTTTGAAAAACCTGCCCCGAAATCCTTCTCGTCCTCCCTTTTTCAAAAGGAGGGGAGCCCCTAAAAAGGCTCATAGCGTAAGCGAATTTTCTTTTCGAATTGCATAGTGTTAACAGCTCGGCAAAAAAGTCAATAAGTTTTCCCTATCCGAAGGGGGCCCCTCCCTTGTTTCCCGGCCCATATCCTCCTTGGGCGCTCTCGCAAATTCTTCCTTCCAATTTACCGTTATTTGCGCTAACTTCTCCTTAGGGGAACTGGGCATTTAGGAGGCCCGATGAGGGATGTTTATCATCGCTGGGAAAACCATCTGGGTTGTAATTGTTTCGCTCTTTAATAAGGCTTTCCCGAAAATCCCTCCCGCCCTCCCTTTTTCAAAGGGAGGAGAGCTTTTTGGATTGATTCCGATGAATAAACGCGAATTTCCCTCTTTGAAAACGGGGGAGCAAGGGGGATTTCTGGGTTTCCAGGCAAATTTTGAACTTACTTTTCAGATTCCTTAACAGATACTCTGGGTCACTAGTCCCTTAATAAGTACGAATATTTTCGTTTTTTAAAGGAAAACACTCGAAATGCCCGTCATTATTGGTTAGAATCAGTTTAGAGAAAAAAGAACTAACCGCAGAGAGGAGCATTTCGAGTGAAGCCTAACGATAGCAAAATATTGAATCAACGTAAAGAAGATTTGGCCAAGCGTCTGGAGCGCAAGCACTGGCCCAAGCAAGAGAGACCTCTGTTGAGAGCCCAGAATATTCACTACGAGATGGCCGAGAAGGTCCGGGCGATTGATTGTGGGGGGATTGGAGCCTTTCACCTGCTGGCCTGCAACAGCGGTCTGGTGGAAGCCCTGAACGATAAAGTGCACCTTCTGAAGAGGCACCTGCCCTATTACGAGTCCGATCATGTTCTGAATATCGCCTACAACACGCTGACGGGCGGAACGTGTCTTGAGGATATTGAATTGCGGCGTAACGACGAAACGTTTATGGACGGATTGGGAGCGGAGCGGATTCCGGACCCGACCACCGCAGGGGATTTCACGAGGCGATTTTCGGACGGGGATGTGGTGGAGCTGATGGAGGCGATCAACAGTATTCGGCCGAAGTTGTGGAGAAAACGCCTGTCCCGGAGTGAGCGGAAGGAAGCAATCCTGGATGTGGACGGAACCCATGCCCCAACCTGGGGTGAATGCAAGGAGGGGATCGGACTTTCTTACGATGGGGAATGGGGCTACCACCCGTTGTTGATCTCCCTGGCCAACACTTCGGAGCCTTTGTAT
>JACAEW010000079.1 GCA_013388675.1 Syntrophaceae bacterium | reverse complement strand
TCCGCATTCACCCACGCTTTCATCGTCGTTCCCCTGGGAAAGGCTTTTTTTGACCGGGAATTGCCCCCCCGTTTCTGGGCCCTGGCGGTCTTCTGCTCCATCCTGCCGGACGTGGACGTGTTGAGCTTTTTCTTTCGGACCGGGTTTGGCGGGCTATTCTGGCATCGGGGGTTTACCCACTCCCTGCTATTCGCTTTCCTCCTGAGTTTGGCGGTCGTATGGGCGGGTTTCAGAGACCCTAACCCGGCTTATCCTTCGCGCTGGAGGTTATGGCTGTTCTTGTTCCTGCTCACCGTTTCTCACGGCGCCTTGGATGCCATGACGGGGCGGGCATACGGGGTGGCCTTCTTCTCTCCCTTCGATCCGACCCGCTATTCCTTTCCCTGGGACCCCATCCGAATTGCCCCGATCGGTTTGAAACCCTTTTTCAGCCCCTGGGGAAAAGAAGTGATCCTGAGCGAGATCAGGTGGGTTTGGGTTCCCTCTTTGCTTGTATGGGCCGGAATGGCGGGAATCCGTTGGTCGAAATCCAAAAGGCTGCCCCGCCTGGTTAGAGAGATTCCGTCATGAGTCCATCCCGAACCTCTGGGCCCGACGAGCGGACCTTCACCTCCACCTGTTCCTTGGATTGCGGCTCGCGCTGTCTTTTAAGGGTGCACACCTCTGGCGGCCGGGTCCAGCGGATACAGACCGACGACCGACCGGCCCCTTCCTTCAAGGCATGCTCACGGGGACTGGCGCAACGCGAAGTGATCTATGCTCGCGATAGACTTACCATGCCGCTCAAAAGAAGGGGAGAACGGGGCAGCGGGAAATTCGAGCCCCTGTCATGGGAAGATGCGCTGGGAACCGTGTCCCGCGAACTGAGACGGGTGAAGGAAAAATATGGAACCGAGTCGATCTTTCTGATGGACTATTCGGGGTCCATGAGCCCTCTGCACGGCACCCACAAAGCCGGGCCCCGCTTCTTCTCCCTTTTCGGGGGTTGCACCACGTGGTGGGGAAATGCTTCCATGGAGGCCGCCATCTTTTCCTCGACCGCGACTTTCGGTTCCACCTTTACCCGCAACACGCGCGACAACCTCCTGGATTCCAAGCTCATCATCTTGTGGGGCTGGAATCCGGTGGTCACCCGCTTTGGGCCGGACACGGTGTACTATCTATCCCGGGCCAAAAAAAAGGGAACCCGGGTTTTTTGCGTGGACCCTCGATTGAGCCCCTCGGCAAAATCCCTGGCGGAGAAATGGATCCCCATCAAGCCCGCGACAGACACAGCCATGCTTGTGGCCATGGCCTATGTCATGATCGACGAAAGGTTGTATGACCGCCGCTTCATCGAAAGGTATACGGCGGGTTTCGAGAAATTCGAGGATTCCGTCATGGGAAGGGAGGACGGGACGCCAAAAACGCCCTTTTGGGCGGAGAAAATCACCGGGGTCCCGGCTCAGACCATCGCCCAACTGGCCAGGGATTACGCCAGCTTAAAGCCGGCGGCCCTGTATGCCGGATGGGCCCCGGGGAGGACCGCCTTTGGGGAGCAGTACCATCGGGCGGCGAGCGTCCTGGCGGCCATGACGGGAAATATCGGAATCCGCGGCGGCCATGTGTCGGGGGGAACGGACCGGATGAATCTGGGGGCGCTGCGGAAAAGCCTTCCCGTTTTCCCCGGGCCGAACCCTCGAGTCCACATAACCGAGGTTTACGACCTTCTCCTCCAGGGGAAATCCGGCGGGTATCCCAGCGATATCCGGCTGCTCTACATCGTGGGCTGCAACCTGCTGAACCAATTTTTGAATGTCAACAAGGGGACCAAGGCCCTGCAGAAACCGGAATTCATCGTCGTCCATGAAATGTTTCTGACCCCCACCGCCCGCTTTGCCGACCTCATTCTCCCGGTTTCTCATTATTTCGAAAAGGAAGACATCGGCCAGCCCTGGACCGGCGGGCCTTACCTTATTCCCATGGCGAAGGCCGTCCCGCCCTTGCCGGAATCGAAATCGGACCTGGAAATATTTTCGGAAATCGCCCGTCGGCTGGGGGTTGAAGGGTACAATGACCGGACCGACGAGGAATGGCTCAGGGAATTCGTGGAGGAAACTCCGGGTCTGCCCGAGTTCGATGTCTTCAAAAAAAAAGAACTTCATCTTCTGCCCATGGGCCAATCCTGGGTGGCTTTTCGCGAACAAATCGAGGACCCCGAAAACCACCCATTTCCCACTCCTTCGAGGAAAATCGAGATATACAGCCAAAAGATCGCCGAGATGGGGAACCCCTTGATTCCTCCCGTCCCCAAATACATCGATCCTTGGGAAGGTCCCGGGGATCCGAAGGCGGGAAAATATCCCCTCCAGATGGTAAGCCCCCATGCGAATACGAGGGTCAATTCGACCCTGGACAACATCCCGCGGTTAAAGAAATTGGCCGATGACTCTCTCTGGCTGAACAGCCGGGATGCGCAAGCCCGGGGCGTGGGAAACGGAGATCGAATCCGAGTGTTCAACGACCGGGGCCGGCTTTGCGTCCGCGCCAAGGTAACCGAGCGCATCATGCCCGGAGTGGCGAGCCTCGATGCCGGGGCCTGGTATGCTCCGGATGGGGAGGGGATCGACCGGGGCGGGTGCGTGAACGTTCTTACGGTGGACAAAAAATCGCCCGCCGGGGCTTTACCCAGCAACAGTTGCTTAGTCGAAGTAGAGAGAGAAAAATCGGATTGATTTTTTCCCCTGAGCCAGGTCAGGAAGGCTAGGGCCGCGAAATGATAAAATAAGAAGAGGAATTGACGCAGGAATGAAGGAGATCGATGATGGCCGAAGGCAGAATTGAAACGATCGCTTCCGACTTGAAAAAAATCGTGCAAGGGAACGTTCTCTCCGACGAGTTGAGCCGGACCATATACAGCAGCGGGGCCTGCATCTATTCCCTGCGGCCTCTGGTCATTGTCCAACCGCGACATAAAGAAGATGTGGTGGAGTGTGTCCGGTATGCCGTTCGGAACGGCATACCCCTAACCGCCCGGGGAGGCGGCACCGGCCGGGCGGGGCAGGGGATCGGCGAGGGGATCATCCTGGATTTCATGAGGTACATGAATCAGGTTCTGGAGGTCGACCCGGAGAAGAAGTGGGTTCGGGTGCAGCCCGGGGTCGTCCTGGGCAGGCTAAATGCGCGCCTCAAACCCCTGAAGAAATTCTTTCCCATCGATCCTTCCACCGCCGATTACTGCGCCCTTGGCGGAATGATCGCCAACAATTCCAGCGGCCCCCATGCCATAAAATACGGCGCGACCCGGGACTGGGTGGAATCGCTGGAGGTGGTCCTTTCAAGCGGGGAGGTGATCCAGACCGGGCCGCGGACCGTTTCCGGCCTCGAAATTTCCGGCGGCACCGATGGGTTAGAAAAGAGGGTCTATTCGGGCATCCTGGACCTCCTGGCACGTTACCAGGGCCCCCTCCGGGAAGAAAAGCCGGACACCATGAAGAACTCCTGCGGCTACGACCTCTGGCAGGTCCGCAAAAACGGTTCCCTCGACCTGACTCCCCTTTTCGTGGGGTCCGAAGGAACTCTGGGGGTGTTCACCGAAGCCAAACTCCGCCTGGCCGACCTGGGCGGAAAAACTCATACCGCCTTTTTCTATTTCAACACTCTGGACACGGTAGGCAGGGCAACACTGGAGTTGTTGAAGCTCTCTCCCACCATGCTGGAGATCATGGAGAAACAGATCATCGACCTGGCCCGGGCGAAGTTCAAAGAGATGGCCCCCTACCTCCCGGAGGGAATCGAAGCGACCCTTTTCGTGGAATTTGAAGGCCCATCGGAGGAAGAATTGGGGGAAAGGATGCGCCGGGCGCAGCAGCGGGTGGTGCAGGAGGAGAAGCTGGCCGTGTCCGTCAAAGCCGCCCAGAATCCCAAGGACAGGGAGATGCTCACCAAGGTGAGAAGCGTCTCCGGGCCCATCCTGAACAAGGTCAAAGGACCCAAGAAACCCATCGCCTTCATCGAAGATGCAGCGGTGCATCCTCGCCGGTTGGGCGAGTACATTGCCGGGCTGCGGGGGATCTTGAAGCGCAACGGGGCCGAGGCCAGCATTTACGGACATGCCGGCGATGGGAATTTACACGTCATGGTCTTCCTGGATATGAAGAAGGCCGAGGACGTAGCCCGGATGGTGAGAATTACGGAGGAAAGTTGCGACCTGGTTTTGCGGCTCAAAGGAACCATCAGCGGGGAGCATGGGGACGGGCTCTTGCGAACGGCCTACGTGCCCAGGCAGTACCCCGGGCTCTATCCCGCCTTTGTGGAGCTGAAAAAACTCTTTGATCCGAAGAATGTGCTTAACCCGGGGAGGATCGTGGGAAACGACCCCGACCTCATGGGCAAACACCTTAAATTCGGCGCCGAATACCACCATGTGTCCACCCGCAGCCCCTTCGACGGGGAGGCCCTGAGTACGGAGGTCGAGGCCTGCCACGGCTGCGGCAAGTGCCGGTCCTACTGCCCGCTGGCCATGGCCACGAACGACGAATCCTTCCTCGGCCGGGCGAAAGCCAACCTCCTGCGGGAGTTGATCTCGGGAAGGCTGGACCCCGACGTTTTCCTGGCATCCCCCGAGCTGAAAAAGGTGATGGATGGGTGCGTGAACTGCAAAAGGTGCCTCACCGAGTGTCCCAGCGGGGTGGACATCCCCTGGGTTTCCCTCATGGCGAGAGCCCATCATGTGAAAAACAAGGGACAGGCGTTCAAGGATCGATTCATTGCCGATACGCATCTGGCCTGCAGGGTGGGGAATTCCCTGGCCCCCCTGGTGAACCTGGCCTTTTCCATCGGTCCGGCGAGGGCTCTCATCGAGTCGGCCATCGGCCTGGACCGGCGGAGAAAGATGCCAGCCTTCTCCTCCAAGACTTTTCGGGAAATGTACAGGGGCTCGGACAAGGGAAACGGGAAGGTGGCCTACTTCCTGAGCTGCTACGCCAATTACAATGACCCGGAAGGAGAGGGCCGGGCTCTGGTGGAGGTGATGGAACGGAACGGCTTCGGGGTGGAGGTTCCCGAGTTCGAATGTTGCGGGATTGCCCGGATTTCCTCGGGGGGGCTGGAACCGGCCCTAAAAGGAGTGGGGGAAAACCTTGAAAAGATCTCCGCTTTGGTGGGAAAGGGAATCCCCGTGGTCTTCAGCGAGCCCAGTTGCGCCCTGGCGGTGAAGCAGGAATATCCCCGGATCGTTAACTCCGAAAAAGCGGCCCGGGCGGCCGCTGGCTGTTACGAAGTTCATGGCTTCCTCTCCCAGCTGAAACAGGAGGGAAGGCTAAACACTCATTTCGGGGAAATGAAGCTGAGGGTTGGCTACCACAATCCCTGCCATCTCCGGGCGCTGGGCATTTCCAAAGAAGTGATCGAACTCCTGAGGCTCATTCCGGGACTTGAGGTCCGGGCCTTTAGCGACCAATGCTGCGGCCTGGCCGGCACCTTTGGCATGAAAAGGCAGAACTACGACCTTTCCATGGAGATTGGAAAACCTTTGTTCGAGGAAATCAAGAAAAGCGGCGTGGAACGGGTAGTCACCGGCTGCGGCTCCTGCGCCATGCAGATCGCCCAGGGCACGGGGCTTCCCGTGGTCCATCCGCTGGCTCTCCTGGCCGAAGCCTATCGTAAGGGATGAGTGACCCCAAGATTCAAGGTGGCCATTCCCCCTGACGCAGGGCCGTTGCTCTTGACCGGTCCACCGTATTCGTGATTCTCCGCCCCGGGCAGGGAATAAGCAAATAAAAGGGCCCCCCCTTGGCCGCCCACCTGATAGGATATCCGCTCCTGGAGGGAGGGTTTTCTCGGACCTTTGTTGTCTTGTTTGGGGCGGTCATCTAACGAGCAGGCCTGTTTCCGGGGTTTGCAATTTGGGAGTTGAACTCGAAGGCGGCACGTTGTTATACTTGCCTTGTGCATCCCCGGCTTTGCCGCCTTGAGTTTCGGCAGATCGGATTCAGGCTTGATTCCAATTCTTCAAAGGGGAGGAGAAAATGGCAAGAGTCATTGCGATCGTTCTGGCCGTCCTGCTGGGAATCCTGGTCCTTGCCGGGATTCTTCTCTACCCGGATTACACGAAGCAGAAAGAGGCGCTCCAGGCCTGTGAAAAGAACCTTTCCGACCTGGAGAAAAAGGGGCAGGCCTCTGCCGCCCAGCTGAAAAGCGCTCAAGAGACCCTGGTAACCAGCTTGAACGAGCAGATCAAAAAGCAGGAAGTCACCATTAAGGAATTACAGGGGGGGTTTTCTTTGTCGATGGTCGACCGGATTCTTTTCAAGTTGGGGGAGGCGACGCTAACTCCCCAGGGAGAAAAAGTCCTGGCTAAGGTGGGCGAGGGGCTCAAACAGGTGCAGGGTAAGATCATCCGGGTGGTCGGGCACACGGACACCATTCCCATCCGCAAAGATTTCCTGGAAAAGTTCCCTTCCAACTGGGAGCTTTCCGCCGCTCGAGCGTCCACCGTGGTGCGGTATTTTCAGGATAAGAGTGGATTGGACCCCAAAGGGATGGAGGCGGTAGGGCGATCCTACTACCAGCCGGCGGCCCCCATGGACACCGAGAAGAACCGGGCGCTAAACAGGCGGGTGGAAATCCTCATTGCTCCGACGATGGAATTGAAGGAAAAATAGAAAATCCGGACCCCCACCGCCATTTCCCTTCGGGGAAAAGGATTCCCAAAATCCTCCCCCCTTCGAAAAAAGGGGGGAGATGTGAACCGGAGGGGGTCATGAAAAACGGGGTTCATTCGCGGCTAAATATTTGTTCTTTGGGCATCTGGAACCCGCCGCACAGCCGGAGGCATTCTCCCGTCCCCTTTGAATCCTCTTCTTTCCATTTTTTTTCAACCGGGATTGTTTCGCTATTTAAAAGGGTCTTCTTCCAATCGAATGGGTAAAAAAAGAGAAAACGACTCCATCGCCCAGGCCCAGGGGGGCCTCCCGCCCGGGGCGGTACAGCCTCGGCGGGAAAAATCCGGGGCTCCGGAGCGCTGGCCCGGCTTCCGCAAGGCACCGGTCCCCGACTCCTTCGCCTAAAACGAAATCCCAGCTTAAACTGCGACAACCCCATTCATTTCCGACGTGACCCGATGGAAGAACCGCTGCCTCAGGATGTCCTGCCCCGGGCGGGATGCCCCCTGGGCCCGGCCAATTCTCTTCCGGCAGAGGTAGACCCGGGAAGCTCAAAACCTTCCTCAAGCACTCACTCGATTGGGAGAAGACCCATTTAAAAAGGCATCCTTAAAAATCCCTCCGCTCCTCCCTTTTTCAAAGGGAGGAGCGCCTTTTTGATTGATTCAGGGAAATGGGAGCGAATTTGGCCCTTTGAAAAAAGGGGATCGAGGGGATTTCTAGGATTCCTCGGATATGGGGAACTCTTTCCTCATTGGGCTAAACAGTTACTTCCGTCCACATTTTGCTAAAAACGCAATTCCTTCCCTTCAAGGCAAAAATCTTATCGGCATCTCCCCTCGACGAATCCTGCATGTAGGGTAAGATGAACTAATTCTCTTGGCTTCCCATAGGGCTTAGGCTTATGATGATTAAAAAGGTAGATTGGAGGTCGGAAAGAAGGGGGGAGGAGGAAAAAAAGATGAAAAAAACCTGGGCTGTTCTTGGGCTCTTGGGTATTTTGGTGTTCGCAGGGGGCATTTATGCATATCTTGTCTTGTTTGAACAGGAGAAACCCGCGATTCAAATTCTTCCGGATGCGAAGTATATGGGGAAGGAGCTGATCCTCAAGGTTCAGGATCAGAAGAGCGGAGTGGCGGAAGTTCAGGTCGATGTGATTCAGGGGGGCAAGCCTACCAGCCTGCTCTCCGAGAAATTTCCCCAAAAGACGCCGCTGGTGGAGAAAACCATTCCCCTTCGGCCCCTGCCCAAGGGCCTCAGAGACGGCGAGGCCCGGATCAAGGTCTCGGCCAAAGACCACTCGTGGAACTGGGGAAATCCGGTCTTGGTGGAAAAAGCCGTGGTCATCGACACCACCCCTCCCCAACTGAGTGTGCTGGGGACCCTCCATTATGCCAATCAGGGAGGGGCGGGAGTCCTTACCTACCAGGTGTCCGAAGAAGTGCCCTTAACGGGGGTCCAAGTGGGTCAAACCTTCTTCCCTGGATATTCCGTAGCGCAGGGGAGGTATTTGGCCTACTTTGCCGTTCCCCTGGATGCATCTTCAAAAACACCTATTTCGGCCATGGCCGAGGACCCGGCCGGGAATCGTACCCAGGCGGGGTTTCGGCTGATCGTCAAGCCGAAGGCCTTCAAAAGAGACAAGATCGAAATCAGCGATTCCTTTCTGCAGAACCTCCTTCCCTACTTTACCTCCAAGGACCCGAACCTCAAGGGAACTCCCCTGGAAATGTTTCTTTCGGTTAACCGGAAGCAGCGTGAATTGGATCATCAAGAAACCAAAAGAATGAGCAAGGAAACGGCCCCCAAACCCTTGTGGTCGGGGCCTTTTCTGCGCCTTCCCAACTCCAAACCCATGGCCTCCTTTGCCCAGGACCGGACGTACTATTACAACGGGAAAGAGGTGGACCGGCAGACTCACTGGGGGGTTGACCTGGCCTCCGTTGCCCAGAGCCCGGTGCCGGCGGCGAACTCGGGGATTGTAGTCTTTGCCGGGCCGTTGGGAATCTATGG
>JACAEW010000350.1 GCA_013388675.1 Syntrophaceae bacterium | reverse complement strand
CGCCCCGGGAGGGATGCCCCCTGGGCCTGGGCTATGGAGTCGTTTTCTACCTTTTTACCCACTCAACTGGGAGAAGACCCGATAAAAACGGGACACGAATGATTGCGGGCGAAGGCGAAAAAAAGACCAACCGCAAACCTCCATTTTTACATTTTAGGCGCTTAGCGCTTTAATCGATGCTTTTGGGGCGTCAAATTATTTTTAATGCGTCCAAAAGCCCATGCCAGCAAGGAGTTTCACCGTTTTTTGAAAATCTCAACTTTTTGGTTCTGGCTTTGCCAGGTTAGGAGATTGCCCGTACAAGAAAACCGACCCCCTGCGAAAAACCCCCGCCTAATTTTATCACCGGGGCCCGATGCCTCGTGCCCCGGCTTCTGATTTAAATTCCTGAATGAGAGGAATCGTGTCCCGAAGGCCTAACGCCCGAGCACCAGCCGGGGAAGAAAGGTGCTCAGCCAGGGCAGATAGGTCACGATGCCCAGAACCGCCAGGGAAACAAAAAACGGGGGCCAGATGGCCCTGCTTAGGCGGTCGAGGGTCATGCCGGTCACGCCGCAGACCGCGAAGAGGACGGCCCCGACCGGCGGCGTGATCAGGCCCAGAACGAGATTCAGGCAGACCACAATGCCCAGGTGGATCGGATCGATGCCCACCGCGGCTCCGATGGGCACCAATATGGGCGTCACGATGACCAGCGCCGGGGCGGTTTCCAGGGGGATGCCCAGGAGGAGCAGAAAGATGTTGATCAGAAAGAGGATCGCGTAGGGCGAAGTGGTCACCTGGGAGATCCAATCGATGATGAGCTGGGGAATTTGGTCCGCGGCGATAAACCAGGCGAATGGCTCCGACATGGCGATGAGCAGCATCACCATGCCCGATTCCAGTCCGGATTTCAGGAACACCCGGGGCAGGTTCTTGAGGTTCAATTGCCGGTAGTAAAAAGCCCCCATGGCGGCCGAATAGACCACGGTAACGCCGGCCGCTTCTGTGGGCGTGAACATCCCGCTCAGAATACCGCCCATGATCAGGACCGGCATGAACAGGGCCGGCAGGGCTTTAGCGGCAGTGAGAAATATTTCTTTTCCCGATTTCTTTGGGTCCCGGGGATAATCGTGCCGGGTGGCCACAAGGTGCATATAGCCCATTAGCGCGGCCGCCAGGACGAGCCCGGGCAAGACGCCCCCCACGAATAACCCGGCGATGGAAACGTTCGAGGCGACGCCATAGATGATGAAGGGGATGCTCGGGGGAATGATCGGTCCCAAACAGGCGGCCGTACAGGTGAGGGCCGCGGCCGTTCCCTCGTCGTAGCCCGCTTTCTTCATGGCCGGGAGCATTACCACACCGATGGCCACGGCGGTGGCCACCGCGGCGCCGGAGATCGCCGCAAAGAGGGCGCAGGCTAGGATCGTGGCATGTCCCAAGCCGCCGCGAATGTGCCCGAGGATGTTGCGGGCAAAGTTGACCAGGTCGGGCGTAAGGCCGCCTTCATTCATCAGGTTGCCGGCCAGCATGAAGAGGGGAATCGCCAGAAGGGGAAAACTCGTCAACCCGCCGAAAGTGGTCTGTATCAGGGTGGTGATGGGGGCGGCTCCACCGAACAGGGCATATACCAGGGAACAGCCGCCGAGGGCCACCGTGATGGGAGCGGAAATGCACAGCAGGAGAATAAAAGCCGCCAGGAAGAGGATCATCGGCCTTTTCCTTTTTCTTCGGGGCGGAGGAACACCCAGAATTCCTCCAGCGTCAAAAAGAACATGATAAAGAACCCGGCCGGGAGCGAGGCATAAGGAATGCTCATCACGAGGCCGATGGCGGGCGAGGTCTGCTTGGCGTTATAGATCGTCTGGTAGAGGCCGTAGTGGAACATGGCTCCGAAGAAGAAGAGCGTGAAGAGATAGGCCCCCCATTTCAGGACCCTGGCCGGTGCGGGGGGGAGCGAGTCTACGACGGACGTCATGCTCACCTGGTAGCCTTTTTTCAACCCCACGGCGCTGCCCAGCATGGAGGCCCAGGCGAGGGAATAGGTGGAGACCTCGCCCGACCAGATGCTCATCTTCTGGAATACGTAGCGCCCGACGACCTCGTAGGGGATGACGACGGCCATGACCGCCAGGAAGAGGATCGTACCCCAGCTTCCAATCTTCACCAGGAACTCGTTAAATCCCCTCAATGCCCACATCCTGCTTCCTCCGCGGGAACCTCCATGGAGCCGTTCTCCTTCGGATGACAAAATCCCGGGCCACCCCCGGCAAACCGAAACCCATGGGTTGCCGAGGAGAGTGGACTCAAACCGTTAGGCCAGGGGAGGGGCGATTCCTCAGTCGCCCCTACGATAATCCGGCAGGACCCATAAGCCCGGGTCCCACCGGGGGGAAGCCCGTTTGCCAGCGGACCCGCCCTTCTTGCCCCTCTGCCGCTAATGGGGGAAGGGAAAAGTGGGGAAGAGGCCTACTTGGCGTTCATGATGGTTTCAATCTCGGCCTTGGGGAACTGGCTGCTGAATTGGTCAAAGACCGGAGCCATGGCTTTCTTGAAACTATCCCGGTCCACGTCACGAACCACGGTGACCCCTTTGGAGGCCATGTCCTGCATGCTCTTCTCCTCCGCATCGCGGTTGAGCTTACGCTGGAACTTGGCCACCTCCAGGGCGGTCTTCAGGAAGAGCTCCCGGTCTCCCTGGGGCATGCCGTCGAACTTCTTCTTGCTCATGATCAGAGGGGCCGGGGAGTAAACGTGGGCGGAGAAGGAAAAGAACTTCTGGCCGGCCTCCCACAGCTTGTGGCTGGCGATGATGGCGATGGGGTTTTCCTGCCCGTCAATAACCCCCTGCTGAAGCGCGGTGAATACCTCCCCCCAGGACATGGGAGTGGGGTTGTAGCCCGCGGCCTTCCAGGCCGCCAAGTGCACCTTGTTCTCCATGGTGCGGATCTTTAGCCCTTTGCCGTCCTCGGCCTTCTTAATCGGCCTCTTGTTATTGGTCAGGTGGCGGAAACCGTTTTCCCAGAAAGCCAGGGCCTTGATCTCGGCCTTTTCAAAGTCGTTGAGCAGCTTACGCCCGATGGTGCCGTCCATGACCAGGTCCACATGGTTGAAATCCCGGAAAAGGAACGGGAAATCCAGGATGTTGATGGAGGGACTGAACCCGCCCATGGGCCCGGTGGAAGTTATGAGCAGGTCCACCGCGCCCTGCTGCACGGCTTCGGTGATCTCCCGCTCGCCTTTTCCCAACTGGCCGGCGGGATAGACCTTGATCTCGATGCGGTTACTGGTCCGCTCCTTGACCAGCTCCGCGAACTTCCTGGCGCCCACGTTGTAAAAATGTTCCGGCGGCGTGACCGAGGCCAGCTTCAGGGTCGCCTTGTATTGCGCGGATGCAGCTCCCGCCAGGGTAAAAGAAAACAGCACCGCCAGAACAATCGTCATAGTTTTCTTCATTTCCCTTCCTCCTTGTGATTCGTCTTTGATTTTAGCCACCAAGTGGCGCTTCTTGCATGAATCAGAGTCAAGATGGATTTATTTCCTTTTGAGAATCGGGAGGGTGTTGGCTCCCTGGGGCATGACCGTAACCTTGGGGTTTCGGGCCCCGCATCTCTGGTAGGCCAGGCCTAAGGCCGCCTCCATGCTGTCGACCGTGAAAAAGGGTGTCTGCCGGAGGAAAGGAAAATTTTCCCGGCGGGTTAAGAGCACAAAAGGGCCCTTGTTGTTGCACTCCAATTCCTTGAGTGCGACCCAACCGGCGATGGTGAAATTCTCCCGCAGCGCCCTTTCCAGCTCGAGGGCGGAGGGATATTCGAGCCACTGGAAAAACTCCCGGGGCTCGGTGATGTCGGGGCATTCGGAAAGGATGATGGCCACCCCGCCCTTCTTCATAGCGTAGAAAGCGTTATCCATGGTCTTGCCGGTCTGGTAAAGGTTGATATCCTTGGGATATCCTCCGGCCGTGGCGATGACGATGTCCGCTTCCTCCTGGATCTCCACCCCGAAGATCTCATCCACCAGCTGGGTAGCTTGCATCCAGGCGGAGACCCAGTTCCCGGCAAAAACCCCCGCGATCTCGCCGTTTAGGTTGGGAACGGTGTTCACGATGAAGTCCGGCTTGAGGAAACCGGCGATCTCCATCATGTCTTCATGAAGCTCATTGCCCCGGGTCCTTCGCGAAGCCGCCCGGGGGTTGGACCCCGAGCCTGGAGAGGGTCCCAGGCCCCAGAGGTGGTTCTGGCGTATGGTCTTGATCGAGGAGAGGCCCGGGAGGATGCTTTTCCTTCCCCCTCCGTATCCGGCCATATAGTGGTAAATGACTCCCCCGGTCAGGATTAACCGGTCCGCCTCGAGGGCCATCCGGTTTACGGAGACTTCCGTCCCCCGGCTGGTTTTTCCCACATAAACCATGTTTTTCTCATCCCCGCAGTCGTGGTTGACCGCCCGCACGCGGCGGCAGACCTCGCTCCCGCAGAGTTCCATGAATTCCGACTCCGTATTGAGCCGGTGGGCTCCTACCACGATCAGGATGGTTATATTTTCATCCGGGATTCCCGCTTCATTCAGCGTTGCCAGGAGGACCGGGAGGACCCGGTCGTTTCTCTGCCACCCGCGGGTGATATCGCTGACGGTTACCACGACCTTCTCCCCCGGCCTCACGATCTCCCGCAAGGGAGGAGAGTCGATCGGCCTTTCCAGGGCCTGCCGGTACGCCCTCCCGAGGTCCGGCAGAGGAGGGACTTCCTTTCCGGTCAGTTCATAAAGAACCTGGCTTTCGGGAATCTGAAATGAAAGGGTTCCTTTTCCGTACTTGAGATGAAATTGCCTGTCAGCCAAAGTCGTTCCTCTTTTCCGGGCTGAGACCCTTTTGACCGGAGAATCTTGATCCCGGTCCTCACTTCCGGCCTTTCAGCATCTCTTCCAGTTTTTTCCCTTCCTCGGCGGGCATGCGGTAACAATGCTCTGGTTTGGGGAATTCGCCTTTCTTAATATCCTCCTTGAAGGCCTGAAAAGCTTTGACGGTTTGTTCGCGCAAATCGACATATTTCTTGGCTAATTTCGGAGTGAAAGCTTCGAACATGCCCAGCATGTCGTGAACGACCAGGCACTGGCCGTCGCAGTAAGGGCCGGCGCCGATGCCGATAACCGGAACTCTGGACCGTTCGGTCACGGCCTTCCCCACTTCCGGGGGGACGCCCTCCAGGAGGATCATGCAAAACCCGGCTTCTTCCAAAGCCTTCGAATCCTCGATGATCCGCAGGGCCCCGGTAGCATCCCGGCCCTGCGCCTTGAATCCTCCGAACATGGCGATGGACTGAGGGGTCAGTCCCAGATGGGCAACGACCGGGATCGTGGCCCGGATCAGGGCCTTGACCGTGTCCACCACTTCTTTTCCCCCCTCCAGCTTGATGGCATCGCAACCGCATTCGGCCATGAAGCGGCCGGCGTTCCGGATGGCTTCCTCCTTGCTAATCTGATAGGTCATGTAAGGCATATCGCCGATGAGAAAAACATTGGGGGCCCCCTTGCGCACGGCCCGGGTATGGGGGATCAGAAGGTCCATGGTTACGGGAAGAGTGGAATCGAAGCCGTAAACCGTCATTCCGATCGAATCCCCCACTAAAATGATGTCGATCTCCGCCTTCTCCTCCATCTGGGCCATGGGATAATCATAGGCCGTAAGCCAGGTGATGGGCTCTTTTTTCTGCTTCTTCTCCAGCAAAGTATGGATGGTGACTCTTTTCATCGCCTTTCCCTCTCTTTTCTTGAGTTGAATGGTTTCCTGTATTCCAAGATGCGTCCACCCCATGCGCGGGGGGGGCGAGCAGAAAGCCTCCCAGGGGTATGCCTTTTTCTTTTCAATCGGCCTGGGGGGCGAACCTTTTATTGGCTAAGAAATAACAAAAAAAAACATAAAAATCAAACTCTGGGCAGGAAAAAAGGGGAAGAGAACGAAGCGTAGGGCCCTCAGGGCAAATCCTGTTGAAGGGGAAATCGGATTCTGTTATGGTGTTTTAAAGCTTGCCCTTTTCCCTCGTCTGCCCGGCTGCAGACTTTGCATGTCTCCCCTTTTCCGGGTACCGGGCAAAGGTAGAAAAAAAGAGGAGGAAGAATCCATCGACACCCCAGAACTCTTCGACCCCCATCGGCCGCGGAAGGCGCCGATCATCTTTTTGATCTTCGTGGTCCTCCTGATATTGGCCTCGCTGAAAGGATGGCTCATCCAGACGGACTTCGGCAAGGTCGAGGTTTCGAATGTGACCTACAAAAATTTCAACGGGATCCCCATTCGGGCCAAGCTGATGAGGCCCGTCTCGGCGACTCCCGCCCAGCCCGCCCCTGGAGTGGTCTACATCCACGGTTACCAGAACAACCGGGAGACCGGCGACGCCTACAGCATCGAACTGGCCAGGAGGGGGTTTGTAGTCTTGAACATTGACGCCATCGGGCGGGGAAATTCGGGGGAACCCAATGACCCCTGGCAGCCCGATTTCGATCCCACTTACGGCAGCAAAACCTCGCTTCAATATCTTCGCTCTCTTTCCTATGTTCGGGCCGAATCGGTAGGCATGGTGGGGCACAGCCTGGGGGCAGAGATGGCCTACCGGGTGGCCCTGAATGATCCCACTGTCAGGGCCCTGGTCATCACCGGTTTCGCCTACACTTCCGAAGCTTCCCAAACCCATCCCCAGAACATGCTCATGATCATGGGGAAATGGGACGAATTTCGCAAGCGCATGACCGGAACGCGGGATTTGGAGAAGGAATGGATGGGCACGGAACAGACCCGGCGAGTCTTCCCGGTGGAGAATCCGAAACGGGGGGAGACCTACGGGGACTTTTCCCAGGGCACGGCCCGGCGGGTCTTCATTCCTCGGATCACCCACGTTCAAGAGTCCCATCACTCGGCCTCCATAGCCGAAACCCTGGAATGGATGAAGAACGCCCTCCTTCCCGACGAGAAAAACTGGATCGACAAGAACAGCCAAATATGGATGATCAAGGAATGGGCGACCCTGGCGGCCCTGCTGGCCTGCCTGGCCTCCCTTCTCCCCCTGGCGCTCATGCTATTGAGGGCCGAATTTTTTGCTTCCCTCCGGGGCGTTCCCTCGGGGTCTTACTCCTGTTCTCTGCCAGCGTATTTCCAATATGTATCCCTGAACGGAATCCTGCTCTGCCTATACCTGCCGCTGATCCTGGTCCTCTTCGGTGTCCACCGTTATCTTTTGCCCATCGACCGAGCCTTTCCCCTCATGATGGTCAACGCCATCGTCTGGTGGTTTTTATGGGTTAATATCCTTGGTTTCTTTTCCCTCCGCAGGTGGTATAAACGCCAGTCGGCGAGAGGGATGAATCTATTCGACCTGGGGGTTTCCTTCGAAAGGAATCGAATGGCCCTGCCCGGAAGAGAGATTTTTAAAACGATTCTTCTGGGCTCGATCCTTTTTTCTTTTGCCTATCTCAGCCAGTACATCCTGGAAAGAATCTGGATCGTGGATTTCAGGTTTGTCTGGCCCTTTGCCAGCGACCTCACGCCCTACCGCTGGCGT
>JACAEW010000007.1 GCA_013388675.1 Syntrophaceae bacterium | reverse complement strand
GGCGCCCAGCCGGGCGCCCTAGCGGCCCGCCCCATTCTGCGGAAGCCACGAAGGATCTCCGGATGGAATTCTTTCCCCGCCGATGCTTTTTCCGCGCAACGCCCTTGCTGCCGGGCCACAAGCTCGGTTTGGAGCAAAAAAAGATTGAAAAAGTGAAGGTGGGCAAGGAAAGCGATCTTTATTGACTCAGTCTTCGAAATTGGAATACACTGAAATCCAGCGGGAAGGAAATAGAGAATGTATGCTAACGGAGGGGAATGATGAATCGGACCCATGTGGCTGGAAAGAATAAGGGCCAGATTATGCTCTACGCTCTCAGCACCTGTGTCTGGTGCAAAAAGACGAAGCAGCTGTTGGACGAAATGGGGGTGGAGTATGATTTCGTGGAGGTGGACCTCTTGCAGGGGGAAGAGCGATCCCGGGCGACCGATGAAGTGAAGAAGCTGAACCCCCGCTGTTCTTTCCCTACCCTGGCCATTAACGACCAGTGCATCGTGGGGTACGATGAAAAGAGGGTCAAGGAGGCGCTCGGGTCATGAAGGAAGAACCTGCGGTCTCCCCCGAGGAGGTGGACCGGCTATTTCAGCGTCTGCACGCGGAAGCCGAGGCCGGCGGCTACCACCTCAACCCGAATGGCCCATTCACCAAAGACCTGGTCCGGGGCCTCCTGGTCAACGAAAAAAGGTACGGATACTGGGCCTGCCCCTGCCGCCTCGCTGCGGGCCAGAAAGAAGAGGACCAAGACATAATCTGCCCCTGCGATTACCGGGACCCGGACTTGAACGATTACGGGGCCTGCTACTGCGCCCTCTACGTGAGCGGGGCGGTCCTGAAGGGGGAGCAGAAAGTCCAAACCATCCCCGAGAGGCGTCCCCCCGACGAGGAAAAGAGGAAAGCCCACGCCGGGCAGAAAACCCAGCGCCTCTCTTCTCTTCCTTATCCCGTCTGGCGATGCAAGGTCTGCGGATATCTCTGCGCGCGCGGGGAGCCCCCCGAAGTTTGTCCTGTTTGTAAGGCGAAGAAGGATCGGTTTGAAAGATTTATCTGAGGGGGGGCTGGATTGCATCCCCACCCGATGCTGGTAAGCTTCCAAAGGCCGGAGGGAATCAATCGACCTTCTTTTCTTGGCTAAAGGACTCCTCATCGGTTTTTCCATCGCCGCGCCCGTTGGTCCAATCGGCGTTCTGTGTATCCGGAAAACCCTGGCATCTGGCCGCCGGTCCGGCCTGGCTTCGGGCATGGGCGCGGCCACGGCGGATGCCCTGTACGGATGCGTTGCCGGCTTTGGTTTAACCATCATTTCCCATTTCTTAATCCAGCAGCAGCTCTGGTTTCGTCTCGCCGGGGGATTTTTTCTCATTTTCCTGGGAATTCGGACCTTCTTATCCCGTCCAGGCGGCGAGCCTGCCGTGGCCCGCAGATCGGGCCTCGCCGGCGATTTCCTCTCCACTTTTTTCCTCACCCTTACCAATCCGCTGACCCTTTTATCGTTCGTGGCCATTTTTGCCGGATTGGGGGTGGGAAGTGCGCGAAGGGCCTATATCGACGCGGGAGGGATGGTTTTCGGGGTCTTCATCGGGTCGGCTCTCTGGTGGGGGATTCTAAGTTTCGGAGTGGGGGCTTTTCGGAATCGATTCGACTCTCGAGGTTTGCGTTGGGTCAACCGGGTCTCCGGCTCCATCATCTTGGGATTCGGAGTGGCGGCGTTTGTCTCTTTTTTTGCCCCATTCCATTGATATTCGATGGAGGGCGCGGTTTTTCTGCGAATAGGGGAGAAAAGATCACTGCGCCGGCAATCCTTGTGCGGTTGTAAGGGCACGAATCATCGTGCCCTTACGGGCGCCTGGGAGGGAGATTTCCCTTTTCCCGAATTCCCGAAAAACGGGAAATGGGGCATGGGCTTTGACTCCGCCCGGAAAAATGAATAAAATGGAAATATGAAGTTCCTGGCCGACCGCACTACGGGGAAATTGGCCAAGAAGCTCCGGGCCCTGGGGTTCGATGCCGCTTACTGGGGGGGCGGACCGATCGAGGAGGCAGCGCGGGCGGCTCTTGTGGAAGGCCGGATGTTCCTAACTCGGAGCCGCAGGATCCCGGCGGTGGGAAAGGACCTTCAGGTGACCCTCCTGGAAGCCAATGACCCCCGGGAGCAGGTGCGCGAAGTCATCCAAAAACTCCAGCTAAAACCCTCGGGTGAACACCGCTTTTCCCGCTGCCTGATGTGCAACGAGCCGCTTCACCCGGTGGCCAAAAGCGAGGTGGAGGGAAGAGTCCCGGATTTCATATACCGATATTATAATTCCTTTTACCTCTGTCCGAGATGCCGCCGGGTGTATTGGCCAGGGACCCATTTGGATAAAATGAAAAAGGAGGTTGACCGGATTCTGTCCGGCGGCGGGTGAGCCTGCCGGGCGGGAAAGCCGGAGAGAAAAGCCGGGCCAAGGGCTCTTCCAGCAAAAGGGAGGGAAAAACGGAATGACCCTGTGGGAGTTGATCAAGAAGGGGGCGGAGGACGGCTTGGAGGCCATGAAGGACGGGCTATCGATCTTCATGGCGGAAGCGGGCAAGACGAGCCGCATATTGAAAAAAAGGGTGGAGCTGACCTCGGTTCAGGGAGATGTTCGCAAGGCCTTCATCCGCCTGGGGAGCGTGGCGTACGATCTTCAGTCCCGCGGGGAGCCGGACATCTATGGTCAGAAAGAAGTGGAGCAATTAATATCGGAGATCGACGGCTACAAGGCCCGGGTGCGGGAGATCGAACGGGAGATTGAAACGATCCAACGGGAAGAGCAAAAGAAGGCTTCCTGAGGCTGCCCCTGCCTTACCCACCAGGAATCGTCGATTCATCCTGCCTCGGCAGGTTTCCACAGTCGGCCGGGTCACCCTGGGCCTTTTCCAGGGCATGTTTTAAGACCGGCAGGACCACCCTTAAGTTCTCCCGCACCGCCCGAGGGCTTCCGGGAAGATTGATAATCAGGGACCGCCCGCGAATTCCCGCCGCAGCCCGGGAAAGCATGGCCGTGGGGGTGATCTTCATCCCCTCCGCGCGCATCGCCTCGGAGATTCCGGGAACTTCCTTATCCAGCGCCTTGCGGGTGGCCTCCGGGGTGACGTCCCTGGGGCTTAAGCCCGTTCCCCCCGTGGTGAGGATCAGGTCCAGGCCCTTGCGGTCGGCGTATTCGACGAGCTTTCGGGTGATGATCTCCTCTTCATCGGGGATGACTTCATAGGCCTCCACCCGGGCAGGAAGGGAAGCAAGGAGCCGGCCGATTTCAGGCCCGCTCAGGTCTTCCCTTTCCCCCCGGGAGCCCTTGTCACTGATGGTCAGAATTCCCGCCGAGAACACGGACCTCGTCCCCCACTTGAATCTCCCCGCCTTCCAGGACCTGGGCAAAGATTCCCTCTTTGGGCATGACACAGTCGCCGGCTTGGTAATAAATGGCGCAGCGGGTATGGCAGACTTTTCCGATCTGGGTGACTTCCAGGAGGGTTTCCTCTCCGATGCGGAAACGAGTTCCCAGGGGAAGGGAGAGCAAATCCAATCCCCGGGTGGTGATGTTTTCGGCAAAGTCGCCCGGACCCACCTTCAGTCCCAGACGGACCATCTTGTCGATGGACTCCTGAGCGAGGAGGCTCACCTGCCGGTTTCCGGGGGCGGCGTGAGCATCGTCCTTCAAACCCAGGCCGGGGACCAGGCGGGAGGAACCCACATTTTTCTTCCGGGTTCCCTTGCGAGCGCTGATGTTTACGGCCACGACTTTTCCCCAGGGGTTCATTCTCAGCCCTTTTTCATAAGAGGGGGCCATGTCAGTGGAAGACGGGGAACTCGACCCGCTCCCCCAACCCAAGAGCTAAGCCTCCTTCTGCTCGGCCTTCGAAGCGGCAATCACTTTTTCCGCCAGGTGCGCGGGGACTTCCTCGTAATGGGAAAACTCCATGGAGAAGGAACCCCGGCCGCTGGTCATGGAAGTCAAGTCCGGGGCATATTTCAAAACCTCGGCCAGGGGAACCTGGGATTTGATGAGCTGCCCTTTGGACCGGGGCTCCACGGAAAGAACCCGGCCCCGCCGGCCGTTCAGGTCTCCGATCACATCGCCCATGTATTCGTCGGGGACGAAGACCTCCATGTTCATGATCGGTTCCAGAAGGACGGGATTCGTCTCCATAACCCCCTTCTTCAAGGCCATGGAGGAGGCTATTTTGAAGGCGATTTCCGAGGAGTCCACCTCGTGGGACTTCCCGTCGTAGAACTTGACTTTCAGGTCGACCACGGGGTAACCGGCCAGGACCCCGCTCTGCATGGCTTCGTTGACCCCTTTCTCCACCGCCGGGACGAAGTTCCGGGGCACGTTCATTCCCACCAAAGCATTTTGGAATTCGAAGCCGGCCCCCCGGGGCAGGGGGGAAAGCTCGAAATGGACCTCGGCAAACTGCCCCCGCCCGCCGCTCTGCTTTTTGTGGCGGTAAATGATGCCGCTCTTGGTGCTCTTGATGGTTTCCTTGTAGGGGATCTTGGGGGTCTTCAGGTTGACCTCGACCCCGAATTTGCGCTTGAGCTTTTCCACGGTCACTTCCACATGGACCTGACCCATTCCGAAGAGGATCAGCTCTTTGGTCTGCTCGTCCCGCTGGAGCTTGATGGTCGGGTCTTCTTCGCAGAGCCGGAAGAGGGAGGTGGTGATCTTTTCCTCGTCCCCCTTGGATTTGGGCTCCACCGCAAGGGACACCGGGGGAATGGGGAGGGAGATGGTGGGATAGATAATGGGCCTCTTCTCGTCGCAGAGGGTTTCCCAGGTGGTGGTCTCCTTCAGTTTGGCCACGGCGGCAATGTCGCCGGGTCCCACCGATTCCACCGGCTTCTGGTTCTTTCCTTCCAGTTGCAGGATCTGCCCGAATCTTTCCCGAACTCCCTTGTTGGCATTGTAGAGAGTCGAATCCGGTTGAAGAGTTCCGGACCAAACGCGAAAAATACTCAGCTTTCCGGCATAGGGATCGGCCACGGTTTTGAAGATGAAGGCGGAAAAAGGCTCGTCCTCCTTGGGATTGCGGGTCTCCTCCGCCTTGGTGACGGGATGGGTTCCTCTGGCCGGTCCGCGGTCCTGGGGGGAAGGCAGTAATTGGACCACCGCCTCCAGGAGGGGCTGGACCCCGATGTTCTTCAGTCCCGATCCGCAGAGGACGGGGAAGATGGCTTTATGCAAGACGCCCTTGCGCAAGCCGTTGGCCAGGTCCTCTGCCGAAAGCTCCTGCCCCTCGAGGTACTTTTCCAGGAGGGCGTCGTCCGACTCGGCGATCGCTTCGATGAGCTTGTCCCGGGCAGCCTTGGCCGCGTCCTTCATATTGGCGGGGATCTCTCCCTGGGTGAATTTGCCGCTCAGGTTGTTCTCGAAGTAGTAAGCTTTGCCCGAAAGGAGGTCCACTACGCCGGAAAATGACTCCTCCGCTCCGATGGGCAATTGCAAGGGAGTCGCTTTGGGGCTGAGGACCTTTTGGATGTCCCCCACGGCGGCGAAGAAATCGGCCCGCTCGCGGTCCATCTTGGAAACGAAAAGCAGGCGGGGGAGGTCGAACTGGCCGGCATAATCCCAGACCTTTTCCGTCTGCACCTCCACGCCGGAGACGGCATCCAAAACCACCACGGCCCCGTCGGCCGATTGGAGGCTGTTTTTGGTTTCGATGATAAAGTTGGCATCCCCCGGGGTGTCGATGAGGTTGATCTTGTGTTTGTCCCACTCCAGGTGGTTGAAGGAGGTGCTGATGGTCAGGCTCCGTTTGATCTCCTCGGGCTCGAAATCCATGACCGAGGACCCGTCATCCACCCGGCCCAGCCGGTCTATGGAACCTCCGTCGAAGAGCATGGCTTCGGCCAGAGTGGTTTTTCCCGCTTTCCCATGACCAATGATGGCGGTATTGCGCAAACGATTTACTTCGTATTTCTTCATACGGACTCCTTATTTTTATTGAATCTTTAAAATAATTTATAATAAGATAAAAATCAAGCGAAAATCCCCGGGAAATAAACCTTCGGGAAAATGCGGAAAGAGGGACCCGCACACCTTTTTCCCGAGAATGAGGGGCGTGAAATTATCCCCAAAATTTCTTTTGAGTCCCCTGGGGCGAGGGGTGAAAGAGCTCATCGAAAAATTTCTGGAACATTTGCGGGTGGAAAGGAATGCTTCCGCCCATACGATCCGGGGATATGCCTCCGACCTGGAACAGTTTCGTAACTTTCTTTATTCCTTCGGAGTGCGGCAGGAGGGGAAAAAAGGCGACGTGGCCGTGGATAAGATCGACCACCTGGCCATTCGCGCCTTTCTGAGCCACCTCTACCGGGAGAAAAAGAAGTCTTCCCTGGCCAGAAAACTGGCCGCTCAGCGGAGCTTCTTCCGTTACCTGGTCGATGAGGGGGTTTTGCGGCAGAGCCCGGCGGAAATCGTAGCCACTCCCAAGCTGGAGAAGAGACTTCCCTCGTTCCTGCCCGTGGATGAGGCCTTTTCGCTGATGGAAGCTCCGGACCCGAAAACGACCTGGGGGTCCCGGGACCGGGCGATCCTGGAGACTCTTTACTCCTGCGGGATTCGAGTGAGTGAGCTGGTCGGGTTGAGCGACGGGGACATCGACTTTCACCTGGGAATCCTTCGGGTCTATGGAAAAGGGGGCAAAGAGAGAGTCGTGCCCGTGGGGGCCAAAGCGGTGGAAGCGCTCCTGGAGTATCTTCCCCGGAGGGATGAAATCCTGGCCCAAAGAAAGCGAACGGGTCCCCGCGCTCCCCTCTTCATCAACCCCCGGGGAACCCGGCTGACTACCCGGAGCGTTGCGCGAATTCTCCTGAGGCATATTTTGCGGAGCGGTCTGCTGAGAAAGGTCAGCCCCCATGGGCTTCGCCATACTTTCGCAACCCATCTGCTCGACGCCGGGGCGGACCTGAGGGTTATTCAAGAGCTCCTGGGCCATGTCAGCTTATCGACGACCCAGCGGTACACCCACGTGAGCGTAGATAAGCTCATGGAGGTTTACGACAAGGCCCACCCCAGGGCCAGGTAAAAAAGGAATTCTCCATAGCTGAAATTTTTTCCAGGAAGAAATGTAGGGTGGCCCGCTGGGCCGCCCACAAGATGGGCAACCCCACCGGGTTGCCCCTACCATGAAAGAAATATTCCTGGTAAATGGATTCTGACGCATCTTTCATTTTTGGGGTTGCGACCATGGCGCCCTAAACTCTCCAAGCCTCCGGGGTTAAGCTTTCAGGATCGACCGATGAGCGAAAGAATGATGGGAACCACGATCATCGCCGTCCGCCATCAAGGGCAAATCGCCATGGCCGGGGACGGCCAGGTGACGGTGGGGAACACGGTGATGAAGCACGGCGCGCGGAAGGTGCGCAAACTCTATAAAGATCAGATCGTTGCCGGTTTCGCGGGGTCCACCGCCGACGCCTTTACGCTTTTTGAAAAATTCGAATCCAAGCTCGAACAGTACCATGGCAACCTCTCCCGGGCGGCGGTGGAGTTAGCCAAGGATTGGAGGACGGACCGCATGCTCCGCCGGCTGGAAGCGCTTTTGATCGTTGCCGACCGGGACCACATCCTGGTTCTCTCCGGGACCGGCGATGTCGTCGAGCCGGATGACGGGGTGGCGGCCATCGGGAGCGGAGGTCCCTATGCCCTGGCCGCAGCCCGGGCCCTGATCCGGCATTCCCGCCTGGAAGCCAAAGCCATCGTCCAGGAGGCGATGCGGATCGCCTCCCAAATCTGCATCTTTACGAACGATCAGATTGTTATGGAAGAGCTGGGAGGTCCGGCCTCCAACCTGCAAAAGACGTAGATTTAGGAAGCGTCAGAAAATCCTTCTTCGGGGATCGAGAAGAAAAGCGATAAAAAATATGGGTGAAACCGGAACCGAGAGAAAAGAACCCCGGCCTTACACTCCCCGGGAGATCGTCGCGGAGCTGGATAAGTACGTGATCGGCCAGCATAATGCCAAGCGGTCCGTGGCCATCGCCCTGCGGAACCGCTGGCGAAGACAACGGGTGGAGAAAGACCTGCGGGACGAGATCGCTCCCAAGAACATCATCATGATCGGGCCTACGGGGGTGGGCAAAACCGAGATTGCCCGGCGCCTGTCCAAACTCGCCCAGTCCCCCTTTCTAAAAATCGAGGCCTCGAAATTTACCGAAGTGGGTTACGTGGGAAGGGATGTGGAATCCATGGTCCGGGACCTCACGGAGCTGGCGGTCAACATGGTCCGGGCGGAAGAGATGGCCAAGGTGATGGTCAAGGCCCGGGAGATGGCCGAAGAGCGAATGCTGGACCTGCTGCTTCCTCCTCCCCGTCGGGGAGCCCAGAAAGCGGAGGGGAGGGAAAATTCTCCCGAGGGGGCGGAGACCGGGACTTCGCCGGAGTTGGTCCTGGCGAACTCCGTCAAATCCTCCCCGACCCGGGAGCGATTGAGAAAGATGCTCCGCGAGGGAAAGCTGGATAACCGGATGGTCGAGCTGGAGCTGAGCCAGCGGCAGATACCCGTTGTGGAGATCTTTTCCAACGCAGGAATGGAAGATATCGATTTCAACCTGAAGGAAATGTTCAGCAGCCTTCTCCCCAAAAAGACCAAACGAAGAAGGGTGAAGGTACCGGAGGGGCTGGAATTGCTCGCCGAGGAGGAGTCGCAGAAGCTCGTGGACATGGACCGGGTGAGCAGCCTGGCCGTCGAGAAGGTGGAGCAGGCGGGGATCATCTTCCTGGATGAGATCGACAAAATCGCGGGGCGTGAATCGACGCACGGCCCGGATGTATCCCGGGAGGGAGTGCAGCGGGACTTGCTTCCCATCGTCGAGGGAACCACGGTCAGCACCCGGTATGGAATGGTCAAGACGGACCATATCTTATTCATCGCTGCGGGGGCTTTTCACGTGTCCAAGCCCTCGGACCTGATTCCGGAGTTGCAGGGCCGCTTTCCCATCCGGGTGGAGCTGGAGTCCCTGACCAAGGCGGATTTTGTCCGGATCCTGACCGAGCCCCAAAACGCCCTGATCAAGCAGTACAAGGCCCTTCTGGAGACCGAGGGGATCGACCTTACTTTCAGCGAGGACGCCATCGCCGAAATCGCCGAGATCGCCTCGCTGGTGAACCAAAGGATGGAGAATATCGGTGCCCGGAGGCTCCACACCGTCCTAGAAAGGTTGCTGGACGAAATCTCCTTCGAGGCCCCGGATCGGTCGGAGAAAAAAATCGCCATCGACGCCGGGTATGTGCGGAAGAAACTGGTGGAGATCATCCAGGACGAGGACCTCAGCCGGTACATCCTCTAAGAAAAGGTTCGAGGCCGAGGGTCGGGGGACGAGGCCCCTTTCCCTTGTCCCTATCAACCTGGAGAAGAAAGGGTGGATGCGGGAGGGATAGGAAGAAATGGAAAAGTACATCGAAAAGGCGGACATCCTTCTGGAGGCGCTGCCCTACATCCAACGGTTTGCCAACAAGATCATGGTCATCAAATACGGGGGCCATGCCATGGAGGATGAGGAGCTGAAAAACGGCTTCGTCCGCGATGTCATCCTCCTTCATTACATCGGGCTAAACCCGGTCATCGTTCACGGGGGAGGGCCGCAGATCGACGGCATGCTGAACCGGATCGGCAAAAAGTCCACCTTTGTCGAAGGAATGAGGGTGACCGATGAAGAAACCATGGACGTGGTGGAGATGGTCCTGGTGGGGCAGATCAACAAGGAAATCGTGTCCCGCATCAATTCCAACGGGGGGCATGCGGTGGGACTCTCCGGCGCGGACGGGAACCTGATCCGCGCCCGCAAAATGTGGGCCCACAAACGGGGCAAAGAGGGGCAGGAAAAGGAACGGATCGACCTGGGATTGGTGGGGGAAGTAGAATCCATTAACCCCGACATTCTCCGGACTTTCATCGCCAACAAATGGATTCCGGTCATCGCCCCGGTCGGCGTCGGGCCGGGGGCCGAGGCGTATAACATCAATGCGGACTTGGTGGCCGGCAAGGTGGCCTCCGCGCTGCAGGCGGAGAAGTTTATCCTCCTGACCGATGTGGCCGGGGTCCTGAACAACCAGAAGCAGTTGATATCCACCATGGATGCCAAGATGGCCGACCGGTTTATCCGGGAAGGAACGGTCAGCGGCGGGATGATCCCCAAGGTGAGGTGCTGCCTGAATGCCCTCCAGGAGGGGGTAAAAAAGGCCCACGTCATCGACGGCCGGGTGAAACACGCCGTCCTGCTGGAAATTTTTACCGACGAGGGGGTCGGGACCCAGATTTTTTGAAAAGCATAAAACGAACGGCCATGGACCTGAAAAAGCCATGCCGGGTTCCGCCTCTGTCTTCTCGTGAAAGGCAGCGGTGGGAAAAAAGAAAGAAGGATGGGAAGAAACATGAACGCAAAAGTGAAGAAGGTCGTTTTAGCCTATTCCGGCGGGTTGGACACTTCGGTGATCCTGAAGTGGTTGATCGAGACCTACGGCTGCGAGGTGATCGCCTTTGCCGCGGACCTGGGTCAGGCGGAGGAGCTGACCGGCCTCAAGGAAAAAGGGAGAAGGACCGGGGCCAGCAAGGTCTATGTGGAAGACCTGCGCGAGGAGTTCGTCGGCGATTTCATCTTTCCCATGCTGCGGGCCAACGCCATCTATGAGGGTGGGTACATGATGGGAACCTCCATCGCCCGCCCCCTCATTGCCAAGCACCAGGTGTCGATCGCCCGGAAAGAAAAGGCCGATGCCGTGTCCCACGGGGCGACGGGAAAAGGAAACGACCAGGTGCGCTTCGAGCTGACCTACCTGGCCCTCAGCCCGGGCATCAAAATCATCGCCCCCTGGAAGATATGGGACTTCAAATCCCGGACCGACCTGATTCGCTACGCCCAGAAGCACGGGATCCCGGTTCCGGTCACCGCAGCAAAGCCTTACAGCAGCGACCGCAACCTCTTCCATATCAGCTTTGAGGGGGGCATTCTGGAAGACCCCTGGAATGCGCCGCCCGAGGACATGTTCGTCCTCAGCGTGTCCCCGGAGAAGGCCCCGAACCGGCCCACGATCGTGGAGATCGAGTTTGAGAAGGGCAACCCGGTGGCCCTCGACGGAAGACGGATGTCCCCGGCCAAACTGCTGGCCGAGTTGAACAGCCTGGGAGGAAAGAACGGGATCGGAAGAGTGGACATCGTCGAAAACCGCTACGTGGGGATGAAGTCCCGGGGAGTGTATGAAACCCCCGGAGGAACCATCCTGCATGCGGCCCACCGGGCGGTGGAGTCCATCACCATGGACCGGGAAGTGATGCACCTCCGCGATTCCATGGTTCCCCGCTACGCGGAGATGATCTATTACGGATACTGGTTCGCCCCGGAGCGGGAAGTGCTTCAAAAGATGATGGATGAAGCCCAGGCGACGGTGAGCGGCACGGCGCGGATCAAGCTCTTCAAAGGCAACTGTATGGTGGTGGGAAGGAAATCCAAGGAATCCCTGTATTCGACCGATTTTGCCACCTTCGAGGAGGATCAGGTGTACAACCAGAAGGACGCCGAAGGGTTCATCCGCCTGAATGCCCTCCGCCTGAGGATCCGGGCCCTTTTGCGGCAGAAAAGGAGGGGATAGTTTTCCCCCGACCGGGTAGGGGCGATTCGTGAATCGCCCCTACGAGAGACTTCATCCCCTAACTACCCTCGTTGATTGGTCATGCCGCCATTCCCTTTTTCCCGGACGACGAAACTTTTCTTTGGGACCATTCTGCTCATATCCTTCTTTACCGCCTGCGGGAAAAAAGGTCCGCCCTTGCCCCCGGAAAGCAATGTCCCGGCGGCGGTCTCCGACCTTCAAGCCTGGTCCAGGGATGGAAAGGTTTTCCTGGGGTGGACGGTTCCCACCCGGAACGTGGAAGGCCAAAAGCTTGGAGACCTGCTGGGATTCAAAGTATTCCGTCAGGATCGTTTTCTCGAAGCATCCTGTCCGGAATGCCGGGCCAATTTCTTACCCGTGGCGGAAATCGACATCGACTACCCCCGGGGGGCGCGGATCGAAGGGGGAAGAGTCCTTTGGCAGGATGCAACGGTCAAACCCCGAAGCGAATACACCTATTTCGTCCTGGGTTACAATTTTTACAAGACCCCCAGCCCGGAATCGAACCGGGCCAAAATTTTCTGGGATGATCCCCCATCCGCTCCGGAAGGGGTCAAGACCCGGAGCGAAAATCAGGCCCTGGAAATCGCCTGGGGATCCATCCCCGCCGGGCGGGAAGAGCCGCCGGTCACCGGCTTCAACCTGTACCGACGGACCGAGGGAGAGCGCTTCGGCTTTTTTCCTTTGAACCCGGAACCCCTTAAGGAAAAGCGTTTTCTGGACGGGGGGCTGCAGAACGGAAAGAAATATTTTTATGAAGTCCGGGCGGTGCGAAATTTTCATGGGACCCTCATCGAAGGGCCGGCTTCGGCGGTGGCTGAAGGAATCCCGGAAAAGCAAACACCCCCGTCTCCTCCCCGGGGGTTGGTGGCTGCTTTTCAGGAGGGCGGAGTTGCCTTGCGCTGGGATGAAAATCCGGAGCCGGATGTGGCGGGGTATGATGTTTATCGGCGCTCTGCGGGCGAGGAGACCTTTCGCAAGATTAACTTTTCGCTGGTTAAACAGCCGTACTACTTGGATGCTGCCGCAGACCCGCAAAAATCCTACACCTACCGTTTGAAAGCCGTGGACTCACCCTTTCCCCACCGAGAGAGCGATTTTTCCCAGGACGCCGAGGTTTCCCCCATTCCGATGAAACCGTAAGAACTCGATTATCCTCGATTCCCCAGCCGTTTGCGGACGAGGATCCTTTCAAAAAAAGCGTTTCGTTCTCAGCAGCGATTTTCGAGTCTTTGCTCCGAATCATTTGTATTCCCATTCTTTCGACCCGATTTGTTTTGACCTTCCCCTTAAGTCTGTGTTATAAAATGTAAATTATTTATGGGGGAGAAGTTCGATGCACGACTTTCAGTATCGCGGGGATGAACTCTATTGCGAGGAGTTGCCCATCCGGGAAATTGCCGGGACCGTCGGGACTCCATTCTATCTTTACAGCCTGAACACCCTGGAAAACCACTTCCGGGCCTTTCAGGGGGCTTTTTCCAACGTGGATCACCTCATCTGCTTTTCGGCCAAGGCCAATTCCAACATCGCTATCCTGCGGGTCTTCACCCGCATGGGGGGCGGGGTGGATGTGGTCTCCGGCGGGGAGCTTTTCCGCTCCATGAAAGCCGGCGCGAGCCCGGATAAGATCGTCTATTCGGGCGTAGGAAAGAAGGAGGAGGAGATCGAGTACGCCCTCGAACTTCCCATTCTCATGTTTAACATCGAATCCACCCAGGAACTGGTCCTGATCGATCACATTGCCGGAAGAATGAAGACCCGGGCTTCCGTGGCCCTCCGGGTCAACCCGGATGTGGACCCGAAAACCCATCCCTACATTTCCACCGGGCTGAAGAAAAATAAATTCGGGATCAACATCCAAAAGTCTCTGGACGACTATCGTCTGGCCCATACTTTACCCAACGTGAAAATCATCGGGGTAAGCTGCCATATCGGGTCTCAGCTTACCGAAGTGGGGCCTTTTGTCGAGGCGCTGCAACGGATCAAAGAGCTGGTTTTAAAGCTCCGAGCCGAAGGAATCATAATTCAATATGTCGACATCGGGGGGGGGCTGGGGATCACCTATTATCAGGAGGAACCCCCCCATCCCCGCGACTATGCGCAGGCCTTGATGAAAGAATTAGAAGAAATGGATTGCACCTTGATCCTGGAGCCGGGGCGGGTCATCGTCGGCAACGCGGGGATTCTGGTTACGAAGGTGCTATATACCAAAGCCGGGGACGAGAAGAATTTCATCATCGTGGACGCCGCCATGAACGATCTCATCCGGCCGAGTCTCTACGGGTCCTACCAGAGAGTCCAACCCCTTCATCGGTCCGACAAACCGGAATGGACGGCGGACGTCGTCGGGCCCATCTGCGAATCCAGCGACTTCCTGGCCAAAGACCGGACACTTCCCAAAGCCGAGCCGGGGGACCTCCTGGCGGTGATGAGCGCCGGGGCCTACGGTTTTTCCATGTCTTCCAACTACAACTCCCGCCCCCGGGTGGCCGAGGTCCTGGTGAGCAAGGATAAGTATTTTGTCATCCGGCAGCGGGAGGATTATGACGACTTAATCCGTGGAGAAATCATTCCGGATTTTTTAAAGGATTAATTGATCCGCAGATTCCGCCGATTAATCCGATTCCAGGGTAGGGGTGGGGGTGAACGGAGAATTTCCCCTACTTGGTTTTATCTCTTTCCCCGAGGGGAGGGGTTATTTTTTTAAGGGTCTTCTCCCAATCGAGTGGGTGCTTGAGGAAGATTTTGAACTTTCCGGGTCTACCCCTGCCGGAAGAGAGTGGGCCGGGCCCAGGGCGGCATCCCGCCCGGGGCCGGACATCCTGAGGCAGCGGTTCTTCCATCGGGTCGCGGCGGAAATGAATGGGGTTGTCCCTGTTTAAGCTGGGATTTCGTTTGAGGCGAAGGGTTCGGGGACCGGTGCCTTGGGG
>JACAEW010000348.1 GCA_013388675.1 Syntrophaceae bacterium | reverse complement strand
GGTGACCACCGCCATGAAGCTCAAAACGCTGGTCGTTATCCCTTCTCTCGCCAACCCTATAACAGTTGGAATCTAACTTTGTAACCATTTTGAGATTAACTCAGCTTGTAAGGGACTAACATCTCTTGAAAGGAGGCGGCTTCATGAAAGCGGAAAGCATGGCAAGAAGGCTTTTTTTCCTGTTTCTGGGTATCGCTTTGGGGTTCTCCCTGAGCGGATGCGCAGGGCCCGCCTACAAGCCGGCCGGGCCGGTGAAATGCCCCGCAGAAGTGGAATGGGAAGTGGCCAAAGAGGCGGAGATCTCCTTTTTCGGTTGCTCGGTAAAGCCTTACGCCGGATGGCAAAATCGTCCCACCCTGCAATTGGAGGTGGAGGTGCAGAACAAGGCCCCCGAGGCCCGGCGATTTCGAGTCCAGTTGATTCTGCCCGAGGAGGGACTGGCGGGCGGAGGGCTCCTGCCCGAGACCGGGAATCCTCCGGTCCTCGCGACCGGAAAAGGGGCCAAAGGGGTTTACCCGGTGAATACCCAAAAGATCCCCGGCAAGGTCTTGGTGATCGTCAAAACCATATCCGTGGAATGAGAATGAACCGAAAGGAGGCCAAAATGATTTCTTCGATAAAAAAGTGGGGTTTCGGCGCGCTCGCCCTGCTGATCCTGGCGGTAATTCTCTGTCCGCCGGCGGAATCGGCGCCAAAGGGAAAATACCTGTCCATCGCCACCGGAGGAACCGGCGGAGTCTACTATCCTTATGGAGGGGGGCTGGCGGAAATTTGGACCCGCCACGTGCCCGGCGTGCAGGCCGTGGCCGAGGTGACCGGCGGGTCGGTGGAGAATATCCGCCTGGCGAACCGCGGAGAAAGTCTCATCGCCCAAACCATGAACGACGTCCTCTACCAGGCCTACCACGGCGAGGGCCGCTTCAAAGGAAAGCCCCAGAAGGTCCTGGCCATGTTCCAGATGTACCCCCATCACTTCCACGTGGTCACCCTGAAGGGCTCGGGTATCAAGACCATTTACGACATCAAGGGAAAACGGGTTTCCGTGGGGGCTCCGGGAAGCGGGACGGAGTTCAAAGCCAACCTGGTCTTGGGCGCCCTGGGCCTTACCTACAAAGATTTCAAGGTACAGCGGCTTTCTTTCACGGAAAACGCCAATGCCCTCAAAGACGGGACCATCGACGTGGGGATTTGGGATGTAGCCGCCCCCACCTCCTCGGTGATGGACCTGGCCACCACGCGGGACATCGACCTGATTTCCTTCAGCGACGAGGACATCGCCAAAATCGTGAAAGCATATCCCTACTACTCGTCCTTTGAATTGCCCCCCGGAACCTACAAAGGCCAGGATTATCCGGTGAAGAACCCATCGGTCTGGAACACGGTGGCCTGCAACTCCGATTTGCCCGAGGACATGGTATACAAGCTGGTCAAAACGGCCTTCGAAAACCGGGATTACCTGGAAAAGATTCACCCCTTCGCCAAGTACACCACCCTCGAGAACTCTTTGAAGGCCTCACCCATTCCCCTGCATCCGGGGGCGGTCAAATATTATCAGGAGAAAGGGCTGAAGGTCCCCGAGCATCTCCAGAAGGGAAAGAAATAACCGGGGGATATCCCCGTCACGGGAACAACGGCCGCGGCCGTTCTTCCCCCCCACCTCGATTCCAGTATTCCCCGCCCTTTCCAGGCGCAAATCAAAGGGGGAAGTTCCCATCCCCTTGCCGGAGATGAAAAAAACCCCGGTTGGATCCGGGGTAGCTCGGCGGGACCGGGAAAGGAGAGAAAATGAACGCCGGTCGGCAGGAAGAAGCCCCTACCAACAAAAGAGAGCTAAAGGGGGTTCTCTACTGGGTGGGCTACGGATTGGCCGTAACCCTCGCTCTCTTTCAGCTTTACACCGCCGGTTTCGGAGCCCTCACCGCCATCTTCCAGCGGGGAATCCACCTCATGATCGTTCTGGCGGTGATTTTCCTCTATTCTCCCCCGTCGGATTCGGCCTCCCGCAGACGCCTCGACGGATTCATGGTGCTGGACCTTTTCCTTTTTGCCCTAAGCCTCGTGGTGGTCCTCTACCTTCTGGTCTTTTTCGACGAGATCATCCAGCGACAGGGGGACTGGGAACCCCTGGATATCGTCCTGGGCTCGGCCGCGGTTTTCCTGGTCATAGAGGCGGCGCGTCGTGTCGTCGGTTTGTTCATGGCGATCGTCTGCCTGGTCTTCGTTATCTATGCGATGGCTGGCCCGTACATGCCCGGAATACTGGGGCACAAGGGGTATAGCCTGGACCGGCTCATGGGACAGCTTTATCTCACCACCGAGGGCATATTCGGTCTTCCTCTCGGAGTGGCGGCGACCTTCGTTTTTATTTTCGTGCTTTTCGGGTCCCTGCTGGAGGGTACCGGCGGGGGCGCTTTCTTTACCCGGCTGGCCTACGCTCTGACCGGGAGGATGGCGGGCGGGCCGGCCAAGACGGCGGTCATCGCCAGCGGGTTCATGGGGTCGGTTTCGGGGAGTGCGGTCGCCAACGTAGTGACCACGGGATCGTTCACCATCCCCATGATGAAACGGATCGGCTATCCGCCCCACATCGCCGGGGCCGTGGAGGCCGCCGCCTCGACGGGCGGCCAGATCATGCCCCCCATCATGGGCGCGGGGGCATTCCTGATGGCCGAATTCACCAACACCCCTTATATGGAGATCGTGAAGATCGCCTTCATTCCCGCTTGCATGTATTATTTCGCCACCTACTGCTTCGTCCATTTCCAGGCCAAAAGGATGAGGATCGCTCCCCTGGATGAACAGGAAATCCCCCGCCTCGGCGAAGTGCTGCGACAGGGATACCTTTTTCTGTTGCCCATCGCCGTTCTGGTCTATTTTCTTGTCGGCAACTACAGTCCCATGATGGTGGGATTTGTCGGCGTCGCTTCGGTCTTCGGAGTGGTCATGCTCCGGGCGGAAACCCGGATCGGTTACCGGCAATTTTTCAGGCTCCTGGAAAAAAGCACGCAGAGCGCGTTGATGGTGTCGGCAGCCTGCGCCGCGGCCGGGATTATCGTGGGGGTCGTCACCCTGACCGGATTGGGGTTAAAATTTTCCAGCCTGGTCCTCTCCTTTTCGGGGGGGATTAAGATCCTGGCCATTCTGCTGATCGGTCTAGCCGCCCTTTTCCTGGGCATGGGACTTCCGGTCACCGCCGCGTACATCATCCTGGTGATTCTGGCTGGCCCGGCCCTGGTGGAGATGGGAATGTGGTTGCTCGGAGCCCACATGATCGTCTTCTGGTACAGCCAGACCTCCAACGTGACCCCGCCCGTCGCCCTGGCCGCCTTCGCCGGGGCGGGAATCGCCGGCGCCCCGCCGATGAAAACCGGGTTCGCGGCCTGCCGGATCGCCGTGGGCCTTTTCGTGCTCCCGATCGTCATGGCTTATCGTCCTCTTTTGCTGGATGGCCCCTGGGTTGAGGTCCTGCTGACTTTCATTACGGTTTCCCTGGGCCTCCTGGCCGTATCTTCTGCGGCCGTCGGGCACCTGGTCCGGGATAATCGGGCTTGGGAGCAATGGGCCTTGGGGGTTTCCGCCGTCGCTCTTTTCCACCCGTCCCCCCTGGCAAATGGAATGGGATTTTTGATCCTTCTGGGTCTTTGGCTATGGCAAAGAAAAAGATGACCGGCACCGCCAGCAGGGGCGGGGGCCTGGAGAAGGAGATGCCTTTCATCGGGACCCTTCCTCCAGGCGTTCGGACGCCCGGAAAATGGGATGATCGCCGCCGCGCCCGTCTGCATGTCCCGGATGCTTGACAAAAGGGATCGACTATCCTACCTTGAAACTAGTTCCCCGCCAGGAGAGGAACCATGACCACCAAGAAGATCGTTCTCCATTTTTCCAGGGAAAACTGGAACAAGCCGATCGTGTACCGGCTAGTGAAGGATTTCAACCTGAGCTTCAACATCCTCAAGGCCCATGTCCTGCCCAAGCAGGAAAGCTTCATGGTTCTGGAGCTCACCGGCCCGAAGGCGGATTTCAAGCGGGGGATGGAATATCTTCTCGAAACGGGGATCGTCGTTGAACCCATCGAAAAGGACATTGGGCGGGACGAGGGAAAATGTATCCACTGCGGGGCCTGCACGGCGGTCTGCCCCACCGGCTCTCTGCACATCAACCGGAAGACCATGGAGGTGATTTTTGATTCCTCCAAATGCAGCGGCTGCGAGCTATGCATCAAAGCCTGCCCGCCGCGGGCCATGGAATCCCGGTTGGTGTGAAAATAATTAGGGGCCGCAGATTTCGCAGATTACGCCGATCGGAAAAGAAAAAGAGAGATGAAAAAGAAATTGCGGGATGGAGAATCATCCTCCCCGGGCAGGTGTTCCAAGAGGGGGGTGCATTCCCCTTTCCGCAAATTCACCTCCTGATTCGTAAGCAATAGTTTCCGCGAACCGACGATTGATCACGCGCGATTGAAACCCAGCCCAAACCCATGAGGAGCAAAGCCATGCGCCGCGTTTACATGGATCATAATGCCACGACTCCGGTCCATCCCGAGGTCCTGGAGGCCATGTTGCCTTTCTTTCGTGAACAATTCGGGAATGCGTCCAGCATCCATTGGGCCGGCCGGGAGGTCAAAAAATACCTGGATGAGGCCCGGGAAAAAGTGGCGGCCTTGATGAACGCCGACCCCCAGGAGATCGTCTTCACCGGATGCGGAACGGAGAGCGACAACATGGCCATCAAAGGGGTCGCCTTCACCCATCAGGATAAAGGCCGGCACATCATCACCTCCAAGGTGGAACATCATGCGATCCTCCATACCTGCCAATTCATGCAAGGAATGGGCTATCAGGTCACCTACCTTTCCGTTGACCGGGATGGATTGGTTGACCTGGAGGAGCTCCGCCGCTCGATCCGGCCGGATACCGTCCTGGTCACCATCATGTTCGCCAACAACGAGACCGGAACGATCATGCCGGTTCGGGAAATCGGGGAGATCTGCCGGGAGAAGGGCGTCCTCTTCCATACCGATGCGGTTCAGGCCGTGGGGAAAATTTCCATCGACCTGAAAAGGCTGCCCGTGGACATCCTCTCCCTTTCCGGGCACAAACTGAATACCCCGAAAGGGATCGGGGCCCAGTTCATCCGCAAGGGAACGAAGCTTTCCCCCCTCATTCATGGGGGAGCCCAGGAACGCAACCGCCGCGCGGGGACGGAAAACATTCCTTACATCATCGGACTGGGCAAGGCCTGCGAAATCGCCATGCGGGATTTTGATAAGCGGCATGAGTATCTCCGCAACCTGCGAGATCGGCTCCAGGAGGGGATTTTCCGCGCCGTCCCCCACGTGGAATTGAACGGCCACCCGGTCCTCCGGCTGCCGAATACGATGAACGTCAGTTTCCTCTACGTGGAAGGAGAATCGCTTTTATTGAACCTGGACCTGGAGGGCGTGGCCGTCTCTTCGGGCTCCGCCTGCTCCTCCGGTTCCGCGGACGCCTCCCACGTCATCCTGGCCATGGGGAAGTCCCCCCTTGTGGCCCAGAGCGCCATCCGCTTCAGCCTGGGATTGACCAACACTCCCGAGGATGTGGACTATGTACTGGAAGTAGTGCCGCGGATCATCGAAAGGCTCCGGGCGATCTCCCCGCTCTACCAGAAAGCCTCGCGGTCAAAAGCGTAAATAGATTTCCCGCGGAGACCAAGAGGGCACCGCCCGGCAGAGCCGAAACGAAAAGAAACCGTTGGGCCTCTGGGGGGAAAAATGTCTTGGCCTAAAAAAAGAAGAATCGTGGTGGCCATGAGCGGCGGGGTGGACAGCTCCACGGCCGCAGCCCTGCTAAAAGAGGAAGGGTACGAGGTGATCGGCCTGACCATGCACCTTTGGGACCCGACCGGCGACGGGAAGGGTTCCTTCGGCCGCTGCTGTTCCTTCGACGACCTCCAGGATGCCCGGAGGGTGGCCGACCAGATCGGAATCCCCCACTACGTGATCAACCTCAAGCGCCCTTTCGAAGAAAGAGTGGTGGAAAACTTCGTCCGGGAATATCTCCGGGGAAGGACCCCCAACCCCTGCATCCACTGCAATGACCAGATTAAGTTTGGCTTCCTTCTCCAAAGAGCCGAAGAGCTCGGGGCCATAGCCCTGGCAACGGGGCATTACGCCCGGATCGTAAGGAATCCTTTCCCCGACAAGACGGGAGAAGCAAGGTACCTTCTCCTGCGGGGTAAAGACCACAGTAAGGACCAATCCTATTTTCTCTTTACCCTGACCCAGGGGCAGATGGCCAAAGTCCTTTTTCCCCTGGGGGATAAATCCAAGACGGAGGTGAGGCAGGCCGCCGCAAAACTGGTGTTGAGGGTGGCCCGGAAGGAAGAAAGCCAGGAGGTGTGTTTCGTCCCTGACAACGACTATCGTCGTTTTCTCGAAGACCGGAGGGGGAAGGAAATCTTCCAACCGGGAGAGATCGTGAACCGAAAAGGAGATGTGCTGGGGTCTCACCCGGGCATCTATGCTTACACCATCGGCCAGCGCCGGGGGTTGGGCATTTCGGCTACGCAGCCCCATTATGTCCTGGCCCTGGATTGGCGCCGGAACCGGGTCATTGTGGGGAAAAAAGAAGAACTGCTGGCCCCCGGCCTGATCGCCGGAGGGGTCAACTGGATTTCCTTTTCTTCCCTGGAGGGAGAGAGGGAAGCCCTGGTGCAAATCCGCTACCGCCACCACGGGGTCCCCGCAGTCCTCGTTACTCAGGATGATAAAAGGGTGAGAGTGCAATTCCGAGTTCCCCAGAAATCGGTAACCCCCGGGCAAGCGGCCGTTTTTTACCGGGGGGAGGAAGTCTTGGGGGGAGGATGGATCGAAAGAGCTCTTTAAAGGTCTCCTTGATCACGCTGGGCTGCAAAGTCAACCAGAGCGATGCCGCATCGCTGGCCGCCGAAATGGCGGCACGGGGGCATCAGATCATTCCTTCTTCCCAAGCCGCGGATGTAACCATCGTTCATACCTGCACCGTAACCCAGAAGACGGATTATCAGTCTCGTCAGATCATCCGGGGCCTGTCGGCCAAGAACCCCGGGGGACGGGTCATCGTCACCGGTTGCTACGCCCAGGTTGCCCCTCAAATCCTGCAGAACATACCGGGGGTGGATTATGTGGTAGGAACGGCGGAGAGGAAGAAAATTCCGGAAATCATAGGCTCCCGGGAGAGGTCCGGGAAAGCGGGTCTTCTCGTTTCCCCGGTGGAAAAACAGGAAAAGTTTGAAGAATGGGGGCCTCCTCATTTCGCCGGGCGGACCCGTGCCTTCCTCAAGGTTCAGGATGGCTGCAACTCCTTTTGTTCCTATTGCATCGTCCCTTTTGCGCGGGGAAGGAACCGGAGCCTTCCCCCGGAGCGGGTCCTATTCCAAGCCCGGGAATTAGCGTCCCGGGGGTTCAAGGAGATCGTCCTCACCGGAATCCACCTGGGCACTTATGGGGAAGACCTTCTTCCCTCCCAGTCGCTGTTCACTCTGTTGCAGGCTCTGGAAGGGGAGAACCTGGGTCTTCGCCTCCGCCTCAGCTCCATTGAACCCCGGGAGATCACCCCCCCGTTGATGGATTACCTGGCCGATTCCCAAGGGGTCTGCCCCCACCTGCACATCCCCCTGCAGAGCGGGGACGACGCCATTCTCAAACGGATGAACCGAAATTACTCGGCCTCTTTTTTCGCCGACCTGGTGAATCGCTTGGCGCAAAAAATTCCCCGCGCGGCGATCGGGGCGGATGTCATCGGAGGATTCCCGGGAGAAGGCGATTCCGCCTTTCGGAATACCATGTCCTTGATTGAAGCCCTTCCCCTTGCCTACCTCCATGTTTTTCCTTTTTCCAAAAGGAAGGGAACGCCGGCCGCCGTTTTTCCGGCTCAGGTTCCTCCGCAGGTCATCCGCGCCCGCTGCCAGGCCCTGCGGGAATTGGGGGAGAGGAAACGGGATCGATTTTCCCGCTCCTTTCTGGGGAAAAGACTGAAAGTCCTGGTAGAGGCCAAGAGAGATCGCGGGTCGGGGTTGCTTAAGGGGTTTTCCGAGAATTATATTTCCGTTCTCCTCCCCGGGGAAGATGGGCTCATGAACCGGGAGGTGGAGATCGAGGCGACCGAAGTCCGGGATGGAAAGGTCTTCGGAAAAGTCGAATCCCCGCGGTGAAAACGATTGATCGATAAAGAAAGAAAAAAAACTCTCCGCGAACTGGAGAAAAAAATCGGGTACGGGTTCAAGTCCCTTGAGCTTTTGAACCAGAGCCTGCGACACAAATCCTACGTCCATGAAAACGTGGATGCGGGGGGACAGGACAATGAACGGCTGGAGTTTCTGGGCGATGCGGTCCTGGACCTGGTCATCGGCCATTTGATCATGGATCGTTACCCGGATTACCCGGAGGGGAGCCTCTCCCGGCTGCGGGCCTCGGTGGTGAATGAAACCGGCCTGGCCAAGATCGCCGGGGGCCTCTCTCTGGGGGAATATTTGCTGTTGGGCAAGGGGGAGGAGATGACCCGGGGGAGGAAAAAGAGCTCCATCCTATCCTCGTCCCTGGAGGCTCTGCTCGCGGCGGTCTATCTGGACGGCGGGTATAAAAAAGCCTTCAAGGTGATTTCTCAGCTTTTCTCCCTGCCCCTGGAGGAAGCCGAGAGGGAAAGCTTTTACCAGGACTACAAAACCAAGCTCCAGGAGTTCTCCCAGGATACCCTGCAAGCCACCCCCCGCTACGTCTTGGCCAAGCAGTTCGGCCCGGATCACGATAGAGTCTTCGGGGTGAAGGTCCAAATTCAGGGAAAGGTGTTCGGGGCGGGAGCCGGAAAAAGCAAGAAAGAGGCGGAACAAAGGGCCGCCCGGAGAACGCTGCAAAAGCTCTCCCTCTCTTTGAAAGGGAGAAATGGCTGACCAGGAAAAAAAACCTTCCTTCAAGTCCGGGTTTATCTCCCTCATCGGACGGCCGAATTCGGGGAAATCCACGCTTTTAAACCTTCTCTTGGGGGAAAAAATTGCCATTACCTCCCCCAAACCCCAGACCACGCGGAATCGGATCCTGGGGATCAAAAACCTTCCATACGCGCAGATGATCTTCCTGGATACCCCGGGAATCCACCGCTCCAAGAGCATCCTGAACCAATCCATGGTGCGGACCGCCCTCTCCACCCTCCAGGAGGTGGATTCGATCTGTTTTCTCGTGGAGGCCGATTTTCCGGACAATGAGGAGAACGAATGGATCCTGGAAAACCTGAAAAAGGTGACTCAACCCGTCTTTCTGGTGATCAACAAGATCGACATCGTCTCCAAGGGAAATCTCCTGCCCATCATGGACCGGTATTCCCGGGCCCATTCTTTTGAACAGATCATTCCGGTCTCGGCTCTATTGGGGGAGGGGGTCGATGTTCTGGTAAAGGAGCTGCTGAACGTCCTTCCCGATGGGCCCCGCCTCTTCCCGGAGGATATGATCACCGACCTCCCCGAACGTTTCCTCGCGGCGGAGTTGATTCGGGAGAAGGTATTCCACCTCACTCGGGACGAGGTCCCTTATGCCACGGCCGTATCGGTGGAAGAATTCCAGGAGCGGCCGGACGGGAACCTGGTGGTGATCCGGGCTACCATCCGGGTAGAGCGGGAATCGCAAAAAGGGATTCTCATCGGGGAAAAGGGCCGGATGCTGAAAGAGATCGGCCGTCTGGCGCGGCAGGAAATCGAGACCCTTTTGGGAACCAAGGTCTTCCTGGAGCTATGGGTAAAGGTGGAAAAAAACTGGAGGGAGGACCCCCAGGCCTTGCGGCGTCTCGGATTCCAATGAAAGGATGGCGAACCTTTTCAATCGGGGACGCCTGGCGCGAAACGGAGTTTTCTCTTATCCCAACCCCACATCCAGGGCCATCATCAAAGCAAAGCCCAGCATCATCGCCACGGTGGCGATATCCGTGTTCTTCTCCCTTTGGGATTCAGGGATGAGCTCTTCCACCACCACGAAGATCATGGCCCCGGCGGCAAAGGAGAGGGCATACGGCAGGATCGGCCGGATATAAATGACCGCCGCCGCCCCCAGGACGCCGGCGATGGGTTCGACCACGGCGGATAATTGGCCATACCAGAAACTCTTGAGGCGGGAAAGCCCCTCTCTTCGCAGGGGAACGGATACCGCCGTCCCTTCGGGGAAGTTCTGAATCCCGATGCCCAGGGCCAGAGTCACGGCTCCGGCCAGGGATGCCGCGGGCAGATGGTGGTACAGGGCGCCGAAGGCCACGCCCACGGCCAATCCCTCGGGAATGTTGTGAAGGGTGATGGCCAGAACCAGGAGGACGTTCCTTCTCCAACTGGTCTTAATCCCCTCGGCCTCCTCGGTGGGAAAACCCAAATGGAGATGGGGCAGGATTTTATCCACCGTCCAGAGGAAGGCCCCGCCCAGGAGAAACCCGACCACCGCCGGAATCCAGGCCGGGACCTGCAATTCGCCGGCCATTTCCACCGCGGGCGCCAGGAGCGAGAAGAAGCTGGCGGCCACCATGACCCCGGCGGCGAACCCCAGCATGGCGTCCAAGACTTTCCGGTTGATGGTCCGGAACAGAAAAACCAAGGCGGCCCCGCAGGCGGTGAGAAACCAGTTGAAGGAAGTAGCCAAGAAGGCCTGAATGATCGGGTTAAGCTCTTTGAACCAATCGAAAAGCATGCTGTATCCGGGGCCCTTTCGGTCAAGCGATCTTTTTGAAGTTCTCTTTCCGGGCGCGGCATACCGGGCATGTCTCGGGCAGGGACCCGTCGAAGATGTATCCGCAGACCTGGCAGACGTGGTACTCCATGTCCCGCTCCTTGAGCAGGGCCTCCAGGGCCTCCTTATAGAGCTTGGCGTGGCGCTCTTCCACGTCCCGGGACCGGGAGAAGCTCCAAGCCACATCCACTCTGTTCAGGGCGAAGGCTTCCCGGATGAACGGCGGGTAGTAGTCGTTCTTGGCCTTGATCTCGTTTTCGAAGGCCGCCTTCAGGTTCTCCTCGGTTTCGCCGATCACTCCCTCCAGGTACCGTAGGTACTCGTCGGCGTGTACCTTTTCCGCATCGGCCACGGCCCGGAAGAGGCGGGCCACTTGGGGAAACCCGTCCGCTTCGGCTTTTCGGGCAAAGGCCAGGTTGCGCACAAAAGCCTTGGATTCTCCCGCAAAGGCTTCGCGCAGCCTTTTTTCCAGGGCTTCCGGCAAAGGTTCATAGAGGATGAACTGGAACATGTGGGCCCCGCAGGCCGGGCAAGAATCCGGCGGACGTTCTCCCTCGTGGAGATAGCCGCAAATCGTGCACTTCCATTTTCTCATTCTTTCCTCCGAGTCCGGCGAAGCCGGAAAAAAAATGATGTAACATTTTAGCGCTTTGAAAAGACCTTCTCCGAAATCCCTCCCGGCCTCCCTTTTCCCAAGGGAGGAGAGGTTCTTTGCGGGAATTCGATGAATGAGGGGGCCTTTTCCCGCTTTGAAAAAGGGGGATTCAGGGAGATTTGAATTTTTTTTCAAAGGGCTAAATGGTTACAAGATGATCTATTTGCAGCGGCCCATTCTGGCCGCCCGCAAGGTATGCACCCATCACGCGGTTCGCCTCAGGGCCCATGTTCTTGGACCCCCTATTGAGTGCGCTTGGCTGCGCAAAGACATCTTTCAGCGGTTAAAAGCTTCTTCCCCAGAACCGGTCAGGTCATCGAGCGCTGCCGGAGGCTCAGGCGGATCATGTAAACCAGCATGAAGATCGTGGTGATCGTCGCCGGTACGGCCGTCTTTTCGCTGAAAAGAGAAAGGGCTAAACCCGCGGCCAGGCCCGTGTTTTTATGAGTCCCCAGGAGGACCATGGTAGTGATCAATTGAGACTCCATTCCCCGCCATCGCCCGATTTTCTCGATTCCCCAGCCAAGGATGAAGGTGCTGGCCAGGGCAATCCCCGCGGGAAGAACCAGGACCCCGGGCCGGTCGAGGAACAACTGCCGGTTGAGGCCGATGATGGTGTAAACGATCAGGACGAAGCTCCAGTTCGTTAAGGTCCCCCTCCAGGGTTCGAGTTTCTTGGCCCATCCGGTCCAGAGGAGGATCCGGGAGCCGGCCAGGGGGACCAGAATCAGTTCCACCATCGCCATCGCAATCTTTCCCGGGTCCCCGAAGGCTCCCTCAAGAAAGACGGAGGCGATCAGGGGAGTGATCCCCAGGGCGGCCAGATAGCAACTGATCGTCCCGATGAGGGCAAAGGACTGGTTCCCGTTCAGGATCACGCTGAAAGGGATGACCGCCACCGCCGGGGGAACGGCGGTAATAATCACGAATCCTTCCCACAGTTCCTTCTCGGAAATCAATAGACCGCTTAAACCGAGAATCACTCCTCCCAGGAGGACGTAATTCAAAACCAGGCCCCAGAGGGCCGGGCGGATCAGGGTCCGGGGAGAGAGAAAGATGCTTCCCGGAACGCCCATGGTGGCCAGGGTCATGACCAGGGCCAGGGCAGGAAGCACCGCCTTTTCCGTCTCCTTCGCCCCCTGTCCCCAGGACAACCCCAGCAGCAGGGCGAGGACCAAAAGAACATCCCGATTTTTGACCCATCTCCAGAGTTTCATCCCCGGCGTCCCTATTTCAAAGCCCCCTGGACGGCGGCCAAATCCGTCAAAGGGCTTTGGCAGGAATACCCTTGGCAGATATAGGCCGTGGCCCTCCGGTCAATCGATTTCATCTCTTTTACAAAAGGACAAAGCTCAGCGAGCTTCTTCCCCGTTTCGTCCTCCGGCCGGAAAAGGAACACTTTATTCGGGTGGAACTTTTGCCGGATGGCCGCGGTCAGAGCCCGGCTCGTCTCCCAGGCCGGGTCCCCGACCAAGACGATCTCCTGGCTCGGGCCGAAGTAAAAATCCAGGAAGTTTAAAAATTGAGTAAAGGCCATGGGGGCTTCGGCCACCGGGGCGGAAAAGGCCCGGAGGATGCGCGCGGCGTTGTTTTCCAGGGCCGCGCTCCCGGTCAATCTCGCCAGCCGCAGGATGTTCAGGGCAGCAACCGAGTTTCCCGACGGGGTGGCCCCGTCGTAAAGCTCCTTGGAACGGGTGATGAGGGCTTCGTTGTCTTTCCCTGAAAAAAAGAATCCCCCCTTCTCCTGGTCTTCGAAGAGTTCGATCATGACCTGATTCAGCCGAATCGCTTCTTCCAGGTACCCGACCCGGAAAGTGGCCTCGTACAGCTCGATCAACCCCCAGACCAGAAAGGCATAGTCCTCCAGGAAACCCGGGATGGCCACTTCCCCTTCCCGCCAGCGCCGGTACAGGCGTCCCTGGGGGTTCCGCATATGCTCCAGGATGAAATCCGCGGCCCGGCAAGCGGCATGGGAGAAAAGGGGGTCCTGCAAGGCCTGGGACCCTAGGGCGAGGGCCGCGATCATGAGTCCGTTCCAGGAGGTAAGGACCTTGTCGTCCTTGAGGGGATGAGTTCTTTTTTCCCGCCTTTGAAAGAGCGTTTCCCGGCATCGCTCCAGGATTTTCTCCAGCTCTTGAGGGTTCATCTTCTCCCCCGCCGCGAATGGCTCCAGCGGGCGGGGAATGTGGAGGACACTGGAACCTTCCTCAAAATTCCCTTCCGGGGTAACCCCGTAAAACCGGCAGAAAAGGTCCCCCTCTTCCCGGCCCAGGTGATTTAGGACCTCGGCAGGCTTCCAAACATAGAACCTTCCTTCGTGCCCTTCGCTATCCGCATCCTCGGCCGAATAGAAGCCCCCTTGGGGGGAGGTCATATCCCGCAGGATATAGGTAAAGACCTCCCGGCTGACTTTTCCGAAGTCTTCTTTTCCCAGGGCCAGGTGGGCCTCGGTATAGGCCATGGCCAGCAGGGCTTGATCGTAAAGCATTTTTTCGAAGTGGGGGATGAGCCATTTTTCGTCCACCGAATAGCGGTGGAATCCAAAACCCAGTTGATCGAAGATCCCGCCCTGGCGCATGGCCTGAAGGGTTCTTTCGGCCATTTTTCCTGCCTGGGGGTCGCCGGTTCGGCGATACCATCTCAAGAGGAAAGTAAGATGATGAGGGGTGGGAAATTTGGGAGCGCTCCCGAAGCCCCCCCATCGCTCATCATGGGTCCTTTCCAACTGGGCGTACCCCTTTTTCAGCACGCCCGTGTCCAAGGGAGGTTCCTGAAACCCCGGGCGGGCCCCGTTGCGCAGGGCCTTACGGATTTCTCCGCTGCCGGTGAGGATCTTTTCCCGATTTGTGCGCCAGAGACCGGCGACCCTTTCCAGGAGTTCGATGAACCCGATCAGGCCCATCCGGCCGGTCTTTGGAAAATAGGTTCCGGCGAAAAAGGGCTCTCCCTCGGCAGTCATGAAGATAGACAGGGGCCATCCTCCATGGCCGGTCAAGGCCTGGCAAACGGACATGTAAACCTGGTCCACGTCCGGGCGTTCCTCCCGGTCCACCTTAATGGACACGAAATGCCGGTTGAGAACCGAAGCCACCTCCTCGTCCTCGAAAGACTCGTGGG
>JACAEW010000175.1 GCA_013388675.1 Syntrophaceae bacterium | reverse complement strand
GTCCCGCACGATCTGGGGAGGGGAATTGAAGCGGACGCCCTGGCTTTTCAGCCTTTGGTACAGTTCGTCGATGTTTTCCACCTGGAAAGCCATGTGGGTGATCCCGTGGTCGCAGACAGGACGTTTTTCCGGATAGGGACGCCCCGCCGGGGAATGGTATTCAAACGCTTCGATATTTCCTCCCCAGCCGCTGAGCATGGCGTAAGAAACATCCACGTTTTTCAGGCCCACCACTTTCTCCAGAGCGGGACTTCGACGATGGTCGATCCGCCATTCCAGCTTCATGCCCAAAAGATCCCTGTAGAAATGAATGGTACGGTCTAAATCGCTCACGCTGATAGCGGTATGATGGAACTGACGGATCATAGGCAATCCCTCCCGGAACTTTTCCCTGGTTTTTCCCTATTTTCCCGTTGGGCTGAAACATTCGCTCATCCCAAACAATTCTGCCTCTCCTTGGATGGTTCCCTGAGTGGAGAAATGAAAAAAAAAGTTCAAATAGAGGCGGGCGATAAATGGCTGTCAATGCCCTTTTGCCAAATGGTTTTCCAGCACGATCAGATGGAGACCTTCATTCCATCGGTCGCCAGAAGAATATCACCCGAATATTCTGCGCCGCACTCCCGCCGCACATCGTGACTCTGAAAGACGGGGTAAAAATGGGTAAGAAGAAGCCTTTTCGCCCTGGCTTCGCGGGCGATCCGGCCGGCCAGGCGGGGAGTGAGGTGCCCCTCCTTTTTTCTTTCTTCCGGGAAGGAGCACTCCAGGATCAAAAGGTCCGATTCCTTCCCGAGCCTTACGATATTCGGGCAGTAGTCGGTATCCCCGGAATAGACCAGGGAGCGGCCGTTCGCCTCCACGCGGAATCCGATGCTGCGGTCGGCGTGGGCCATGGGAAGCGTTTCGACGGAGAAATCCTGGAAGTCGATTCTCGATTCGCCCGCCTCATGGAAGGTGAGGGGATAGGTGTGGGCTTCGATCCAGTGGCCGAAGATTTCCCTCATCTTCTCATAAAAATCCCTCAGGCCGACAGGCCCCACGAGGCGGAGCGGCTCCGAGCGCCGGAAATCCACGGTGTAGTTCAGGGCGAAGAGAAGGGGGATCAGGTCGATGGCATGGTCGGGATGGAAGTGCGTAATGCAATGGAAGCCGATCTTCCGGAAATCCAAGCCCAGCCTGGGCATCGGTCGAAGGCTGCCCCCGCCGCCATCGAAGAGGATCAGGTGGGACCCAAAGGAAAGGGCCAGGCCCGAAGGACCGCGGTCGATTGTGGGAATACAAGTACCTGAGCCGAGAACTGTAAGTTCCACTCAAAGTGCCTCAAATGCTTCAAGGGCGCTCAAGTGCCTTAAATAAAAAAAGCTTCGCGCCGAAAGCTTCCATTTTAAAATCGGATTCCCAAGCGGCATTCGGATTCGATTAACCCTCCGAGGGAAAAATCCGACCGACAGCTCAAAAGGTAATTCAACTCAAGGCCCTTAAGGCACTTGAGCGCACTTGAGGCGCTCTAACCGGCTTTCTGCAGCAGGTAGGCCTGGATAAATTCGTCCAACTCCCCGTCGAGCACGGCGTCCACGTTGCCCATCTCAAAGTTCGTTCGGTGGTCTTTGACCAGCCGGTAAGGTTGAAGGACATAGGACCGGATCTGGCTTCCCCAGGCGATGTCTTTTTTGGCGCTGTGGAGGGCTTCGGCCTTCTCTTCCTGCTCCCGGAGCTTCAGTTCATAAAGGCGCGATTTCAGGACTTTCAAGGCCATGGCCCGGTTTTTGTGCTGGGATCTTTCGTTCTGGCATTGGACGACGATGCCCGTGGGAAGGTGGGTAATGCGCACCGCCGATTCGGTCTTGTTGACGTGCTGCCCGCCGGCACCGCTGGACCGGAAGGTGTCCACCCGGAGGTCTTCTTCCTTGACCTCGACGACAATGTCCTCTTCGATCTCCGGGTACACAAACACGGAAGCAAAAGAGGTATGGCGGCGTTTGCCCGCGTCGAAGGGGGAGATGCGGACCAACCGGTGAATTCCCACCTCCGCCTTGAGGTAGCCGTAAGCGTACTCTCCGGTGACCTCGAAGGTGGCGCTCTTGATCCCGGCCTCTTCCCCTGCCAGGGTGTCGATCACTTCAGCCCGAAAGCCTCTCCGTTCGGCCCAGCGCAAGTACATCCGGAGGAGCATGCTGGCCCAGTCCTGGGCCTCCGTTCCTCCGGCTCCGGAATGGATGGAAACGATGGCGTTGTTCCGGTCGTTTTCCCCTCCCAGCATCCGCTTGAACTCCGCCGCCTGGAGGTCCTTTTCCACCCGGTCGATTCTCGCCGCGACTTCCTTCAGGGTTTCCTCGTCGTTTTCTTCCTTCGCCAGCTCGAAGTACCCTTTCGCCTCCTCCAGCTCGGCCTTCAGCTTTTCCCAGAGTTCGACTCCCCCCCGCAGCGCAGTCCTCTCCTTGAGGATCTTCTGCGCTCCTTCGTTGTCGTTCCAAAAATCAGGCTTGAGGGTTTCCTGCTCGATCTGGGCAAGGCGGGCGATCTTGGCGTCTAAGTCAAAGATGACCTCGGAGGGCCTGAACCTTCTCTTCCAGAAGAGGAATCTTATTTTCGATTTCGTTCCACACGGTCTTCCCTTCCAAAACGGATGTAAATCAAGAACAGGAGGGTGTACCCAAGACAGAGATAGGTGAAAAGGTCGCCGAATTGGGTATAAAAACTCCATCGGTCCTGTAAGTATATGTTATCGAAAAGGGTTGCTTTTGTAAAGATTCCCGAAGCCTGGAGGATTCGACCGCTGGGGTGAATGAACCCGGAAATCCCGGTGTTTGCCGCACGGGCCAGGGGAACCCGGTTTTCCACCGCCCGCAGGGCAGCCATGGAGATGTGCTGGTAGGGGGCGGCCGTATGTCCGAACCAGGCGTCGTTGGTGATGTTGACCAGAAACCGGGCTCCCCGGTCCACGAACCGGCGGGTCAGGTCGGGGAAAATGACTTCGTAGCAGATGAGCATTCCAAACTTCCCTTGAGGGATGGAAAGATTCTTTATCTCTTCCCCGGCGGCAAAATCCCCCATGGCCCCGATGATATCCCGGGTGAAACCCAGAAGCCCGGCCAGCGGGGCGTATTCTCCGAAGGGAACGAGGTGAATCTTGTCGTACCGGCCAGCCACTTTCCCTTCCGGGGAGATGAGGAAGGCGCTGTTGTAATAGAGGGTTTCCCTTCCCTTCCGGTCGTAGGCCGGGGAGCCGAAAAGCAGGTGAGCTTTCATTCTTTGGGTCAAATCCAGGATCCGGGATTGATGGGGAAAGCTGTCCTGGAAGAAGAAAGGAGTTGCGGTTTCGGGCCAGATGATCAGGTGAGGCTGAGTGACCTGGGCGCGCAGGGTAAGGTCGGTGTAAATCCGCATGGTTTCTTCCTGGAACTTGGGCTCCCACTTCACATCCTGAGGAATGTTCCCCTGGATGAGGGAAATCCGCACCGCCGTTCCTCCCTTGTTTTCCGGGCTCATCCCGGCCAGCCGCCAGTAGCCGTAGGTGCCCGAAACCATCAGGAAAAGAGCCGCGGCTATCAACTCCCGGCGGACGGGTTTCCATTCCCGTTCGACGCAGGCCTCGAGCAGGCGGTAGCCGGCCGCATTGACCAGAACGATCAGAAAGGATACCCCATACACTCCCGTAATGTCGGCGATCTGCACCATGGGAAGGGTGAGATATTGGGAGTATCCCAGGAGCTCCCAGGGAAAGCCGGAAAACAAGAAACCCCGGATGTACTCGAGGGAGACCCAGAGCGGAGGCGCGATAAGGGTTTCGGGAATTTCCACCCGCCCTTTAACCCATCGCAGGGCGAAGGCAAAGGCCGAAAAATAGAGCGCCAGGTAGGCGGTTAAAAGGAGGAGGAAAAAAACGCTCACCCCCCCGGGCAGGTGGCCATATTGGGTCAGAACGTTGTAGATCCAGGGGAGGAGGCCGGTGAAAAAAGAAAACCCGGCCACAAAACCCAGAAGAGCGGCCTGGACGGGAGTGGCTCGGCGCATGGACCAGAAAAGGGGGATGAGAGCCCCCCAGGCAACGATCTCGAAGTCGAACTGGGGAAAGGCCAGGATCAGGAGGAAACCGGACAGGGCGGCCAGGAAAAGGTTGGAAAGCCTCATAATCGCCGGAGATCACCCTCCGATCTTGACCATGGGAAGATGGCATCTCTTCATGACCCCCCCCATGGGGCCGTGGTGGAGGGGCTTGGTCAAGAGGGCCTCGTCCAGCTTTTTCTCCAAATCATCGTCGGCAGCGCCCGACCGGAGAAGCGGTTTCAGATCGGTCACCGCATCGGAAAAAAGGCAGGTCCTGAGTTTCCCATCGGCGGTAAGACGGAGGCGGTTGCAGGACCCGCAGAAATGATCGCTTACCGGGCTGATAAAGCCGATCTCTCCCGCCGAGGGAACCCATTTAAAAAGGCGGGCGGGCCCGCCGTGCCCGTTTTCGCCCTCGGCCAGGGGAAGGAGGGGAGAGATCCTTTCGATCCGCTCCTTCATATCCCGCCAGGAGATACAGTGTTCGGGTTTCCATTCGCTTCCCTCCCCGATGGGCATGAATTCGATGAAACGGACCTGAAGGGGCTCCTTCAGAGTGAGGCGGGCAAAGTCTTCGATCTCCGTCTCGTTAAACCCAGCGATGACCACGACGTTGATCTTGATGGGGTGAATTCCCTCCCGGCGGGCCGCCTCGATCCCTTCCCATACCCGATTCAGCTCGCCCCCCCGGGTGATCTCCCGGTATTTGCGGGGGTCGAGGGAATCCATGCTGATATTCAGGCGCTTCAACCCCGCCCGGCGAAGGTCCCGGGCGAATTCCCGGAGAAGAACTCCATTGGTGGTCATGGAAAGGTCCCGAACCCCCGGAAGCAGGGAGAGTTTTTGAATCAAGCCGCTCACGCCTTTGCGGACCAGCGGTTCCCCCCCGGTGATCCGGATTTTATCGATGCCCCGTTTTACGGCCAATCCGGCCAGGCGGGTAATCTCTTCATAAGAAAGAATTTCCGAATGCCCGAATTGGGACACTCCCTCCTTGGGCATGCAGTAGCGGCATCGAAGGTTGCACCGATCGGTGATGGATATGCGCAGGTAATTTAACCTACGATTATGGGGATCGACGAGACCGTTCATTCGGAAAAAGGCCCGGCTGAGCGCCGGGAATGAAAGAAAAGGATGATGCTTCCTCCGGTTTTTTCGTATTATACCGTCCCAAGGTGATTTTGCAAAGGGTAAACCCATTGATTTTTTAGGCGGAATGAGGTAGATAGGAATAAAATCCCGAAGCGGCCCGGCGGGTCAAGCGGCAGCGGGAGGGAACTTCGCAGGAGAGAAAAATTGCTCATTATCACCATCGACGGCCCGGCGGGGGCGGGGAAAAGCACGGTCGCCCAGCGGCTGGCCCGCCGGCTGAATTTGCTTTACCTGGACACGGGAGCCATGTACCGGGCCGTGGCCCTTCAGGCTCTGAGGGAGAAGATCGACCCGACCGATGAATTGGCCCTGGATCGGCTCTGCAAAAAAATCTCCATCTCCTTTGCGGAAGACCCCCGGGGGCAACGGGTCTTTCTCCAAGGCGAGGACGTCACCGAAAGGATCCGGGAACCGGAGGTCGGTTGGATGGCCTCCGCCGTTTCCCTGAAACGGCCGGTGCGGGAAGCTATGGTGGCTCTTCAGCGGGGCATGGCTTCTCAAGGAGGGTTGGTGGCCGAGGGGCGGGACACGGGGACGGTCGTCTTTCCCCGGGCCGAGGCCAAGTTCTTTTTGGTCGCCGATCCGAGGGAGCGTGCTCTGAGACGTTTTCGCGAACTGAAGGCCAGGGGAAAAGAGGCGTTCCTGGAGGAGGTGGAAGGGGAGGTGAGAAAGAGGGATGATCAGGACTCTTCCCGCGACCTGGCCCCGTTGAAACCGGCGGAGGATGCCTACCGGATCGATTCGACCGGGCTTAGCCCGGAGGAGGTGGTGGAAAAAATGCTGAAGATTTTGGGGAAGACCTCTCTTTCGAGGTAGAGGCCCGCCTCAGCGGGGAGCCAGCGGGAGTCCCGTATCTCAGGGCCCTGGAATTATGGTTGTGGTTTTTTTTCAATATGCTATAATTCGTGTCCGGAAGACCGGAACAAAGTCTGGGGGGTATAGGAATGGTTGAGAAAGAGGCAGAGTATTCAGCAACCCAACCGGAGGATCGGCCTCCAACGGAAGCGGTGGAAGAATCCACCGAAATCAAAGGGAAACCCGACGAAGGGGAAAGCTTTCAGGAGCTTTACGAGGAGAGCCTGCATGAAATTGCCGAGGGGGAAGTGGTTCATGGCCGGGTGATCCATGTCGGGCCGGAATTTGTGACCGTTGACATCGGCTTCAAATCCGAAGGCCAGCTCGCGCTCAACGAATTTCGTCAGAAGGACGGAACGGTGGCGGTGCAAGTGGGGGACGAGGTCGACGTGTTTGTGGAGAGGAAAGAATCGGAAATTGGAATGGTGACCCTCTCCAAGGAAAAAGCCGACAAACACAAATTCTGGGAGGAAATCAGCCGCGCCTGGAACGAGGATCAGGTGATCGAAGGCAAGATCATTTCGCGCATCAAGGGGGGACTGACCGTCGATATCGGAGTTCTGGCTTTTTTGCCGGGGTCCCAGGTGGATATCCGTCCCATCCGCAACCTCGAAAAACTCATCGGCCATACCTATAAATTCAAGATCATCAAGCTGAACCGTCGTCGGGGAAACGTGGTCCTGTCCCGGCGGATCCTCCTGGAGAAAGAAAGGGAATCCATCCGCCAGAAGACCCTCGAGGTCCTGGAAGAGGGCCAGATCGTGGAAGGGGTGGTGAAAAACATCACCGACTACGGCGCCTTCATCGATCTGGGGGGGATCGACGGACTTTTGCATATTACCGACATGTCCTGGGGACGGATCAATCGACCCTCGGATATTCTCGCTCCGGGGCAGAAGATCAAGGTCAAGGTGCTCCAGTTCGAGCGGCAAAACCAACGGGTTTCCCTGGGGCTGAAGCAGACCACACCGGACCCTTGGGAGAATATTGCCGCCAAGTTCCCCGTGGGAAGCCGGGTCAAAGGAAAGGTCACCTCGATTACCGACTATGGGGCCTTCGTACAGCTCCTGGATGGGGTCGAAGGGCTGGTCCATGTCTCCGAGATGGCCTGGACCAAGCGGGTCCGCCACCCCTCGAAGATCCTCTCGGCGGGCGATGAAGTGGAGGTGATGGTCCTGGACGTGGACCCCAACCAGAAGCGCATCTCCCTGGGGTTGAAGCAGACGAGTCCCAACCCCTGGGACACGATCGCCGAGCGCTACCCGGTGGGGACCAAGATCCAGGGTCGGATTAAAAACATCACCGATTTCGGAATCTTTATCGGCATCGACGAAGGAATCGACGGCCTGGTCCATATTTCCGATGTTTCCTGGGTCCAGCGCTTGAAGCATCCCTCGGAGATGTTCAAAAAAGGCCAGGAGGTTCAAGCCATCGTCCTGAGCATTGACCGGGAGAACCAGCGTTTCTCCCTGGGAATCAAACAGATTCAGAAAAACCCCTGGGACGACATCCATCATCGGTATCGCGTGGGACAGATGGTCAAAGGGAAAGTCACCAACGTGACCAAGTTCGGGGCCTTCGTCGAGCTGGAGCCGGGGATCGAAGGGCTGGTGCACATCTCCGAGATCAGCCATCAGCGCGTGGAGAAGGCGGAGGACGTGGTCAAGGCCGGAAACGAAATCCAGGCGGTGGTTATCAACGTGGACCCGAGGAGACATAAGATCGGCCTGAGCATAAAAGATGTGGAGCGATACCAGACCCAGCAAACCCGCAAGGAAACCCAAGCCGCCTATGAGGACGATACTTCCGATTTTGGCCGGATGCTGAAAGAAGGGCTGGAGAGGAGGGCCCGCGAGGCCAACAGTTCAAAGGAATCGTGATCGGGAGATGAAAAAAAAACACCCTATTTTGCTGGGACTCACGGTCTTGGGGGTGCTCCTGGGCCTTTTCCTGGCAAGCATTTGGGTTCTGTCCTACTTTACCAGCCGCGAAGATAGCTTCTGGGGCGGGGAAAAAATCGCCATCGTCGAGGTTAGGGGGGTCATCCTCGACCCCCAACCCGTCGTGGAGAAGCTGGTCAAGCTTCGGAAAAACGAGAAAATCAAAGCCATTGTACTGCGCATCGACTCGCCCGGCGGGGGGGTGGGCCCGGCCCAAGAGATTCATGCCGAGGTGAAAAAGGCCCAGAAAGAGAAAAAGGTTTTGGCCTCCATGGGGTCGGTGGCCGCCTCGGGGGGCTACTACATCGCCTGCGCCGCGGACCGCATCATGGCCAATCCCGGATCGATCACTGGCTCCATCGGGGTGATCGTGGAGAGCCTCAACGTGGAAGAGCTCCTGGGCAAGCTTGGACTTCGCTCCGTGGTGGTGAAAAGCGGCAAGCACAAGGACCTGGGCTCCCCGCTCCGCCCCATGACCCCGGAAGACCGCAAGCTCCTTCAGGGAGTCATCGACAGCGTCCATGAACAGTTCATCCAGGCTGTGGCCGAAGGCCGCAGGCTTCCTTTGGAAAAAGTACGGGAACTGGCGGATGGAAGGATTTTCTCCGGAGACCAGGCCCGCTCCCTGGGTCTCGTGGATGAACTGGGGAACCTGGAGGATGCCATTTCCCTGGCTGCTCAGATGGCCGGAATCCGGGGAGAGCCCGAAGTTCTTTATCCGGAAAAAAAGAGGTTCTCCCTGTTCGACCTTTTGATCCAGGACACCGTGCAGCGGATCGTGGAAAGCCTGAGAGAGAGCGCCCCCCCTCTGAATTTCCTCTATTACTGGCATCTCAAGGGATGATGCCCCCCCTTGCCCCTCTGGCTCGACTGGCCTCCATCGATGTAGGGTCCAATACCGTCCGCCTTCTTTTAGCCCTGCCTTTATCCGGTCCGACCTTCCGACCTTTGCGGGTGGAGCGAATCATCACCCGGCTGGGGGGAGATTTTTCCCCCGGGAGGGAGCTGAACAAATTCTCCATGGAAAGAACCCTGAGGGCCCTCCAGGCCTTTGCCCGAATCCTGGAGGGGGAGGGGGTGAAAAAAGTTTTCGCGGTGGGGACGGGGGTTTTGCGCGAAGCCAAAAATAGAAACGCTTTTGTCCGAGCCGTGAAGGAGAAAACCGGCCTTTCCCTGCGAATTCTCTCGGGTCGGGAGGAAGCTCGGGCTATGGTCCGGGGAGTTCGGGGGTTCCTCAAGGATCAAACCACCCCCCGCCTGATCGCTGACGTGGGGGGATGGTCCACCGAGTTGATCTGGTTGGAGGGACAGACGATCCGGAAGACGGTGAGCCTTAACCTGGGGGCCGTGGGGCTGGCCGAAAGATTTCCGTTGGTGGACCCGCCAAGCCCTGCCGGGATGGAGGCCCTGAACCGGTTCGCGTATGCCGCTTTTCAGCGGGTTCGAAGAAAATGGGAGAAAGACGGATGGATGGCCCCTGATTTCCATTCCCACTTGGCGGGGACCGCGGGCACGGCGACCACGCTGGCGGCCATCGACCTGTCCCTTTCCGCCTACAACCCCCGAAAGGTCACCGGACACCGAATTTCCCTTCCCAGGCTCAGAAAAATGTCCCGCCGCCTCTCTTCCTTGTCCCTGGAAAGGAGACGCCAAGTGCCGGGCCTGGAAAAGGGCAGGGAGGACCTGATCCTGGCCGGATCGGCCATCTTCCTGGGTCTCCTGGAGGTTTTCGAACGATCCGCCCTGGAGGTGATCGACTCGGGTTTGCTGGAAGGAATTCTCCTCGAAGGAATGGCCGAGCTGGGAGTTTCCTGACAGGGCTCGTCCTCCTTGACATATAGGCGGGCGCATAATAGATTTATTTATCATTATTCCGCAGGAGTCTCTTATGATTCCCGACAAACTGACCGAAAGCCTTACCTTCGATGATGTTCTTCTCCTTCCCTCGGAGTCGTCCGTTCTCCCCCGGGACGTGGATGTGACCACCCAGCTTACCCGGTCCATTCGGCTGAACATTCCCCTGATGAGCGCGGCCATGGACACCGTTACCGAAGCCCAGATGGCCATAGCCATGGCCAGGGAAGGGGGAATCGGGATCATTCACCGCAACATGTCGATCACCGCCCAGGCCGCCGAGGTGGATAAGGTTAAAAAGTCGGAAAGCGGAATGATCGTCGACCCCATCACCATGGACCCCGACCAGAAGATCTACGAAGCCCTGGAGATCATGAAGAAATACCGGATCTCCGGAGTTCCGGTTACCCGGGAGGGAAAGCTGGTGGGGATTCTGACCAACCGGGACCTTCGTTTTGAAACCCAGCTCGATCAGCCCATATCCGCGGTCATGACCAAGGACCGCCTGGTCACCGCCCTTCCCGGTATCACCCTGGAGGAGTCGAAACGGCTTCTGCACAAGAACCGCATCGAAAAGCTCCTGGTGGTGGATGAACAGAATAACCTCAAGGGTCTCATCACCATCAAGGACATCGAGAAGACGATCAAATACCCAAACTCCTGCAAAGACCACCTGGGACGGCTGAGGGTGGGGGCCGCGGTGGGGCCCGGGGCGGACGGGGAGGCCCGGGTGGAAGCCCTGCTGAAGGCCGGCGCGGACGTGATCGCCGTGGATACCGCCCATGTCCATTCGCGCAACGTTTTGGAGGCCATCCGGGCAATCAAAAGGGATTTCCCCGATTGTCAGCTGGTCGCCGGAAACGTGGCCACGCCCGAAGGAACGGAGGCCCTGATCCAGGCGGGGGCGGATGCGGTCAAGGTCGGGGTGGGTCCCGGGTCCATCTGTACGACCCGGGTCGTGGCCGGGGTAGGGGTCCCCCAAATCTCCGCCGTTCAGGTGAGTTCCCGCGTCGCGCAGAGATACGGCATCCCGGTCATCGCCGACGGGGGGATCAAGTTCTCCGGGGATATCACCAAAGCCCTGGCCGCCGGCGCCGACGCGGTCATGATCGGAAGCCTCTTCGCGGGCACCGATGAAAGCCCGGGGGAGATGGTCCTCTACCAGGGGCGGAGCTACAAAATGTACCGGGGGATGGGCTCCATCGAAGCCATGAAGAGCGGCAGCCGAGACCGATACGGACAGGACGATATTGAGTCGGAGATGAAATTGGTTCCGGAGGGGATCGAGGGCCGGGTCCCCTACAAAGGCCCGATCTCCTCCAGCATCTACCAGCTTCTGGGCGGGCTGCGAGCGGGCATGGGATACGTGGGATGTCGCACCCTGAAAGAGCTGAAAGAAAAAAGCCGATTCACCAAAATTACCTCCGCGGGGTTGCGGGAGAGCCATGTCCATGACGTGATCATTACCAAGGAAGCCCCCAATTACAGCCCGGGCGAGCTGAGTTCCTGGAAGGAAAAGTGAGACCCATGCGGGTGAAGGATTTCGAGGGGCGTTTACTCATCCTGGATTACGGGTCCCAGTACACCCAGCTGATCGCCAGGCGAGTGCGGGAAGCCCATGTGTACTGCGAAATCCATCCCTATCACCTGTCCCTGGAATCGGTCCGGGCCTTTCAGCCCAAGGGGATCATCCTTTCCGGCGGACCCTCCAGCGTGTACGAAGAAAAGGCCCCCCTGAACCCCCCCGAGCTTTTCCGCCTGGGCATTCCCATCCTGGGAATCTGCTATGGCATGCAGCTCATGACCCACGTCCTGGGCGGAAAGGTAGCCGGGTCCAGCAAACGCGAATTCGGGAGGAGCGATCTCTTCATCGATGACGAACGCGACCTCTTCGCCGGGCTGAACGGGGGCCGGGCGATTCAGGTGTGGATGAGCCACGGGGACCGCATCGAAGTCCCTCCCGGGGGATTCCAGGTCATCGCCCATTCCCCAAACTCCCCCGTGGCCGCTATCCGCCATCCGGGCCTCCGCCTTTACGGCGTCCAGTTCCACCCCGAAGTGGTCCACACTCCCCGGGGAAAAAAGATTCTCGAAAACTTTCTCTTCCGCATCTGCCAGTGCCCTCCGGACTGGACCATGGGGTCCTTCGTTTCCAAGACCATCGAATCCCTGCGGGAGCAAATCGGAAAGGAGAAGGTGATCTGCGGCCTGAGCGGAGGGGTGGATTCCTCGGTCGTAGCCGCCCTCCTCCATCGCTCCGTGGGGGATCAATTGACCAGCATCTTCGTGGATAACGGACTTCTGCGCAAAGACGAAGCGGGGAAGGTGGAGGAGCTTTTCCGCTTCAACCTGGGGCTGAACCTGCGGACCGTGGATGCGGGGGAGATTTTTTTGGAAAAGCTGGCCGGGGTGGTGGACCCGGAGCAAAAAAGAAAAATCATCGGCAACGAGTTTATCTACCTCTTCCAGAAAGAGGCCAAGAAAGTGGGAGGGGCGGCCTACCTGGCCCAGGGCACCCTCTATCCGGATGTGATCGAATCCGTCTCCTTCAAGGGGCCTTCGGCTAAAATCAAGAGCCATCACAACGTGGGCGGGCTGCCGGAGCGCATGCATCTGAAACTCATCGAGCCCCTGAAAGAGCTCTTCAAGGACGAGGTCCGGGAAGTGGGTCGCGAATTGGGACTTCCCCGGGAGCTCATCGAGCGCCATCCCTTCCCCGGGCCCGGGCTGGCGGTGCGGACCCTGGGGGCGGTGAACCGGAAAGACCTGGCCCTCCTCCGGGAGTCCGATGCCATTGTGGAAGAGGAAATGCGCCGCACCGGGTGGTACTCCCGGGTTTGGCAGGCCTTCGCCGTTTTGCTCCCGGTGTACACGGTCGGGGTGATGGGGGACGAGCGAACCTACGAACGGGTGGCGGTGATCCGGGTCGTTCAAAGCATGGATGGGATGACCGCCGATTGGGTGGCCCTGCCCGCCGAGGTCCTGGGAGCCATATCGAATCGCATTATCAACGAAGTCCGGGGGATCAATCGAGTGGTGTACGACATTTCCTCCAAACCCCCCAGCACGATCGAGTGGGAATAAGGGAAAAGCGCACCCTGTATAGAGCAAAGCGCATAGCGTGAGGGACTAAAGGAACCCCCTGAAAGCTATGCTCTCTGCCCTATGCATTATGCGGTTTGAATGTAAGGCAATTTTTATGAGACATTCGGAATTTGTTCATCTTCACCTTCATACCCAATACAGCCTCCTGGACGGGGCCATCCGGCTGGAGGACCTCTTCGAGAGGGCCAAAACCTACCGCATGCCCGCCCTGGCCATGACCGACCATGGAACCATGTTCGGAGCCATCGAATTTTACCAGCAAGCCGAGAAAGCCGGCCTCAAGCCCATCCTCGGGTGCGAAGTCTACGTGGCCCCGGGAAGCCGGTTCGATAAAAACGTAAAAGGCCCGTCCGAAGCCTCCTTCCACCTGATCCTCCTGGCTAAAAACCTGGTCGGATACCGAAACCTGATGAAACTGGTCTCCCTGGCCCACCTGGAGGGTTTCTACTACAAGCCGCGGGTGGATAAGGAGCTCCTCCAGGCGAACAACGAGGGGCTCATCGCCATGAGCTCGTGTCTTCATGGCGAGGTCCCTTTTTACCTCATCGGGGAAGACTTCAACAGGGCCCTCCGGGCGGCCGATGACTTCAAGTCCATCTTCCCCGACCGGCGGTTTTACCTGGAATTACAGGAGAACAAGATCCCGGAACAGCGAAAGGTCAACCATGGCTTGATGCAGATTGCCCGGGAACTTTCGCTTCCCCTGGTCGCCACCAATGATTGTCATTATTTGAAAAAGGAGGATGCCCAAGCCCACGAAATCCTCCTCTGCATCCAGACCGGAAAAACGCTGAAAGACGCGGACCGGATGAAATTCTCCACCAACGAGTTCTTTTTCCGCTCGGCAGACGAGATGGCGGAGCTCTTTTCCTACTGCCCGGAGGCCATGAGGAACACCATCGAAGTGGCCGAGCGGTGCAACCTGGACTTGAAGCTCAGCGAACTCCAGTTTCCCCAGTTTCAGGTCCCCCCGGGAGAGACCCTGGATAGTTTTTTGGAAAGGACCGCGCAAAAAGGCCTGGAAGACCGGCTGGCCGAGCTGCAATCCCGCGGCCAACCGATTCCCATGGGCGTTGAGTTTTACCGGCAGCGCCTGCAAAAAGAGATCGGCATGATTCAGAAGATGGGCTTTTCGGGGTATTTCCTGATCGTTTCCGATTTCATCCGGTATGCCAAATCCAAGGGAATTCCCGTGGGACCGGGCCGGGGCTCCGGCGCCGGATCGCTGGCCGCCTATTGTCTGGGAATCACCGAAATCGACCCGCTGGTCAACGGGCTCCTCTTCGAGCGGTTCTTGAACCCCGAACGGGTGAGCCCTCCGGACATCGACATCGATTTTTGCATCCAGGGCCGGGAGGAGGTCATCCAGTACGTCCGCAATAAGTACGGCCAAGATCATGTGGCCCAGATCATCACCTTCGGGAAGATGCAGGCCCGGGCCGTAATCCGGGATGTGGGCCGGGCCCTGGACATGCCTTACGGGGAAGTGGACCGCATCGCCAAGATGATCCCCAACACGTTAAACATCACCCTCCAGGAGGCCCTGCAACAGGAACCCCGCCTGAATGAGCTGGCCAGAAGCAACCCGGAGGTGAAAAGGCTTTTAACCCTGGCCCAGGCCTTGGAAGGTTTGCCCCGCCACGCCTCCACCCATGCCGCCGGGGTGGTGATCAGCAACCGCCCCCTGGTCGAAGTGGTGCCGCTTTACCGGGGTCAGCAGAATGAAATCATGACCCAGTACGCCATGAAGGACGTGGAGAAGATCGGACTCATCAAGTTCGATTTTCTGGGGCTGAAAACGCTGACCATGATCGAAGACGTGCTCAAGCGGGTGGAAGCCTCCCGGGGAGAGAGGCTGGACCTGCGCCGGATTTCCCTGACCGATAAAAAAACCTATGACCTTCTCAGCTCCGGGGACACTTCGGGGGTGTTCCAGCTGGAAAGCTCCGGAATGAAGGACCTGGTCATGCGCCTTCTTCCCGAGCGTTTCGAGGACCTCGTCGCCCTTCTGGCCCTGTACCGTCCGGGGCCTCTCAAGAGCGGCATGGTGGATGACTTCATCAAGCGCAAGCAGGGCAAGACCGCGATCACCTACGAAGTGCCCGAGCTGAAGGAGGTCTTGGAAGAAACCTACGGAGTCATCGTCTACCAGGAACAAGTGATGAAAATCGCCACCCAGCTGGCCAACTTCACCCTCGCCCAGGCGGATATCCTCCGTCGGGCCATGGGAAAGAAAAACCCCGATGATATGGCCATGCAGAAGAAAAACTTCATCGAAGGCGCGCAAAAGAGCAAAATCCCGGCGAAGAAGGCGGAGAAGCTTTTCGACCTCATGGCCAAGTTCGCCGAGTACGGTTTCAACAAATCCCACAGCGCCGCCTATGCCCTGGTGGCCTTCCAGACGGCCTTCCTCAAGGCTCATTATCCCGTGGAATTTATGGCCGCGCTCCTCTCTTCGGAAATGGGGAACTCGGATAAAATCCTGCGCCACCTGGGGGAGTGCCGGGAGAAGAAACTCGAGGTTCTCCCCCCGGACGTGAATGAAAGCCAGCAAGACTTCACCGTGGTGGGGGAGAAGATCCGCTTCGGCCTGGCCGCGGTGAAGAACGTGGGCCAGGCCGCCATCCAATCGATCCTTTCGGCCCGGGAGGAGAAGGGAAATTTTACCTCCCTGGCCGATTTTTGCCTGAAGGTGGACCTGCGCAAGGTCAATAAACGAGTCATCGAGAGCCTCATCAAAAGCGGGTCCTTCGAAAGCCTGGGCTTTTCCCGGGCCCAGCTCCTGGCCGGGTTGGAAGAGACCATGGAATGGGCCCAGGGAGTGGAAAGGGAGCGGGCCAACCATCAAATCGCCATGTTCGGGGGGATGCAGGGGGGGAGGCGTAAAAACGAGCCGCGCCTTCCCGATGTGCCCCCTTGGCCTGAAAGCCAGCGGTTGGCCGCGGAGAAAGAAACCCTGGGTTTCTACCTGACTGGCCACCCCTTGAGCAGTTATGCCCCGACCCTGCAGCGATTCACTTCCATGGACACGGTCAAGGTCCAAGAGGCGGCCGACGGCCAGGAAGTGCTCATCGGGGGGGTAGTCAACTCCCTGAAGGAGATCAACACCAAAAAGGGAGACCGCATGGCCTTCGTCAGCCTGGAGGACCTGAATGGGATGGTGGAGGTCATCATCTTTTCCGAGCTCTATAAAAATTCCTCCCTCCTCCTGAAGAGCGAAGACCCCATCTTCATCAAAGGGAGAGTGGACGCCGGAGAGGAGAGCGTAAAGATCATCGCCAGCGAGGTCCTGCCCTTCGAACAGGCCGTGGGCAAGCTGACCACCAGCGTCCATCTCCGGTTGCTCTCCGAAGGGCTGCGCCGGGAGGACCTGGAGACCCTGCGGGAAATCTTCCAGGATTGCCGCGGCAACTGCCCGGCCTACTTGCATTTGATTCTCCCGGGCGAGAAAGAGGCGGTCATCGACCTGGGGGAAGAATGGAAGCTGAGTTCCACCGATCAACTGGTCCACCGGATCCGGGACCTGCTGGGTTACGAGGCCGTGAGTTTTCAGGCTTAGAAACGACGGGCGAAAAGGGGAAGGGGCGAAACGGCGAAAGGGAAACGACAAAGCTTGGAAGCCGCGAATCCCCCCTTTCGCCTATTCTCCTTTTCGCCCTTTCCCCTTGCTGTAGGGTCAATCCGAATGGCTCTGTATTACCTGGACTTCGAAAAACCCATCGCCGAAATCGACAAGAAGATTGCCGAGCTGAAAACCTTTTCCTACCATCCCCATCCCCGGATCGCCGAAGAGGTCGCCAGTCTGGAAAAACAGCTTCAAAAAGCCCTGGCCAAGGTCTATTCCAACCTTTCCCGATGGCAGCGGACGCAGCTTTCCCGGCATTTCAATCGTCCCACGTTTTTGGATTACGTGGAACGGGTTTTTTCCGATTTTCTGGAGTTGCACGGGGACCGGAAGTTTGGGGACGATCCGGCCATCGTGGGGGGCCTGGCGAGGTTCCAGGGGATTCCGGTCATGGTTGTGGGTCATCAGAAGGGCCGGACGGTTAAAGAAAAGATGGCCCGCAACTTCGGCATGCCCAACCCGGAGGGTTACCGCAAGGCCCTTCGTCTCATGAAATTGGCCGAACAATTCGGAAAACCGCTGATCACCATGATCGACACCCCGGGAGCCTATCCCGGCCAGGGGGCGGAGGAAAGGGGCCAGGCCCTGGCCATCGCCGAAGACCTTCAAGCCATGGCCACCCTGCGTACCCCCATCATCTCCGTGATCATCGGGGAGGGAGGGAGCGGGGGTGCATTGGCCTTGGGCGTGGGAGACCGCCTGCTGATGCTCGAGAACGCCACCTATTCGGTGATTTCCCCCGAAGGGTGTGCGGCCATTCTCTGGAAGGCGGAAACGGAAAAGGAAAAGGCGGCGGAGGCTTTGCGCGGAACGGCCATCGACCTGCTGGAGCTGGGGGTCATCGACGAAGTTCTTCTCGAGCCCCTGGGGGGGGCCCATCGGGATGGAGAAGGGATGGCCCGCACCCTGGCGGAATCTCTGGCCCGTCACTTGAAGGACCTCCAGCAAACCCCCGGGGAACAGCTCCTGCAGAAAAGGTACGAAAAATACCGTTATATGGGCCGGGTGCTCGGGGGATAGGAGTCCTTCCGTGGGGGAAAAGTCCGGGGGCCGGGGAGAATCCTATCAAGAAAGAAAATACCGCAACCTTCTTTTCAATCCAGGACTGGTTTCCTTTCAGGTGATGGTGAAGGAGACCGACCTTTACATCAAGGCCGCACGCAACCTGGCCGAGCCTGCCCGGCAGTCCATCCTCCACCACCGGCATCAGCTTGAAACCTACATCCACCTTCATCCTTCCTTCCTTGACTCCCTGACCCCCTGGCCCACCGACGACTGGGCGCCGCCGATCGTTCAACCCATGATCCGGGCGAGCCAGGCCGCAGGCGTGGGGCCCATGGCCGCAGTGGCGGGAGCCCTCGCCGAAGCGGTAGGACGGGACCTGTTGAAGGAGTCGCCCGAAATTATTGTGGAAAACGGGGGGGACATTTTTCTCCGCGCCCCCCGGAGGGTGCCCGTGGGAATCTTTGCGGGAAAGTCTTCCTTCAGCCTCCGGGTGGGCCTTCTGGTTCCTGCCTCCGAAGATGGCTGGGGAGTGTGTACCTCGTCGGGAACGGTGGGCCCGTCCCTCAGCCTCGGCCGGGCCGACGCGGTTTGCATTCTTTCCTCCTCCGCGGCCCTGGCCGACGCGGCGGCCACGGCAGTGGGCAACCGGGTCCGCTCCTCCGCCGACCTGAAGGAGGGATTGGACCGGGCGAAAGAAATTGCGGGGGTGGCCGGTGCGGTGATCATCGCGGGGGACAAAATGGCTGCCTGGGGAGAGATCGAATTGACCGAATTAAAAAGCTGATCCGAATCCTTCAACTAATTCCTTTTTTTTTGCGGGGGAAAGGAATATAATAGGTGCCGTCGGGAACCGGGTCCGGGAAAAAGGAAAGAAGCAAGGCGATGCACATCGGCGTGATTTCCGATACTCATTTGGGGATGCCGAGCCAGGAATTGAAAGCCCTTCTGGCGGGGCCCTTCAAAGGGGTGGACACCATCCTGCACGCGGGAGACCTAACCGAACTGGCCGTCCTGGAAGCCTTCGCCGGCAAGAACCTTTTGGCCGTCTGCGGGAACATGGATGCCCAACCGGTTCGCCGGCAGCTTCCGAGCCAGCGAGTTTTGCGGACGGGCAAATTCAGCATTGGTTTGGTCCACGGATGGGGGGCCCCCCAGGGAATCGAGGAGCGGGTCGCCAAGGAATTTGCGAAGATGGATTGCATCGTTTACGGCCACACCCATGCGGCCTCCCAAAGGGAGCGGGGATGGGTGCTTTTTTTCAACCCCGGGGCCTTCGACGGGGGAAGGGGGAGGAGCCCCAGGAGCGTGGGCCTTTTGAGCCTGGGAGAAGCGATTTCGGGGCAAATCATCTACTTGTGAGCGTCGAGGGAGAGAGGAATGGTTGAACTTCTCTTCGCCCCATGGCGAATGACCTACATACTCGCCGATAAGAAGGAGCAGAGATGTATCTTCTGCCCCATGGATGGCCGTTCAGACCGGGAAAGGCTGATTCTTCGACGGACTCCCCGCGCCCTGGTGATGCTCAACCGGTATCCGTATTCTTATGCCCACCTCATGGTGGCTCCGGTGCGCCACGTTGACCAGGTGAAAAACTTAAAAAAAACGGAAATGACGGATATTCTCTTCCACTTGGGCCAATCGATCGAAATTTTGAAGAAAGCCTTTCATCCCGACGGTTTCAACGTGGGAATGAACCTCGGGCGGGTGGCCGGGGCAGGGGTCCTCCATCATCTCCACTTTCACATCGTGCCGCGGTGGAACGGGGACACGAACTTCATGCCCGCTGTAGGAGAAGTACGGGTCATTCCCGAACACCTGAAGGAAACCTACCGAAGATTATCGCCCTTCTTTCGCAAGACCGGTAAATAGGCGGAGGGATTATGGGTCTGGCTCGCGGGAGCGTTTTTTTTCTCCTCTTGGTATTGGGAATCGGGTTCGCCATCCAGAACGATACGCCCGTCGCCCTCAAGTACTACTTCGGCTTGGAGACCCCGCCTCTTCCCCTCTTTCTCTGGGCGCTCCTTTTTCTTCTCCTGGGACTGATCCTTTCGGGGTTGTGGGCCTTCTTTTCCAAAATCGGACTCCATTCCCGGGTCCGGCAGTGCCGCAGAGCCATCGCCGACCTGGAAAAAGAACGAAACCGCATCATCGAAGAGAGAAGGAACCATGAAAACTGATTTAACGATTTCCTGCCAAGGGTCTCGCTTTTCAGCGGGCGGGAAGGAAGGCAGGGGAGGGAAGAGGCCAGGGGCTTCTTCCTCCTCCCCGGAGGCGGACTACTTCTCGATTTTGGCGTATTGGACGGGGTAGCCCCCCGCTTCAAGGGCTTTTTTGATGGGTTCGAAGTAGAAGGTTTTTAGCTTAAAGACCACCAGCCGCTTGCCGGGTTCATCGGCCGTATCCGTGACGACGCTGGTGATATTGACGTTGTGCTCTTTGATGATCCGGGTGATATCGGCAAGGGCTCCGGGCTTGTCGTCCGCCAGAACTTCCAACCGGCTCCCCTTTTCCTTCATCCCCATGACCTCGATCAGGACTTCCATAACATCATTCTCGGTTAGAATTCCCACCAGATTGCCGTCTTCCACCACCGGAAGGCAGCCGATTTTATTGTCATGAAGAAGAATGGCCGCTTCTTCCAGGGAAATATCCGGGGATATGGTTATGACGTTGCGGGTCATGATCTCTCCCACCGTCAGTTTGTCCAGGAGGTAGTGAAGCTCCCGAATTTCCAGGGAAGTGGCGGGTGAAGCCTCGGCCTTGCGAATATCCATGTTGGTAACCAATCCGACCAATTTTTTGCCGTCCACGACCGGCAGATGGCGGATGTTTTTTTCTTTCAGCAGCTTCTTGGCGACGGTCATTCTTTCGTCCTTGGTTACGGTAACCAAGTCCTTCTTCATTTTTCTCCGCACCAGCATAGGGATCCCTCCTGTCCGCTGTTATGGTATGGCATCTGTAAATCTCAGCTAAGTTTATTGAATCCGAAAATGAACGTCAAGGGATTTATTCCGGCAACCGGCTGCTGGTTCCCGGTTGGATGTTTCCGGGTGAAAAAATTGTATCTTAGCCAGCAACCAGCGACGAGCAACCCGCACCAGGATGTTCCCCGGTTGAATTTTCCCCATGAGTACGATAACGTGGATAAAACGGGCGAGGACCGTCACCGATGAACAATGTCACCCCCATGATCCAGCAGTATTTGGAAACCAAGAGCAAATGTCCGGATGCTATTCTCTTTTATCGCATGGGTGATTTCTATGAAATGTTTTTTGAGGACGCGCAGATAGCTTCAAAGATCTTAGATATTGCTTTAACTTCGAGGGATAAGAGCAAGGAAGACTCTGTTCCCCTCTGCGGAGTCCCTTGCCACTCGGCCACGGGTTATATTCAAAAGCTGGTTGACCGGGGATTCAAGGTAGCCGTCTGCGAACAGATGGAAGAGGCCTCCCAGGCCAAGGGGCTCGTCCGCCGGGAAATTATAAGAATTGTAACCCCCGGAATGGTCCTGGAGGACGACCTCCTCCAGCCTAAGGCCAATAATTACCTGATGGCCATTTCCCTGGGGGAGGAACATTTCGGTTTGGCCATCCTCGATGCCTCCACCGCCGATTTCCTCGCGGCAGAAGTGAATACCGTTCAATCCCTGCGGGATGAGGTTCTGCGGATCGCCCCCAAGGAAATCCTGGTCGCCGAATCGGCCAAAGGGCAGACTCCTTTGAAAAGCCTGATGAAGGCTTATCCCCAGGCCCTTTACAGCTCCCTGCCCCCGGAGGTCTTTGAGGCGGATCGATCCCGGGAACGAATCCTCTCCTTGGGCCTTTCCCTTCCGGAGGGGAAAAAGGAATCCCTCCGAGCGGTAGGGGCCATTCTTTTCTATGTTCAAGAGACTCAGAAGGCCTCTCCTGTTCATCTCTCCCGGCTGGAGTTTTACCAGGTCCAGGACTATCTGGTTTTGGACGAAACAACCCGGCGAAACCTGGAGCTCTTCGAGAATCTTCAGGCCCGCAGCCGGAAAGGTTCCTTGCTGGACATCCTCGATGAAACGGTTACGGCCATGGGAGGGCGGATGCTCAAGCGGTGGCTGGGAGCCCCCCTGATGGATATGGAAAAGATCGAGGACCGATTGGAGAAAGTGGCCGAGTTGAAGGAAAAGGACCTGCCCAGGAAGGCCCTCCGGGAGGCCCTGCGCCAGATCAAGGACCTGGAGAGACTCTCGGCGAGGATTTCCCTGGGAGTGGCCAATGCCCGCGACCTGGTGGCCCTTCGAACTTCGCTGAACCTTATCCCCGATGTGAAAACTCTTCTTTCGCCCATGGAGTATGATGGGTTCAAGGGGTGCCTCGAACGCCTGGACGATCTTCCCTCCATCCGGGACCTTCTGGGCCGGGCCATCGAGGATGCCCCCCCTTTGTCGCTGAAAGAAGGGGGGCTGATCAAAAAGGGATTCAATGCCCCTTTGGACCGGTACCGGGACCTGGGACGGGAAGGAAAGGGATGGATCGCCGATCTCGAGGCCAAGGAGCGAATGCGGACTGGAATATCTTCTTTGAAGGTCCGTTTCAACCGGGTTTTCGGTTATTACATCGAAGTCACCAAGGCCAATCTCTCCTCCGTTCCTTCCCATTACATGCGCAAGCAGACCCTGGCGAACGCCGAGCGGTTCATCACCCCGGAACTTCAAGAGTACGAAACGCAGGTCCTCCAGGCCGAGGAACAGAGCGAAGCCCTGGAATACCAACTCTTCCAAGAAGTGCTCAGGAAGGTGGCGGCCGAGGTTCCCAAAATCCAGATCAGCGCCCAGGCCATTGCGGAAGTGGATGCCCTTGCCGCCCTGGCCGAGGTGGCCGAGCGGTACGGCTACAACCGTCCCCGGGTGGATGAAGGGGACAGTTTATTCATCACTGAGGGCCGGCATCCGGTGCTGGAGCGCATCTCCCTCGATGAACGTTTTGTTCCGAACGACCTTTTCCTGAACGGAGAGGACCGGCAAATCCTGGTCATCACCGGGCCCAACATGGCTGGAAAATCGACGATCATGCGCCAGGCGGCGCTGATCGTTATCCTGGCGCAAATGGGAAGTTTCGTCCCGGCCAAAGAGGCCACCATCGGCTTGGTGGACCGCATCTTCACCCGCGTGGGGGCCACGGATGACCTGGTCCGCGGACGGAGCACCTTCATGGTGGAAATGGAGGAGGTGGCCCACATCCTGCGAAACATCACCCCGCGGAGCCTGATCCTCCTCGACGAAATCGGCAGGGGAACGAGCACCTTCGACGGCCTCTCGATCGCTTGGGCGGTAACCGAGTATCTCCATGACAGTTGCCCCTTCCAGCCCAAAACGCTCTTTGCCACCCACTACCACGAGCTCACCGAGCTGGCCATGACCAAGCCGCGGGTCAAGAATTATCACGTGGCGGTGAAGGAATGGAATGACCGGGTGATCTTTCTCCGCAAGCTGGTGGAAGGGGGAACCAGCCGGAGCTACGGCATCCAGGTGGCCCGGCTGGCCGGCCTGCCGGAAGGGGTGATCGAGAGAGCGAAGGAAGTCTTGCATAATCTCGAACAAGGCGAGTTTACCGATGCCGGAGTTCCCAAACTGGCGATTTCCAAGAAGAGGAAAATATCCTGGGAAACCCACCAGCGAACCCTTTTCCAGTCTCCCCCCGACCCGATCCGCGAAACCCTGCGCAGGGTCGATCCGAACCGCCTCACCCCCCTGGATGCCCTCAACATCCTGAGCGACATGAAAAACCGCCTTTCGTCCGAGAGCGAATAAAGAACCTTTCCCCATGGAATCGATAAAAATATTTTAAAAAAAAGAAAACCAAAATCGGAGGAAATTGTGGAAACTCTTTTCCGGAACGGGAACATCCTTACCATGGAACCGGCCATGCCAAGGGCGGGGGCGCTGGCGGTTCAATTCGGGAAAATCCTGAAGGTCGGGAGAAAAGAGGAGCTGGAAAGGCTTGCGACGCCCGAGACCCGGGTGATCGACCTGCAAGGACAGACTATGCTCCCGGGGTTTATCGACACCCACAATCATTTCTGCCTGTATGCCCTTCTAACCGACCAGGCGGACTGCCGCCCTGCGGCCGGGTGCCGGAAAGGGGAGGACGTGGTGGAAGCTCTTCGGGCGCAGGCCAGGAAAACCAAGCCCGGGAAATGGATCATGGGGTGGGGATATGCCCCCTATCTCCTCGACGATCAAAAAGACCTGACCCGGGAGGACCTGGACCGGGCCTCCCCAAAGCATCCCATCTGCTTGGTCCATGTTTCGGTTCACGGGTGCGTGGTCAACTCCCTGGCCTTGAAAGAACTGGGCATCACGAAGAAAACCCCCGATCCCCCGGGGGGCGTTATCCACCGGGACGGGACAGGAAACCCCAACGGGATCCTGAGCGAATCCGCCTTCATGGGGCCCCTTTTCTTCGCGACCCCGTCCATTTATTCCCGGATGATGGCGGATTACGGCCGGGAGGGAAGAATAGAGATGGTGTCCCGCTGTGCCTCCCGGTTCCACCGCCTGGGAATCGTCGGCGCCCATGATCCTTTCGTCGATGCGGAAACCCTGCGAGCCTACCAGGATGCCGAATCGGCGGGGAAATTACGGTTCCGCCTTTACGCCTTCATCCTGAATCAATGGGCGCAGCCCATGCTGGCCGCGGGCATCCAGCGGGGATTCGGGACAGAATGGGTTAAGGTGGGGGCTGTCAAAATCTTTCTGGACGGGGGAATGAGCAACCGTACGGCGGCCGTTTCCAAGGCCTACGAATTTCCCCCCGGGGCTGGCAGGGGAATCCTGAACTATGACCAGAGGGGAATCAACCGGGAGGTGGAAAAATTCGACCGGGCGGGATACCAGATTTCGGTCCACGCCCAGGGGGACCGCGCGCTGGAGATGCTGCTTCGGGCCTTTGAAAGGACGATGAAGAGGGGAAACCCCCTTCGTCACCAGATCGTGCACGCGGGCAACCTCACCGAAGGCCAGATCGACCGGGTGGCCAAGCTGGGTCTGTACATTTCGAGCCAGGCGAATTTTCTCTCCCTCCTGGGGGATGGCTTCATGGAAGCCTTCGGGCCGGTCCGCTCCCAGTCTCTCTATCGTTTCAAAACGCTCCTTGAGAAAGGCATCCGCTTGGGCCTTTCTTCGGATTGCCCGGTAGCCGAGCCCAACCCTTTGATCGGACTCCGGGATGCCCTATGCCGCAGGACCGCAAAAAACCGGGAATTCGGACCGCCGGAGTGCCTGAATGCGGAACAGGCAGTCTCCCTCTACACGCGCGAGGCCGCTTATTTCTCCTTCGAAGAGGGGGAAAGGGGTACGCTGAAAGAGGGAAAGGCCGCGGACCTGGTTGTCCTGGATAAGGACCCCCTGGAGACGCCGGCGGAGAGGATTCCTGAAATTCGAGTGACCATGACCGTGGTGGGAGGGAGGATCGTTTACCATGCCCGGTAATTTGGACCTTTCGGTTCCCGTCGTTCTGGCCGACCGTTTTTATATGTCGGGGAAGGCCCTGAATGCGCTCTCTTCTCTGGGAGGGTATGCGTGGGCCGAAGCCCAAGACGAATCCGACCTGGCGGAAAAGATCGGAGGATCGTCTTTGGTGAAAGTCATTGTCTCGGAGTATGTCCCGGTGAACCTTCGGGTGCTAAGCCGCACACCGGGGCTGATGGGAGTGATCGCCTACGGGGCAGGATACGATCATATTGATGCCAATGCCTTGAGCGGCAGGGGGATCAAGGTCTGTAACTGCCGGGGGGAAAATGCCCAGGCCGTGGCGGAGCTGGCTTTCGGCCTGCTCCTTTCTCTTCTGCGCCAGATTCACCGGGCCGACCCATGGGTGAGGGCCGGGGAATGGGTCAAGGCCGGGCGGGCATTGCCCGAGTGGGCATCGGGGCAGGAATTATGGAGGAAGACGCTGGGGATCATCGGCCTGGGGCAGATCGGCCTAAGGGTCGCCAGAATTGCAAAAGGTTTCGAAATGAAAATAATCGCTTATGATCCATTTATTGATCCTAAACTTTATGTTCAAATGGGAGTGGAATTCGTCTCCCTCACGGAGCTTCTTTCCAGGGCAGACGCGGTCACCCTTCATGTGCCGCTGACTTCAGCCACCGAAAAAATACTCGACTCCCGCGCCTTTGCAGGGGCGAAGCGGGGAATGGTCCTGGTCAACACCTGCCGGGGAAAGGTGATCGAAGAGGGGGCTTTGATCGAGGCGTTACGAACGGGGCGGGTTAAGGGGGCGGCGCTGGATGTATTCGCAGAGGAACCCCTGCCTTCAGGACATCCTTTAACCCAGTTGGAGAATGTCATTCTTTCTCCTCACATGGGAGCGCTGAGCCAGGAGGCGGGAGATCGACTTTCCGATGCCGTAGCCAGGCAGGCCCGGGATATCCTGGAAGGACGCCCGCCGGAATGCTTGATCGTGTAGGCGGGACCGGTCCCCCCAATCCTCGAACCTTTTCCCAAAAACAATTTTGAGGCGCACCCGAATGCGAATCCTGGCCTTAAAACCCGAGGGATACGTAATTCCTTTTATTCATGCCTCCATGGTGAAAGCCTTCCGTTCCCTCGGGCAGGAAGTTATAAATCTCCCTTTCCCTAAGGGGCTCAGAGAAATACGGACCCTGAAGCCTCTTGCCTCGAAAGGGCGGTCGTGTCTCTTTTCCCTCGACCTGCCCCGCGATGAAAAAATGAGAGAAATAATTAATGATTTACATATAATATTAAAAAATAATTGGATAATTTGGTTTGTGGACGATCCCCATGGGTTCGCTTTTCCGGAGTGCTGCGAACCAAACCGGACGATCGTGTTTTGTTGGGATGGAGAATTGACCCGGGAAATCGGTGCCCGGGGTTCATGGAAGGGCATCCCCCCCATCCACCTTCCCTTGGCCTCGGACCCCGGGGTGTTGACCCCGGGGGCCGACCACTCCCCGATGCTTTTTCCCGGCGGAGTATTTGTGGGGTCCACGGCCCATCCGAATCGGATTCTCGATGAGGCGATCATGAATTCCCCGGGCTTCGAGGAAGAGATTTTAGCCCTATGGAAGTTATGGAAAAGTGACTTAAGTCAGGTCGGCCATAAACTCATCGGAAATTTCTTGGAGGAAAAAAAAGGAATCCCTTCGGTTTCTTTGCCGGAGAATCCCCTTGCGTGCCTATGGGCACACAGCGCCGCTCACGCACTCGGCCGGATAAAAAGAAAGGAGATCGTTTCAGCGGTGATCGGTGAAGGGGGAGGGGTTTTCGGAAACCGGGCATGGAAAGAGATTGCGGGAAATATTTATTGCGGGGAAGCATTCTATGGGCCAGGCTTGAGCAGGATTTACAACGCAAGCTCTTTTGTCCTGGAGACCCGGCAGGCCCAGAGCAGGACGGGGCTGACCCAACGAATTTTTGATGCCGCCGCATGCTCTGTCCCGGTGCTCGCCGAGCATTCTCCGGAGCTGAATGAATTTTTTGACTTGGAGGATGCAGTCTTTTCCTTCAGGACCATAAACGAAGCTCTGGAAAGGAAAAAAGAAATCCTTTCCCTCCCAAAGCATAAGCGGAACGCACCCGCTCCACGGAACCGAATTTTGGCTAACCATACTTACCGCCATCGGGCCGCCCGGATTCTTGAGGCGGTCCATCACTTTTTCGCGGCCTCCCGGGCATAATCGACCATGCCTTGAAAATCCACGACCACCACGGGCTCGTTTCCAACCACCCAGGCGTCATGGCCCGAGGGCAGGTAGGAAACGTCGCCCGCTTTCAGGTCCCTTTCAGTACCGTCATCCATGCGCAGTCTTAGGGTTCCCGAAAGGTGGTATTGGAAATGGGGAGCTTCGCAGCTTTTGGTCTTGGCGATGGGCTTTACCGATTCGGACCATTTCCATCCGGGTTGAAAAACGGCCCTTCCGATCAAAGCTCCATTCACTTTGACCAATTCGAGCTTTCCTTTGTCAAAGGTCCTGACCTCTTCCGGGGTGTTCAGGCTCTTCACTTGCATTTTTTCCATCTTCATTCCCTCCCTTCTAATCCATTAAACCCCTTTCATTGTTTAGATGAGCTTCAAATCCATACGATCTCCAGCCCCCCCGGGAATTCGGATTTTCTTCCCCCGGAGAAATGCTATACTGGGCTGGTGGAAGCATTTTTTAAGGATGCTCCAAAGCGGTCCTTTTTTGGCCCGGCTGACCGGGAAATAGGAAACGAACCGGGCATTATTTGGCCATAACGGAGGCGGCGCAGGAATCCCATGAAAACCAATCATTTTGATGTCCTCATTATCGGTGGTGCGGTGATGGGGTCGTCGGTGGCCTATCATCTTTTGGCCGCCGAGACGGGACTCAAGGTTGGCGTATTGGAACGAGACCCCACTTACACCCGATCTTCCACCTCTTTGTCCCTGGGCGGGGTCAGAATCCAATTCAGCCTGAAAGAGAACATCCTAATGTCCCTTTACGGGCAGGAATTCTTTTCCCGTTTTGAAGAGGATATGGCGGTGGAAGGCGAGAGGCCTTCGATCGATTATCGCAGGGCCGGATATTTATTCTTGATAGATCAACCGGGAAGGGCGGCCGCGGAGCAAGGCCTGGCTTTGCAAAAGGGATTGGGCGGTGAAGTGGAGTGGTGGACCCCCGAAAAAATCCAAAGAGAATTCCCCCTTTTCCGGGCCGATGGTTTCGTGGGAGGGACCTTTGGGCCCAAGGATGGATACCTGGACCCTTACGGGGTCCTCATGGGATTTCGCAAAAAGGCCATCTCCCTCGGCGCTCGCTACTTCCCCGAGGAAGCCGTGGAGGTGAAGAAATCGGGCCGAAAAGTCGCCGGCGTTGGCCTTGCTTCCGGGGGGGTGCTGAATTCGGAAATTGTGGTTAATGCAGCCGGGCCCTGGGGCGCTGAAGTGGCGCGCATGGCCGGGTTTGAGCTTCCCCTCTCTCCGGTCAATCGGCAGGTCTTTGCCGTCAAGCCCGAAAAATCCTTTGATCGGCCGCTTCCCCTGGTTATTGCCCCTTCCGGGCTGTATTTTCGTTCCGAGACAGGGGGACTTCTTCTCGTTGGAAAATCCATGGAGGAGGACGAAACAGGGTTTGGATTCCGCTGGGAGTGGAAGCGATTTACCGAAGAGCTTTGGCCCGAATTGGTGCCGATCGTCCCGGCCTTCGAGAAACTGAAATTGGTCCGGGGTTGGGCCGGCCTTTACGAAGTCAATCGCCTGGACCGCAACGCGATCCTCGGCGCCTGGCCAGGATTGGATGGGTTTTTCCTGATCAACGGCTTCTCCGGCCATGGCCTGCAGCAGGCTCCAGCCGCCGGCCGGCACCTGGCCGAGTTGATTCTAAAAAAGACGCCCACCCTTGATTTGGCCTGCTTCAGTCCCCGGAGGATTTTGGAAAACCGTCCCCTGGGAGAGGGAGCGGTTGTGTGACTTGGCAGGATTCAAGACCTGGGCGCCAAATCCTGGCTTCCTTCCCTTCCGGGTTCGAATCCCCGGATCGCGGAGGAATAAAACCCTTTTCCCCATGCCGCCTTCGCCAAGGCCTTATTTCTTCGGCAACCCCTTTTCGTCGAAAAGTCCTTCGAAAAGAACTCCGCTCAGGTATCTTTCTCCGGAATCCGGGAGAATGACCACAATGGTGCGCCCGACGAATTCCTTTTCGGCGGCCAGGCGGAGGGCCGCGGCCATAGCCGCTCCGCAGCTGATTCCCGCAAGGATCCCTTCCTCCCGGGCCAATCTGCGGGCATGGTCAATGGCCTCATCGCTGCTCACCTGCTCGACCCGGTCTAGGATAGAAAGGTCTAGAGTATCGGGAATGAAACCCGCGCCGATGCCCTGAATCTTGTGGGGTCCCGGTTTGAGTTCTTGTCCGGCCAGACGCTGAGTGATGACCGGGCTTTCCCGGGGCTCCACGGCCACGCTAAGGAGGGAGTGCTTTTTTTCTTTCTTGATAAACCGGGAGATTCCCGAAATGGTTCCCCCCGTGCCCACGCCGGAAACAAGCACGTCGATCCGGCCCCCGGTTTGTTCCCATATTTCCGGCCCGGTGGTCCGGAAATGAATGTCCGGGTTGGCCGGGTTCTGGAATTGCTGGGGCATGAAGGCCCTGGGGTTCGATTGCCGAATCCGTTCCGCCTCCTGGACCGCGCCGGTCATGCCTTTGGCTCCGGGCGTAAGGACGATTTGCGCCCCGAAGGCCGCCAGCACCTTCCGGCGCTCGAGCGAGACGGTCTCGGGCATGGTGACGGTGAGAGGATATCCGCGGGCGGCGGAGACGAAGGCCAGGGCGATTCCGGTATTGCCGCTCGTGGGCTCGATGATTTCCATTCCCGGGCGGAGAAGGCCTTTTTGTTCGGCATCCCAAATCATGCTTGCCCCGATCCGGCACTTGACCGAATAGGCCGGGTTTCGCCCTTCAATTTTGGCCAACACCAATGCTTTTCCATGAGCGTTCATCCGGTTGATTTGGACCAGGGGGGTGTTTCCGATGGAGAGGGAGTTGTCGGTGTAAAAATGGGCCATAAGGTCTCCTTTCCATGTGGGGTAGTGGTTTCCTGGAATGATTGCTATTTTCATCATAACTCATCCCCTATTTTTTAAGGTAGGAAATTCATGCCGGTCGGCAATCCTTTTTTTCCTCCCGGAATCCGGGCAAGGACTCGGCGGCGGAGGGTAGAAACTTCTCCCGAAAAAAATTTCTTCCCTTGATCAAAATGGTTTTTTGTTGTTTAATAAAAAAAATCTGATTCAAAAGGAATTTTGGGGATTCCTCTTTTTCCCCATTTTCCATTTCATTTTCCCCACGAGCCGCGCGAAGGAGAGGTAAAAGATGAAGCTAAAACCCCTGTCAGCAGAGACCGATGAATTGCGAAAGATCATCATTTCTTCAAACCTCACTTCATGTTACATCATGCTGGAGGAGCTTTTAGCCTCTAAAGGGGAACGGCTTTTTTTCGACAAGTTCCGCGCCCGGTGGATCGATATCTTCAAAAATGTGTATGACCATGTGGACCGGATGAAGCCTCGCAAAGACCCCCGGGAGTGATGCCCCGGAGGGGTCACCCTTCCCCCCCCCACCCCCCCCTTTGTGGACCTTCCCGCAAAGGATCGGAAAAAGTTCCCCTTTTCAATGCCCTTGCGCGTGCCGGAAAAGATTCAACTTCCCCAGTTGCGACATTCATGCCCCTCCCTTGTTTCCAGGTAACCGTTTGAAATCCGCCCCCTTGTAAGTTTCACTTGTTTGGACGAAGGCCTCCCAGAAATATCTCCCCCCCGCCTTTTCTAGGAGAAGGTAGTCCTCGTTAAACCTTTGGAGGGATTTCAACTTCCCTTCCTTAGGAACTTCCCCTAAACAACTCTTCCTCCGGGCAACAGGATAATCCTCTGGCATTGAAATTGCTGCTCCCTTTACCGAAAAATCAAAGCGGAAAACAAGACGGGTTTATCTTGACGGGCCGCAGAGAACTGCCCGGGGATGAGAAATCCATGAAGAATCCGTATAAAAGATCAGGGTTCACTCCCATCGAGATGCTGGCCGCTCTCTTTGTCCTTTCTTTGGTCCTGCTGGGCTTCGGCTCCATGGTCTGCTCGGTGGTTCATTCCACCGCGCGGAGCAAAGACCCATCCCTAGGAATGCGCTTCGCCCCGGGAAAAAAGGGGGAGAAGAATTTATATCGCGCGGCGGAGGCCGGTCTCCTGGACGCCCGGTCCCGACTTCAAGCCGGGGCCAGCGGGTTATCCATTCATGACCCCGATCCCTCCAACCCAAACTGGACGGCCTTCATCGGCACGGAGGCCCAAACCATCGAGAAGGGGTATCAAAGCCACAACCGCAACCACTACCGGTACGATCGACGGGATTCGGCCCTGGATTATGTGGTGACTATCCGTCACAAGGTCGATGGCTCCGGAAAGGTCTTAAAATGGGGGGATAGCGATAAGGACGGCCGGCCGGAAGAGAATACGGCCGAGGGAGAGGGCATTTACGTCATCACCTCAGAAGCGTACGGGGAGAACGGCGCCACCCCCCAAAGGCTGCAGATCGAAGCGGCACTGGCGCCGCGCATCAACGCCTTGGCAGCCCTTTACGCCAAAAGAGAGACCAGCATCCAGGGAGCTTCCACCTTCGTTCAAGGGTTCGACCGCTGCGGAAACCTTCCTCTCCCCGGGGTCCTCAGCATGGAGGGGGTGAGATTGAACGGGAACCCCTCCGTGGGAGGGTTCCCTTCGGCCATAGTCGAGTATTCGCCCTCGAATATCGATGTTCAATACCTGGTGAACCGGTTCAAGAAAAGAGCCAACTTCCAGTACAACGTGAACAGCGCCACCCTTCCAAGCAGGGACTGGGGGGTCCCTGCGGCAGGACGCACCCAGCACGACCCTTCGGACCGCACGTTCCGAAATATAGTTTATTTCAACACCAACGGCACCTACGTGAGGCTTTGCGCGGGTTCGCGCGGGTGCGGGGTCCTTGCCGTTGAAGGCGACTTTCTCGTTCACGGCGGGTTTCAATGGTACGGGATCATCCTCGTCACCGGATCGATTACCTTTACCGGCGGCGGCGATAAAAACGTGACCGGCGCAGTCATGGCGGGAGGAATGGCTTCCTTGGGCCTGGTGGAAGGCGGTGTGAACATCCTTTTCTGCAGCCGTGCGGTTCACGATCAGACGAATCATCTCCCGCCGGTAAGCCTGGGGAGAAGGGAGGTCTTCTCCGAATCACCCGAAGGGGACCTGGGGCGATCGGGAGGAGTAAAAAAGGAGAAGAAATGAGGGGGTTATCCGCCGCGTTAGTTATTCTCCTGACCTTTTTCTTCCCTCTTGCTGCGTTGGCCGATTATATCCTTCAGCTGAAGAATGGCCGAACGGTGGAGACCGCCCGATTCTGGGAGGAAAAGGAAGAAATCAAATTTCAATGGCCGGGCGGAGTCGTTTCCCTGCCCAAGAAGGATTTGCTCTCCATCACGGAGGTGGAAAGGAAATCCCCGGGCCGCTTTGCCGATGGAGAAGAACATACGCTTACCCGGAAGCCGGAGAATGCCCCGGCGGCGCCACGGGCTGCGCTGAACCCGACGGGAAAGGTTCCCCCGGCGGAAGGATCCTCCTTCCCCGATGGCCTCCGCGAGGGCAGCGCCGAGTATTACCAAAGGCAGAAAGCCTACTACCTCGAACAATTCGAACGGGCTTACCGGAGATACCTGGAGGCCTCTTCGAGAAGAGACCGGGAAGGGAAGAAAAAAGCGTGGGAAGAGTTCAACCGGTTCGGGGGGCAGGTCATAACTCTGGAGGCGGAATTAAAGAAAAAGAACCATGGTATCTTGCCTTCCTGGTGGAATGATTCCATTCCACGTTTTTAGTCTTTTTCCCGCTTACTGACACTTACCGCGCAGATCGATGGGCCATACATCCACCACCGTTTCACCCCGGGCGACGTAAAAATAATCAAAAAGGTTTACCGTCGGGTCGCAGTGGGAAACGACGAGTTCCAGGATTTCCCCGATTTCGAACCTTTTTCCGGGGGCCGGAAGAGAGACCTTGCCGTGTTCATCTCCCCGCCATTCGTAGGTCAGGCCGAGACCTTGGGGGTGAATGACCGAGGGAATCCCCCCATGGTGGTAGAGGGCCTTCAACCCCGCGTCCACGGTGAAATAGCCGGGATGATTGGAGCTGATTACCGCAGTCAGGAGGGTGAGGGCGGGGGGGAATTTTTCGAATTTCTGGGGGTTCCGGGAACAGCCGATTTGAAGATATTCGGTATCCATCAGGGTGTAGGACCCGGCCTGGAGGTCGGTGAGCTCGGGGACCTGGCAGTCGATCTCGTAGGTCCCTGTTCCGCTCCCGGAGAAAACCTCGGCGGGAAGCCCGTTTTGCCGGAATTGACGAAACACCTCGGCCGCCTGACCCATCCAACCCAAGGAAGCGTCCTTCCTTTCTTCGAAGTTGAGGATGTGTTGAACACTCCCGGCGTAGCACTGGACCCCCCGCAGCCGCATGGCCGGGAGACTGTGGATCCATTGGCCGAGGGCGAGGCCCTCCCGGAAAGGCACGCCGGTGCGCCCCATGCCCGGGTCCAAATCCACCAGCACCGAAAGACGGCTGCCCTGCTTTCGGGCCGCTTCATTCAGCATGCGGGCGTTGGTGGGATGGTCCACGACGACCATGAGGTCCGGGTCGCGAAAGAGGCATTCCATGAGGGCGACGATCTTCTGGTCGGTGACCACGGGAGAGGTGATCAGAACCCCCCGCAAACCGGCCTTCACCAGGACTTCCGCCTCCGATACTTTGGCCACGCAGATTCCCACCGCCCCGGCGGCCATTTGTTGTCTGGCGATGATTGAGCATTTGTGAGTCTTGGCATGAGGGCGCAGTCCCTTGCCGAAGGAGGCCAGGTGAGCCTGCATGTTCTGTAGGTTTTGCTCGAGGACATCCTGGTCGATGACCAAACAAGGGGTATCTAAATTCCATTTTGATCCGCCGATAAAATCCCTGGGATTCCCCATCGTGCCTCCTTTGGAGGAATCAATCTCGGACGTGCTATTCCCGAAGTTTATGTAAGGAAGCGCTGGATGTCAACCCCCTGAAAGGCAGTAAGGACCTCCCTTCGGGTTTGGACCGGCGGGGAATTGGGCTCGGCGAATCAGCACCCCCCCATTTCTCCGGGCAATTCCGGAGGGATGGATGGGAAGAAGGTCTTTCAACCTTCCCTGATGGCGCCTGCGGAATCGATCTTGAAATTTGAAGCCCCGGGAATGTTGAAGGTGGCCGATAATTCGAGGGTGGCTTGGGCGCCGTTGATGACCCAGAGGTTGACTTCTCCGCTGGGGCGGTATCCAAAATTGATAAGGATATCCTTCGTGATCGAACCTCCGGGGTCGGCCTGGAAAAATTTTTGGGCCGCACCGAAAGCCTCTATCAGTTCCGTTTTGGCTTTTTCATTACATCGGTCCCGCCCGCTTTTATTGAGCGGTTGAATCCATGCGCCCGCAACGGTCTTATCCTGCGTTCCCTCGGGGGCCCCGGGGGACGAACTGCTATGCCCCGAACCCCCGGGCCCGTCAACGGGACCCAAAGGGTCCTTGCCCCCGGCGAGAACGCTTACCGGTCCCTCAACCATGAACACTCTTGACCCCGGATGGGTGGAGCGAGCGACAAGAAGCAAGCGGTCCAGCCTGCCGTCCACGACCCGGATTTCCGTTCGGGGCGAGCTTCGGAACCCGTATTTATCCAGGTCGCCCCGAGTGAGGACGCTTCGGGGAGAATCGTTGAAAAAGTTCACGGCCGAAGTGTAAGCTTGCCGCAAATCTTCCTGGGCGACCGTTTCACTCGCTTTGATTCGATACTCCGAGTAAATCAGACTGGCAATGGCCACGAGCCCGCCCAGAATGGTCAGGACGATAAGGATCTCGATCAGGGTGTAGCCCCGATGGAGCGGCGGCAATATACGGGGGGCTTTCGAGCCAAGGAATATGAAGGGTGATCCCGGTAACATTTGGCTTCTTTCCAATCGAACGAAAAAAAGCTCGTTTGACTTACCCCATTCATCATTCGGAATCGCCGGCTTAGAAATCCTTGCCGGCCTCCGATTTTTGTAGGCAAAACAGAGTGTCTAGGGTGATGGAATGAACCCCCGGTCTTTTCTCCCTGTTGGAAGAGGAAATCGAAAAGGGATTCGACCGTCGGCAAAAGATCAAACTTTTTTTAATCGTATCCAAAATCTGCCTTTTTTTCAACGGCCATTGACATCCAAGAATGGGTTTGGTACGAAAACATAGGCTGAGATTCTTCTTGCGGCCGATGCCCTGGGAAAGGGCCAAAGATTTTCAGGGGGGGAGAAATGGACCTGCACCTCAACGGGAAAGTAGCTCTCATTACCGGGGGAGCTTCGGGTATCGGGGAAAAAACGGCGGAGTTTTTTGTCGAGGAAGGGGCCAGAGTCCTGGTTATCGATTTGAATCGCGACCGAATCGAGAAGACGGTCCGGTCGCTGCGGGAAAGGGGAGGGGAAGTTCAGGGAATCGTGTGCGACGTGACCCGGGAAGACCAGGTGAGCCGAATGACCGAGGAAGCCAGGGCCCATTTCGGGACCATCGATTTTCTGGTCAACAGCGCGGGAATCGGGGGAGGCCTCAATCCTCTGGAGACGGCCAGGCGGGAGGATTGGCAGAAGGTCCTCGACATCAACCTCGTCGGCACCATTCTTTGTTCCCGGGCGGTAATGCCCATCCTGCGGGAGAAAAAAAGCGGGAGGATCGTCAACCTCGCCTCGGAGGCCGGGGTTTCGGGAGAAAAGGGCCTGGAGGTTTATGCGGCCTCGAAGGGCGGGGTGATCGCCCTAACCAAGTCCCTGGCCAAGAACCTGGGGCGGGACAATATTACGGTCAACGCCGTTGCCCCCGCCTTTGTGCACTCCCCCATGACTTCGTACCTGACGCCCGAGGTGGAAGAGAAATGGCTGAGAATGTACGTCATCAAGCGCCTGGGGGAGACCGCCGATATCGCCAGCATGATCGTTTTCCTGTGCTCCGACCGGTGCTCTTGGATCACGGGGCAAACCATTTCCATCAACGGAGGGTTTTCGATGAGGTGAAGCCCGTTACCTCCGGGTCGTTCTCGGTCTCTCCGCCAGGGTCATTTTGATATCCTTGAACTGCCCGTCCCGGAGGATTCTCAGCGTTACCGCATCCCCCGGCTTGCGCTCGCGGATGTATTTGATCAGGTCGTCGGCGTCTTTCACTTCGCGCTGATCCACTTGGGTAATCACGTCCCCCCCCACGATAACCTGCAGGTTACGGGCCTGGATCGTCCGGTCCCCCCCCCGGAGGCCCGCCTTCTCCCCGGGTCCGCCCGCGGTCACGTCAATTACCATGGCCCCCCTCTCCACCTTCAGCTTGAGAAACCGGGCCAATTCCGGAAAGAGCGGTTGTACCGAAACTCCGGCCCACGGGTAACTGACGTACCCCTTGGCGATCAGCTCGGGAATTATCCGCTTGGCGGTATTGACCGGAATGGCAAAGCCGATTCCCACGCTGGCCCCCGTGGGGCTGATGATGGCCGTGTTGATGCCGATCATCTCGCCCTGCGAATTCAGGAGCGGGCCCCCGGAGTTTCCCGGGTTGATGGAAGCATCGGTTTGGATGAGGTCTTCGATCATCGTTCCCACTTCCGAGCGGATGTTCCGGCCCAGGGAACTGATGATCCCCGTGGTCAGGGTTAGGCCGAGGCCGAAGGGATTTCCGATGGCCAGGACCTTCTGGCCCACCTGGAGCTTTTGCGAATCCCCCAGGGGAAGGGGTCTCAGTTTGTCCGTGGGGGCATCCATTTTAATCACCGCCAGGTCATTGTCCGGGTCGGTTCCCACCAGATTGGCCGGCCATTTGCTTCCATCGGCAAGGGTCACTTCGAGCTTCCGGGCGTCCCGGATCACATGGTTGTTGGTCAGGACGTGGCCCCGGGCATCGATGATGGAGCCGGACCCGCTTCCCTCCCGCGGAATGGGGTTCAAGAAGAAATCCCGGGTGATCACCGTGCTGATGACGTTCACCACGCTGGGGCTGGCTTTCTGGTAGATGGTGATGTTGTTCTTCTCGTCTTCGGTCAGGGTTTGAGCGGTTCCCTGCTCACAGAGACCGATACCCAGGAATAGCAGAGCCGACAAAGCGAGAAGTTTGATTCGTAACCGGAGCATTGGAATACCTCCCTTGCATGCCATGAATTCGTTTGCCAGAATACCACCAATGGGCCCCCCTTTCAATCTCTTTCGTTACCCGGAGGCTATTGCGCTGTCGATCGGCTTCGATCCCGGAACCAAGAATTTGATAAGGGAGGACGTTGCAGGGAGAATGTTTCGCTTGACCAAGGGCCGGGAGAAGGGGTTTGAGAAAACCCATCCCGGGAATCAAGGTTGGCAGCTTAAGGGGTAATCGATCAACTCTCGAATGGTGGGGTTCTGGCCGCAAAGGGGGCAGGTGGGGTTGGGCAGAAGCTTCACTTCGTCGAAACATAAACTCAAGGCATTGAACAGGAGGAGTCTTCCGGCCATGGATTTTCCGATCCCCAGGATTTCCTTGAGCGCTTCGTTCGCCTGCAGGACGCCGATCGTCCCCGCTACTGCCCCGAGAATTCCTGCCTCCTGGCAGCTCGGGACAATGCCCGGCGGGGGAGGTTGGGGGAAGAGGCAACGATAGCAGGGTCCTCCGGCGTGGGGTTTGAAGGTGCTGAGCTGGCCATCGAACCGCAGGATGGCCCCGGAGATTAGGGTTTTTTTCTCGAAAAAGCAGGCATCGTTAATCAAAAAGCGGGCGGGAAAGTTGTCGCTGCCGTCCAGGACCAGATCGTAATCGCGGAGGATCTCTCGAACGTTGGCGGAAGTCACGCGGTCGGAATAGGTTCGAACCTTCGCTTCCGGGTTCAGGCTTTCCAGGGTCTTCCGGCCGGATTCGACCTTCCGCTGGCCCACATCCGCGGTTCGGTGCAGGATCTGCCGCTGGAGGTTATGGAGTTCCACCCGGTCGAAATCCGCCAGCCCGATGGTCCCCACACCCGCCGCCGCCAGATACAGGGCTGCGGGAGAACCCAACCCGCCCGCGCCCATGATGAATACCCGGGCTTCGGCCAGTTTTCTCTGACCCTTTCCGCCAATTCCGGGCAGGATGATCTGACGAGAATAACGCTGGACCTGTTCTTCGGAAAATTTCATCCGGTCCTATTCCAATTCTTTGTTTTTGACCACGATGGCCCAATCGGTTTCATTTAAAGGGCTCACTTCGAGGATTTCGTATCCCTCATTCTTTAGGCTTCGCGGAACGTCATAGACCGCCGGGGGATAGTCCACGATGACCCGCAGGACTGCGTCGGGCTCCATCTCCTCCAAAGTAAGCAGGGATTCGATGAAGGTATAGGGGCAGATTTTCCCCTTGAGGTTCAGTTCCCGGTCAAAGGGCCTGGGCTCCGAGATTCGTTCGAAGGAAAAATCCCTCGCCCTTTCCATCGGCCTCTTGTCCATGGGTATAATTTCTCCTCCGTTATTTGCCCCCAAAAAATTCCTTGACTCAGAATACCACAATGTGGTACATAAATCAACAGGCAGTTTTTTATTTTTCGATTCGGAGAGCGGTTGGACGCGAAAGAGTTCGGATCCCTGAGGCAAAGACTCCAGAAGACCCAAAGCCAGATGGCCCAGCTCCTGGGCACCTCCCTGAAGGCCGTTCAGAGCTTTGAACAGGGATGGCGAAAGGTGCCCGTGCATATCGAACGCCAGGCCCTCTTCTTGCTATCCAGCCGGCAGCCGGGGACCCGCAAATCCCGTCCCTGCTGGGATATTCGGGGCTGCTCATCGGAACGTCGGGAAGCTTGCCCGGCGTGGGAATTCAATCTGGGCCAGTGGTGCTGGTTTATCAACGGGACCATCTGCCTGGGAAAGAGCCAGGGAAGCTGGTCCCAAAAGATGAAGGTCTGCAGAAAATGCGAAATTTTTTCGCGGGCCGTGAAGGGGAAATAGCTTCGGGAGCCAGAAAGGCAACTTCCGGGAGGGACTTCATCCGGGAAAAAAACGGGGATGAACCTACAAGGATTCGTTGGGTAACCTAGCCTGCTATCCAGAGGGGCGGAGGGACTGGCCCGAAGAAGCCACAGCAACCGGTTCCGGATGAGAGGGAATGCTGGTGCTCATTCCAGCAAGGTGAGCCTACCCTGGAAGATAAGGCGGGGGAGAGAAATCGCCCCTTCTGAAAAGCCAAGAAGGGGCTTTTTTTGCCGGGGGTGAGGAATGGAATCCGGAACCATTCCCCTTATGGCCGATACGAACCAGAACAAGGAGAGAAGGATGAGCAAGAACGATAGGCATTTGCGGGTTGAAACGCTGGCCTTGCACGGGGGGCAGGAACCCGATCCCGCAACCGGTTCCCGGGCGGTTCCCATTTATCAGACCACCTCCTACCAGTTCAAGGATTCTGATCATGCGGCGAATCTATTTGGGCTGAAGGAGTTCGGGAACATTTACACCCGGATTATGAATCCCACCAACGAGGTCCTGGAGAAAAGAGTTGCCCTCCTGGACGGGGGGATCGGGGCCTTGGCCACGGCCAGCGGCCAGGCGGCCATTTCCCTGGCCCTCTTAACGATCGCCCGCGCCGGGGATGAAATCGTGTCCGCGGACAACCTATACGGGGGGACCTACAACCTCTTTCATTACACCTTTCCCAGGCTCGGAATCGTCGTGAGGTTTGTTCCGTCCAATGACCTGGAGGCGGTCCGCAAGGCCGTGACCCCCAGGACCAAAGCGGTTTATGCGGAATCCGTCGGAAATCCAAAGCTCGATGTGGCCGACCTCGAAGGCCTTTCCCGCGTCGCCCACCAGCACGGTATCCCCCTGGTTCTGGATAATACCGTCTCTCCGTACCTGATGAGGCCCATGGATTTCGGCGCAGATATCGTCGTGTACTCGGCCACGAAATTCATCGGCGGTCACGGGACCTCGATCGGGGGCCTGATCGTGGACTCGGGTAAATTCGAATGGACCAACGGCAAGTTTCCTTTAATTTCCGACCCGGACCCCAGTTATCACGGAATTCGATTCGTCGAGGCCTTGAAGCCCCTCGGCAACCTGGCTTACATCCTTAAGGCAAGGGTAACCCTGCTGCGGGACTTGGGACCGGCCATGTCACCCTTCAATGCCTTTCTTTTTCTCCAGGGATTGGAAACGATCCATCTGCGCATGCCCCGCCATTGCGAGAACGCCCTGGCGGTGGCTCGATTTTTGAAGATACATCCCAAGGTGAGCTGGGTCAACTATCCCGGCCTGGATTCCAGCCCAGAAAGAGAGCGGGTGAAGAAATACCTTTCCAGGGGAGCCGGCGCTATCCTGGGGTTCGGCATCCAGGGGGGAGTCGAGGCGGGGAAAAAATTTATCGATTCCCTCGAATTGATTTCCCACCTGGCCAACGTGGGAGACGCCAAGACGCTGGCCATCCAGCCGGCGGCCACGACCCATCAGCAGCTTTCTCCGGAGGAGCAGCTGGCCACGGGGGTCACCCCGGATTTCATACGCCTCTCCGTCGGACTGGAGCACATCGACGACATCTTGAACGATATCGAACAAGCATTGGAAAAGGCCGGGAAGTAATCCCGGCCCTTTGAGGGGCGGTGGAGGGGCGAGCCGCCGAGTCGCCCCTACCGGCTGAAGGATTCCCATAATTCCATCCCCGGGAGTTGCAAGATCGAATGAATCGCAAGGGAAACGTCGGGAGGGTGAAGACAAAATCCTATACTTTCGCGGAACCGCCGAAGGAGCTGGTTTTGGAATGCCAACGCACGCTGGGCCCGGTCACCCTGGCCTATGAAACTTACGGGACCTTGAACCAGGACAAGTCTAATGTCATCCTGGTGGCCCACGCTCTTTCCGGCGATGCCCACGCCGCGGGTTACCACGAGGGGGATTCAACGCCCGGATGGTGGGATGTCATGATCGGCCCGGGCAAAGCCTTCGACACGGACCGCTTTTTCGTCATTTGCTCGAATGTTCTCGGGGGATGCAAAGGAAGCACGGGGCCTTCTTCCCTGAATCCCCGGACGGGAAAGCCCTATGCTCTGGATTTCCCGGTTATCACCATCGCCGACATGGTGGAAGCGCAACGGCACCTGGTGGACCATTTGGGAATTGATAAGCTTCTGTGCGTAACCGGGGGGTCCATGGGGGGCATGCAGGCGCTTCAATGGGTGGCCTCCCACGGAGAGAGGGTCCGCTCGGCCATTCCCATCGCCACGGCCCTGAAGCATTCCCCCCAGCAGATCGCTTTCGATGAGGTGGTGCGGCAATCGATCATGGCCGATCCCGCCTGGCGAAAGGGCCAATACTACGAGCAGGGGCAGCCGGAGAAAGGGCTGGCCGTGGCCCGCATGATCGGGCATATCACTTTCATGAGCGATCAGTCCATGGAGGAAAAGTTTTCGCGCAAGCTTCGAAACGGGCAGTACAACTTCGATTTTGTCGCCGATTTCGAGGTGGAGGGTTATTTACGCCATCGGGGCGACAACTTCGTGCGACGCTTCGACGCGAATTCCTACCTTTACATCACCAAGGCCATGGATTACTTCGACCTTTCCGGGGGACGGCTGATTCCGAACGGCAAAGTGCCTTCCACCCGCTTTCTGGTCATCTCCTTCAAGTCGGATTGGCTCTACCCATCCTCCCAGTCGCAGGAAATCGTGCGGGAGCTAAAAATGAAACAGGCGGATGCTACTTACTGCGAATTGCCCTCGACCTACGGTCATGACGCCTTTCTCCTGGAAGTAGAGGAGCAGACAACCCTGATTCAGCATTTCTTGGATAAAACGTTCAACGGGTACCGGGTAGCGGGCAGCGATGAAACCTAAAGGGATTCGCCTCGACCATCGGACCATCTGTCGGATGATCGAACCGGGATCGCGCGTCCTGGACCTGGGGTGCGGGAACGGGGACCTTCTCTACCTCCTGGCGCGGGAAAAAGGGGCCCAAGTCCAGGGAATCGAGTTGAACGAATCGGCCATCTATGAATGCGTGAAGCGAGGCTTGAGCGTGTTTCATGGGGACCTTGAGGCGGGTTTGACGGAATATCCGGACCGTTCTTTTGATTACGTCATCCTGAACCAGAGCCTGCAGGAAGTGAAGAAGATTGACTCGCTCATCCATGAGGCTTTGCGCATCGGGAAGGAAATCATCGTGGGATTCCCCAATTTTGCTTACTTCAAGGCCCGTTGGATGCTGTTTTTCGGGGGAAGGGCCCCCATTACTCCCTCCCTTCCTTATCGCTGGTACGACACCCCCAACCTCCGCTTTTTAAGCATTCGTGATTTTGAGGACTTTTGCCACGCGAAGAACCTGAAAGTCAAGGAGGTCCATTCCTTGGGCAGAAGGAAAAAAGTTCCCTTCTGGCCGAATTTTTTCGCCTTGAGTGCGATCTTCGTGATAACCCAATAGTCGAAGAATATCCGCGCCCCTTTCACCCCGCGAATCTATTTTAAGAATCTCCATTCCCAGTTATAATGGAATTACCTCCATACTTCTTAATAATCCGAAATTTGACCCTTTCGTTAATAGAAAATTTTCCCTCTCCTGGTGGAAGGGGATGAAGGGGAGGGGGGTTAATAGGGCATTGAAATTCTTCTGTTCATCACCCCCCCAACCTTCTCCCATCAAAGGGGAGGGAGTATTCTTTACTTTTTATGCAGTCATCGGATTTGGCCGTATGAAAGAAATCCGCCCACAAGGGGATGGGGATAATCGGTCGGAGCGATTTCCCAGAAGGGTTTCCGAATGAAAACGGGACGACCCTATAAATCCCTTTACCTGCCCGCGCTGATCATTGTGGCCACGGTGCTTACCCTGCTGGTGGTCATTGCCATTTCCACATACCGGAATATCGACCGGGACCGGGAAAGAGCGGAAAACTCTCTCTTGCGGGAGGGCTTGGTAATCATCCGCGCCGTGGAAGCTGGAGCGCGGGCGGATTCGCCTTCTTCGCGCCCGGATGTGTCCCGAATCCGGAGGATCGTGGAAGAGCTTTCACGGGAGCCCGCGGTTGCCCGCATCCTTCTCTTTGACGGCCATGGAGAAGTTGCGGCCTCGGGTCTTTCCGGGGAAACGGCCGAGAGAGTTGGGGACGCCTCCTCCCTGGTTCTTTTGTTGAGGGAGAAGGGGCTGATCACCCGCTATCGGCAGGCCGCCGGGGGGGAAAGGACCTTCGAGGTGATCACGCCTTTTCGTCCGCTTGCCTACCGGAACCCCCTGGCCCTGATTCGGGAGGGGGAGGAAAAAGCGGGTCCCCGGGAAGAGCCCCTTCAGGATTGGGCGAAGGACAAAGTGATCTTGGTCGGCCTTCGACCGGGAGCCTTCGAAGGGGCGCGGCAACAGGATATTCATCATGCCCTTCTCATGGGGGGGATCCTGGTGATCCTGGGGGGCGGAGCGCTTTATTTCATCTTTATTGTGCAGAATTATTATTTGGTGGATCGCTCCCTGGCGCGGATGAAAACCTACACGGAGAACGTTGTGGAAAGCATGGCCGATGCCCTGATTTCCATAGACGGCCAGAAAAGAATCGTGACCCTGAACCGAAGGGCGGCGGATCTTTTGGGGGGGGCGGAAAGGGAATTCAAAGGCCGGGGAATCGCCGAGGTCATGGGGCCTAAGGTGGAATATCTACTCCAAGGGGAAAAGCCCGGGGGGATCGTCCGCGACCGGGATATGGACGTGAAGCAGCCTTCGGGAAAGCTCATTCCCCTCAGCCTGAGCGCGGCCCCCCTGAAAGACGAGAACGGACAGGAGCTGGGATCGGTCCTGCTGCTGCGCGACCTGCGGGAGATTCGGGAGCTTCAGGAAAGAGTCCGGCGGGGGGAGCGATTGGCCTCCCTGGGCCGGCTGGCTGCCGGCGTGGCCCACGAAATCCGAAACCCCCTGAGTTCCATCCGGGGATTTGCTCAGTTCTTCCACCAACGCTTCAAGGGGCAGGAAAAGGACCAAGAATACGCATCCATCATGATCAAAGAGGTGGACCGGCTGAACCGGGTCATCACCGAACTGCTGGATTTCGCCCGGCCCAAAGAGCCCCGTCGGGAGCCGCATTCGCTGGAGAGCATCCTGGACCTTTCCCTGAACCTCCTGCAGCCGGAGTTGACCGCCAAGAAGGTGAGGGTGGAAAAAATCTTAGAACCCGGTCTCCCTCTTGTTCCGATCGATCGGGACCAGTTCTCCCAGGCTTTTCTCAACTTGTTGTTGAATGCCCTGGAATCCATGGACCCAGGGGGCAGCCTTCGGATCACGATGAACCGGGTTGAGGAAGAGGGACAAAAGCGGGTTCAGGTGTCCATTGCCGACACGGGACGGGGAATCCCCCGGGAGGACCTGGAAAAGGTCTTTGAGCCTTTTTTCAGCACCAAAAGGAAAGGCACAGGTTTGGGATTGGCCAATGTTCATCAGATCGTGGAAAGTCATGGGGGAGGAATCCGGGTGGAAAGCCAGGAAGGGGCGGGGACGACCTTTTTCGTGACCCTGCCATTCTAATGGAAAAAAACCTGCCGGGTTGTAGATCGAAGGAGGAAGCGATTTTTTTCCTTGGAGAGCGGCGATGAACCGAGTAATCAGGATCTTGATTGTGGATGACGAGGCAAGCCACCGGATGATGCTTCGCGCGGTCCTGCAGGACGAGGGCTATGAGGTTGCGGAGGCATCGGACGGTCCGGAGGCGGTCCGGGCCGTTGAACAGGAGGTTTTCGACCTGGTCCTTTTGGACATCCGCATGACCACCATGGACGGGATTGAAACGCTGACCGAAATCCGAAAAATAAGCCCCTTCGTTCCCGTTTTGATGATGACCGCTTATGCCTCGGTAAAAACGGCGGTGGAGGCGCTCAAGGCCGGGGCTTTCGAATATTTGACCAAACCGCTGGACCTGGACGAGCTGAAAATCCTCATCGAAAAGGCCCTGGAGCACTACCATCTAAGGGAGGAAAACCTGGTTCTGAAAGAACGGCTGGGTGACCGTTTCGACTTCTCCAGGATCATCGGCAGGGGGCAGAAGATGAAAGAGCTCTTCGACCTGCTGGCCCAGGTCTCTCCCACCGATGCCACGGTCCTGATCCTGGGGGAAAGCGGAACGGGGAAAGAATTGGTGGCCAATTCGATCCATCATAACAGCCGGCGGGCCAGCCAGCCTTTCATCAAGGTTTCCTGCGCGGCCCTGCCGGAAACCCTCCTGGAAAGCGAGCTTTTTGGCCATGAGAGGGGCGCCTTCACCGGGGCCATCAGCCGGAGGGAAGGGAGGTTCCAGCTCGCCCATCGGGGAACGATTTTTCTCGACGAAGTGGGAGAGATGAGCCCTACCACCCAAACCAAGATCCTCCGGGTCCTGCAGGAGAAGGAGTTCGAACTCCTGGGCGGGACCCGAACAGTCAAAGTGGATGTTCGAGTGATTGCGGCGACGAACAAAGACCTGGGCAGGGAAGTTAAGGAAGGGCGCTTCCGGGAAGACCTCTATTACCGGCTCAATGTCGTTCCCGTCCTGCTTCCTCCCCTCCGGGCCCGAAGGGATGATATCCCGGCTTTGGCGGCCCACTTTTTAAGCCTGTACCGGGAGAAAAATAAGAAGGAGCTAAAGGGAATTTCTCCCCGGGCCCTCGACCTGCTGGTGCGATACGATTGGCCCGGCAATATCCGCGAGCTGGAAAACTGCATGGAACGGGCGGTCATTATGTCGCGGGGGGAGGTCATCGCCCCCGTGGACCTTCCTCCCCAGGTGCAGGCCCTTTCCCCCGGGAAAGAGGAATCCGGGATCCATCTCCCTTTGAATATCAGTCTGGGGGAGGTTGAAAGGGCCCTCATCCTCAAGACGCTGGAAGACACGGGCGGGAATCGTTCCCGTGCCGCCGAAATACTGGGAATCAATCGCCGGACCCTCCAGATCAAGCTTAAGGAATATGGCATGGAATCCCCGCCGATGAAATAGTCTTTCTCCCGGATCGTGTATTTTCGATAAAAATCCCATCCAATCGATTCCTGCGGGAAAAATTCCCAATCCCCCTGTCCTATGAACTTAGCCTGCGAAAAAAAATCGCATCCAAATCGGCGCTGAACCTCCGCAGATACCCAGGCCCAATAAAAATCTTTAAAAATATTAAGGGATTAACCTCTATGCTCGCGCACTGGCACCCTCCTTGCTGAATGAAGAGGGAAATCTATCCGGGGGTGACTTTTGGGGGTTCAGGATTGTCGACATTGCGGAAGGCAGGTGGAGGAGGGGGAAATTTATTGCCCCCAGTGCCGGCGTGAATGGAGAGGCTTCAAGCCCCGAGGCCTTTGGCTCTTCAGCCTTGTCTTCTCGGGTGTGCTCCTCCTTCTGGCCGGATTGCTTTTATGGCATGGGGGGATTTCCCTGCCGGGGTTCCTTTTTGCGGAAGGAGGGAGAAAGCCGGCGGCGGTTGTCAACGGGGAAGCCATCCTCCAGGTCGAATTCGAAGACCGTTTCCGGAGCGTTCGGGGCATGCTGGAGCGCCAGCAAGGAAGGAAGGTTTTCTCGGGCGAGAGAGGGAAGAGAATCCTGGAGGATTTGAAGGAAGAGGTGCTGGAAGTTTTGATCGCCGAAAAACTTATCGGCCAGGAAGCCCGACGGCTGGGGGTCCGGGTATCCGAAGAAAGGGTCCAGCGGGAGATGGAAAAAGTTGCCCGGGAGGTTTTTGGGACGGCGGATGATTTTTTAAAAAAACTTGAATGGGCCGGAGGGCGAAAAGAGGACCTCCAAAATCAGCTCAAAACTATTCTCTTAATCGACGCGATAAAAAATGCCAGGGGATCAAAAAAAATCGACTCCGAGAAAAGGCCTGATTCCTGGTTGGTTCAAGCCCGCCGGAATGCCCGGGTCGAAGTATCCGCAACCTTCGAGCAAACGGTTTGGGGTAGAGCGATCAGGGGAAGCTGTTGCGGTCCGAAATCCGGCGAGGGCCGCGGTAAGATGCCCCCTTCATCACGCGGCGATTCGGCCCTTGCGAAAGAAGAAGCCAAAAAGGCGGCCCTCGAAGATTTTTTAAAGAATCACCCCGGGCAAAAAGAGATTACCGCCCGGGTTATCGATTATGGATGCCATCTCCAAATCGACATCCAAAAAGACGGAAAAACGATTAAATCTTATACCTACGAGAATGGAGGGGTCCGGGAAAACTCCTGACCCGAAAACCAAAGGAGGAATGGATTCATGAAGGTAGGCTTTATGAGAAACAGGAAGGCGCTGAGGGGAGTCTGGGTCCCTCTCTTCATTTTGGCAATCCTGGCGGGCTCCCTCTGGAATGGGGGGGCCCGGGAGGCTTCAGCGGCCGGTAACCTTACCGAGGTCAGCTACCCGGTTCAAACCTTCCAGGACGGGAAAGCCCGCTTCTTTGAGCACCAAACCGGCGAGAGAATCACCATTAAGTACTTCATCCTGAAAAGCCCTGACGGCGTGATCCGGGCGGCTTTTGATGCCTGCGATGTGTGCTGGCCGGAGGGGAAAGGGTACAAGCAAAAAGGGGACTTCATGATTTGCGTGAATTGCGGGAGAAGATTCGCCACGAACCGCGTGGGAGAATTGCGGGGAGGTTGCAACCCGGCACCGTTGAGGCGGGAGTTGATGGGAGATAAAGTGGTGATCCAGGTGAAAGACATCCTGGAAGGAAAAAGATACTTCAACTTTCCCAAGAAAGGCTGAGAAATGACCCTGAGGGATATAGCCGTAAAGAATTTAAGAAGAAGGAAAGCCAAGGCGGCCTTCATTCTTATAGGCCTCCTAGTGGGCGTTTCCTCGGTGGTGGCTTTCTTAAGCCTGGTGGAAGCCCTGACCCAGGACATCAATCAGAAATTGGAGGAGTACGGGGCCAACATACTGATTGTGCCCAAGACGGAAAACCTCTCCCTAACCTACGGGGGGCTTTCCTTGGGCGGGGTTTCTTTCGACATGCAGGAGATCCGGCAGGAGGAGCTGGAACGGATTCGTACGATCCAGAATGCGGCTAACGTGGCCGCAGTAGGCCCCATGGTTTTGGGGGCCGCAGAAGTGGCCGGCCGCCGGGTCATGGTTGCGGGCATGGATTTTAAGGTCTATCAATACCTTCGCCCCTGGTGGACCTTCAAGGGCGCGATCCCGGAAAAGGACGGCGTCCTCCTGGGTTCGGAGGCGGCGAAAAAGCTGGGGCTCCAAGTGGGCAGTCCCATCGAGGTCAAGGGGCAACGACTGACGGTATCGGGCCTTCTCGATTCCACGGGCTCCCAGGACGACCAGATTCTTTTCACCCGCCTGGACACGGCCCAGTCTCTATTGGGTAAGCAGGGACGGGTCTCCATGGCCGAGGTGACCGCCCTTTGCGCCGGGTGCCCGGTTGAGGAGATGGTCCGCCAGATTTCCGAGGTCATCCCCGGGGCCAACGTGATGGCCATCAAGCAGGTCGTCCAGGGGCGGATGGAGACGCTGGAGCACTTCCGCAAGGCGGCCTACGCCCTGTCCACGGTGGTTGCCTTGGTCGGGGCTCTGGTGGTTTTAGTAACCTTAATGGGCAGCGTGAGGGAACGGACTGCCGAAATTGGTATCTTCCGGGCCATCGGGTTTCGCAGCAGCCATGTGATGCGCATCATTCTGCTGGAAGCGGGAATCGTGTCGGTAGGGTCCGGGTTGCTGGGATACGCAGTGGGTCTCGGGGCGGCGTGGATCGCCCTGCCGTTCTTCAGTGCCGGCCATCATGTGGCGATCCCCTTGGACCCCCTGCTGGCCGCGGGCGCCCTGGCGATGGCCATCATTCTGGGCCTTGCCGCCAGTTATTATCCTGCCCGATGGGCGGCCCGGCTGGACCCCAATGAAGCTTTGAAGGCCCTTTAGGAGGAAGGGAATGGCTATCATTCAAGCAGATAACCTGGTGAAAAAGTACGGCGAGGGAGCGGCTGCGGTCCTGGCGGTGCGGGGGATCAGCTTTGCCGTTTCCCCGGGCGAATGGATCGCGGTCATGGGGGAATCGGGTTCGGGGAAATCCACTCTTCTGTCCATGCTGGGAGCTCTCAACACCCCCACTTCGGGCAGGTACGGGGTAAACGGCATCGATGTTACCTCTTTGGGCTCGGAAGAGAGGGCCGACTTCAGGAGGAAGCACCTGGGGTTCGTCTTTCAAAGCTTCCACCTGGTGGCTTACTTAACGGTTCAGGAAAACGTGATGCTTCCTTTGGCGCCCCTGAAAATGAAGAGAAAGGAGAAGTGGACCCTGGCGGAAGAAGCCCTGGCGCGGGTCGGTCTGGGGGGCAAGGGGACCCGGCTTCCGAGCCAGATTTCCGGGGGGGAACAGGAACGGGTCGCCATCGCCCGGGCCATCGTAAATCGGCCCCCCATTCTTCTGGCGGATGAGCCCACCGGAAACCTGGACACCAAGACCACCCGGGAGATCATGGAACTCCTCCGGACTCTTAATTCGGAGGGGATGACCATCCTCATGGTCACCCACAACCCCGAATGCGCCCGGTATGCCAAAAGAATCCTCCGCTTATCCGATGGGCTCCTGGCGGGAAAGGAGTCAGATGGGCTGAAAGGGGGAAACGGTCGAGGTCTGGAGAAGAGCGATAAGAAAGCGGCAACGGTGGCTCCGCACCCCCCGCTAGAAAATATCAGCCCATATCGCTCGGGGAAAGGAATTAATCCATGGGTCTAACTTTCCTCGGAAAGAATGCAGGGACCGCAAATTTGTTGCGGAGAACGCTGGATGGAATGGATCTGCCAAAAGAATGGGGGAAAGGGATGAGGGCCCAAAGGGGGCATCGGACAATTTGGGCGGCATGGATGGTGATTTGGGGCTTGTGGTGCTTTACTTCTTCGGGATGGGCGGCGGAATCCGCTGGGTTGGAACAATTGGAAAAGAAATTAATCGAAGGGGCTTCTATGTCCGATCTCTTTACCTATGCCTACAAAACCAATCCCCTGATTCAATCGGCTCGCCATGCCTGGAAAGGGACCATTGAACGATACCGGGTGGAGACCGCTTATCCCGACCCGGAAATCGGTTTGACGGCCTATCCCAAGCCGTTCATGACCTCGTATGAAGTGATGGTTTCCCAAATGATTCCTTTCCCGGGGAAGCTGTCGCGATTGGGAGAAGTGGCCAAGGCCGAAATCGATACGGCCCGTTTGGGGCTCGATAAGGCGCTGCGGGATACCCTGGTGGGAATTCGGGAGTCCTACTATGAGCTCTTTTACATTCGAGAGGCAAAAAAAGTGGTGGCCTTGAATCGGGATATTTTGGAACACATTCGCAAGGTGGGGGAAACCGCCTATGCCCAGGATCGAGCCCAATATTTCGACGTGGTCAAAGCCCAATCTCAAGCCGCCCAGTTGCAGTATGATGCGATTCTTCTGGAGGAGCTGGAGGAAACGGAAAAGGCCCAATTGAACTCTCTCCTCAACCGGCCGCCGGGTTCCGAGATCAGGCTCCTGGAGGCGGAACCCCTTCCTTCCTTGATTTACCAGCTCGAAGAGATATACGAACTGGCGCGAAAACATCGGGAAGAGATCCGACTGGTTGAAAGCGAGATTCATAAAGCGAGAGCCAAGCAGGGCGTAGCCAAATATGAATCCCTCCCCAATTTCAAATTGGGAGCTTCCTATGAAAAAGGAAATCCGGATAATGTCCCTCCAGAATTCCGGGACACGTTGGGAATCCAAATTGGGCTTACCATCCCCCTCTGGTTCAATAAGAACAAGGGTCGAAAGGAAGAAGCCCGGGCCGAGGAGCGAAAGGCGCTGGCGATGAAAACGGCTCAGATCAACGAGACCCATGCCCTGATTCGCAACGCCTATTTTCGCCTGAAGAATTCCGAGAGACTGATCCAGCTTTACCGGGATCAACTCCTGCCCCAGGCGGCCAGATCCATGGAAATTGCCGAAATGTGGTTTCGAGAAAAACAGGGCAGTTTTTCTGACTTTATCGAAACGGAAAGCGTCTTTTATAACTTCCAATTGTCCCTGGCCAGAGCCAAGGCGGATTACGGCCGAAATTTGACCCAGCTTGAGAGTCTTTCCGGCGTGAGTTTAACTCAGAAAAAAGAAAACGAGGCAGGAAGAACGCCGGGGGTGGTGGAGCGATGAAAAAAGGGGGATGGCTCCTGTTGGCCGGGGGAATGATGGTCTTCATCCAGGCCTGCGGCGGATACCATGATCTCCGAAAGGGATGGGACTCCTATAAGCCGTCCCCTCTTTATCAAGAGTACTCCAGGCCCACTCCGGTGCCCTCGATCCCCCCCGATCCAACGAACCAGGACTTTGACCAAGAAGTGCAGAAGCTCCAGGAAAAGAAGAGAAAATGGGAGGAGGTCCTTAAGACCCCGGAGAAAGAAAACGGCTTTTACCGGCCCAATCCCACGCGCTTCGGCGTTCTTCTACCCGCCGCCAAGGACCCTTCTTGGGCGGCAGAAATATTGGGGAAAGAATTTTCCCTTGAGGATTTGGAGATCTTAGCGTGGTTACGCAATCCGGGAGTGAATGCGGCGGAGAGGAACCTGCGGGCCTCCTTAGAGGCCTACAGCCAGGTATCGAACCTGGACCAAATCATAAGGCAGTACACGGCATTCACGAAAACCCTGATGACCGGGATCGGCCCGATGACCGGGGAGGGGGAATCCATGGAATGGAAATTTCCCTTCCCCGGGGTCCTGGCCTTAAAGGGCCAAGTCGTGACGCAGGAAGTAAAGGCGGCAACAGAACGGAAAGCGATGGCCGGGAGAATGGCCCTCACCCAAGCCCGCCAGGCCTACTGGAATCTCCTTTACACCATTCGGGCGCAGAAGATCACCGCAGAGATGCTCGACCTCCTCATTCACCTGGAATCCGCGGCCAGGACCCGCTATGAAACGGGAAAGACGAGCTTCCAGGACCTGATCAAGGTTCAGATTGAAAGGGAGAAAATGGCGGAAGAGCTGAAGACGATCGGCGAACAACAGGCGAACTGGAAAGTCAAAATCCTGGAAATCCTCGACCTGCCGCCCGGGACCGTGGTTGCTTCTCCCGTACACCGCGTCCCCTCTCCGGAAGTCCCATCTCTTGACGGTTTATATTCCGTCGCCCTGGAGAAAAGGCAGGAATTGAGGGAGATGCGGGCCATGATCGGGAAAATGGAGCGCATGATCGAGATGGCCGAAAACATGATCTACCCCCTTTACACGCTGAACCTCTCCCTTTTTCCCAATGAGACCATCGCCCAAACGGGAACGATGAGGATGAAGGAACCCTTCCCGGTCAGGACCCCGGCTTCTACCGGGGCCGGTCTCCCTCGAAACCCGTGGTACGGAACCCAGGATGCTTACCTGCGCGAAACCCGTCAGAGACTCGCCGCGCTGCGGGAAGAGCTAAAAAAAGCGGAGGCCGAAACCATTTCCAAAGTGCGGGAGGCCTGGTTTCGTCTTGACCGGGCCAGGCGGGAGGAGGCCCTTTACAATGAACGGGTGGTCGTTTTGTCCTGGGCCGCCTTGGAAGTTTCCACCCGGGCCTACGAGACCGGAAATGTAGCCTTTGCCGATGTGATCATGTCCTATTCGGGGTGGCTTATCGACAATCTGGCTCGGGAGTTGAGGCGCAGCGAAGTGGGGATCGCTCAAGCGGAGCTGGAGGAAGTCATGGGAGGGTCGTGGAAATAAAAACCGTAAGGCGTGAGGGGCCAGTTGGAACATTCAAATTCTCACTCCTCACCCTCACGATGCACTCGATTGGCAGAGGTTGGAAAATGAAGAATCGAACGGGATGGTTGCTGGTCTTGTTGATTGCCGTGCTGGTCTTCGCCTGCAACAAAGGCAAGGAGGGCGGCCCCGCTGCGGGGAAGGCGAAGTTCCAAGCCCCCCAAGCCGAATCCGCTAAAGGCCACGACCGGCAGGAGATGGATGCGATGAAAGGCCTCACCATGGAGGCGATCCAGAAGGAAGGCAAAGCCCTGGAGCTTCCTGCGGGAGCCGTGGAGATCTCTCCCGAGCGTCAGCAGCTCATCGGTGTCAGGATGGGCAAAGTGGAGAAGCGGCGGCTGGACAAGGTGATCCGCACCGTGGGGAGAATCGATTACGACGAAAAGAGACTGACCACGGTGTCCCCCAAGATCGGCGGCTGGATTGAGGACCTCTACGTCGATTTCACCGGGAGGTACGTCAACCGGGGCGAGCCCCTTTTGAAGATTTACAGTCCCGACCTGGTCTCGGCCCAGGAGGAGTATCTCCTTGCCCTGCGGACGGCCAAAGCCTTGGGGGGCCGCGAAACGCTGGTGGAATCGGCCAGGCGCCGCTTGAAGCTCTGGGATATCACCGATGATCAGATCAAGAACCTGGAGGAAAGGGGCCAGGTCAGCAAAACCCTCACCCTCCATTCTCCCTTCAGCGGAGTCGTGCTGGAACGAAACGTCTTTCAAGGGATGAACGTCACCCCGGGCATGGCTCTCTACAAGCTGGCCGATCTCTCCGGAGTCTGGCTTTATGCGGATATCTATGAATACGAGCTCCCCCTCATCCGGCCGGGACAGGAAGGGACCATTCAGCTTTCCTACTATCCCGGAGAGACTTTCAAGGGGAAAGTCATTTATATCTATCCCTATTTGGACGCAGCGACCCGCACGGCCAAGGTGAGGTTCGAGTTCGCTAACCCCAGGGGACTTCTCAAACCGGAAATGTATGCCAACGTGGAGATCAAGGTCCCCCTGGGAACCAAGCTGGCGGTGCCCGAGGGAGCCATCATCGATACCGGGATGCGGCAGGTTGCCTTCATTGACCTGGGGTCGGGGTACTTCGAGGCTCGGGAAGTTCAGCTGGGTCCGAAGGTCGAGAGTTATTACGTCGTTTTGAAAGGCCTTACCGAAGGAGAACGGGTCGTGACCAGCGCCAACTTCCTCATCGACTCCGAGTCGAGATTCAAAGAAGCGGCGGCCGGAATGGGCATGCCCGGAATGGACCACGGGGCCCATGGAAAGTAGAGACCCAAATGATTGAAAGAATTATCGAAGCCTGCGCGAGGAACCGGTTTCTGGTCTTTGCTGTCATCTTTCTGGCAACCCTCGGCGGCGTGTATGCGGTCGGGAACATCCCTCTCGACGCCGTGCCCGATATCTCCGATGTTCAGGTGATCGTCTATACGAAGTGGGAGGGGAGAAGCCCCGACCTGGTCGAGGACCAGGTCACTTATCCCATCGTGAGCGCCCTGATTTCCGCGCCCAGGGTGAAAACGGTGAGGGGATTTTCCGATTTCGGGTTTTCCTACGTTTACGTGATTTTCGAGGATGGAACGGATATCTACTGGGCGAGGCCGAGAGTCCTCGAGTACATGCAGCAGATCACCGGTCAACTCCCTCCGGGCGTAACCCCGGTGATCGGTCCGGATGCCACCGGCGTCGGCTGGGTCTATACCTACGCCGTCGTCGACGAAACAGGCCGGCACGATCTCGCCTACCTGAGGACCCTTCAGGATTGGTACCTTCGTTATGCGCTGGCCAGCGTGGAAGGGGTCGCCGAGGTGGCGAGCGTGGGCGGTTTTGTGAAGCAATACCAGGTCAACCTTGACCCCAATCGGATGTCCGCCTACAACCTTTCCCTCCGGGAGGTCATGGCCCGGATCAGCGCCTCGAACAATGACGTGGAGGGGCGCCTTCTCGAATTCGGCGGGCGCGAATATATGGTGCGAGGGCGGGGGTATATCAAAAATGTTTCCGATATCGAGAAAATTGTTGTCGGGACGAACTGGCAGGGCACCCCCATCCTTTTGCGGGATGTCGCCCACGTAACCTTGGGCCCGGAGATTCGAAGGGGGATCGTGGAACTGAACGGGCAGGGCGAGGTGGCTGGCGGGATCGTGGTCATGCGCTTCGGCGAAAACGCCCTGAATGTAATCAAGCGGGTCAAAGCCAAGATCGAAGAGATCGCTCCCGGACTGCCCAAGGGGATTAAAATCGTACCGACTTATGACCGCTCCGAATTGATCGATCTCTCCATTAAGAATCTCCAGAAGACCCTCCTCACGGAAATCATCGTCGTAAGCCTTGTGATTATCGTCTTTCTTCTCCATTTTCGCTCCGCCCTGGTCCCCATTTTCGCCCTCCCCATTGCCATGATTCTCTCCTTCATCCCCATGTATTACCTGAAATTGACTTCCAACATCATGTCCCTGGGGGGAATCGCCCTTTCCATCGGGGTGATGGTGGATGCCTCGATCGTCATGGTCGAGAACGGCTACCGTCATCTTGCCGAAGGCACAGAAGAAGATCGAAGGAAAAGCTTTTCCACCGTTGTCCGGTCCTGCCAGCAGGTGGGGCGGGGCATCTTCTTTGCCCTGCTGATCATCATCATCTCTTTTATTCCCGTTTTCCTCCTCGAGGCCCAGGAGGGAAGGATGTTCCGGCCCCTGGCCTTCACCAAGACTTTCGCCATGGCCGCCTCCTCCATCCTGGCCATCACCTTGGTCCCCGCCCTGCTGACGCTGTTCCTGAAGGGGAAACGGCTGCGGCCGGAGGCGGAGAACCCGGTTTCCTCGTTTTTCCGGCGGTTCTACGAGCCGGTGATCCATTGGGTCTTGAAATACCGAAAAACCTCGCTCCTCCTCGCTTTTCTCGTGATTCCCCCGAGCGTTCCGCTCTTTTTCAAGATCGGGAGTGAATTCATGCCCGCCCTCTACGAGGGAACGATCTTTTACATGCCCATCACCAGCCCGGGAATTTCGGTTACCGAGACGGGAAGGCTCCTGGCCGTCCAGGACAAGATTTTGAAAAGTTTTCCGGAAGTCCAGGCGGTTTTCGGGAAAGCCGGACGGGCGGAGACTTCCACCGACCCGGCCCCCCTCAGCATGATGGAGACGACCGTCCACCTGAAACCAAGAGAGGAGTGGCGCAAGGTGGAGAAGGATTATTCTTGGATGCCGGAGTGGATGAGGCCGGCGGCCGGAAAGGTCCTGGGAACGCACCGGACGATCACTTACGAAGAGCTGGTGGAAGAGATGGACAGAAAGATGCAATTCCCGGGATTGCAGAATGCCTGGACCATGCCCATCCGGGCGAGAATCGATATGCTTACCACCGGGGTCCGCACGCCGGTGGGAATCAAGGTGTCGGGTTCCGATCTCCCTACCATCCAGGAACTGAGCATCCATATCGAAACGATCTTAAAGGAGGTTGCCGGCACGAGAAGCGTCTATGCGGAGAGGGTAACCGGCGGGTATTTCACCGACATCAGGATCGACCGGGATAAAATCGCCCGTTACGGGCTGACGGTCGGGGATGTTCAAGATGTCCTTCAGACGGCTCTGGGAGGAATGAATGTAACCCGGACAATCGAGGGGCGAGAACGGTACCCCGTGAATATCCGCTACCTCCGGGAACTGCGGGATGACCTGGAGAAGGTCAAGAGGATCCTGGTGCCTCTCCGAATGGACGGTGCGGAAAGAGGGAGCGCGATGGGCGACAGGCGGGGAATCGGAGGGGGCTCAGGCCCCAGGGCCCAGGTTCCCCTGGCACAGCTCGCGGACATCACCCTGACCGAAGGCCCGGCCATGATCCGGAATGAAGATGGCCTGCTCACGGGCTACGTTTATGTCGATGTAACGGGAAGGGATATGGGGGGGTACGTGGAAGAAGCCAGGCGGGTGATCGGGGAAAAACTGAAGCTCCCCCCAGGCTATTCGCTCTCCTGGAGCGGCCAGTACGAATTTCAGCTCCGGGCCAAGGAGAGATTGAAAATCCTTTTGCCCGTCGTTTTCTTTGTCATTTTCCTCCTTCTCTTTATGACCTTTCATTCCATTTCGGAATCGATCCTGGTCCTGCTCGCCGTTCTCTATGCCATGACCGGGGGGCTCATCCTTCAATATCTCCTGGGCTACAACTTCAGCGTCGCCGTCTGGGTGGGATACATCGCCCTTTACGGGTTGGCGGTGGAAACCGGAGTGGTGATGGTCATCTACTTGAAAGAGGCGTTGAACCAGCGGCTGGCGAAGGGCGGAGTGACCCGGCAGGATATTCATGAAGCCACGGTGGAAGGCTCCGTGCTGCGTCTTCGGCCGAAATTGATGACCGTCGGGACGACCATGATCGCCCTGGTCCCGATCATGGGGTCCTCGGGTGTCGGGGCGGATGTGATGAAGCCCATCGCCGCCCCCATCATTGGGGGATTGGTAACCTCTACCATCCAGGTCCTCGTCATCATGCCGGTTATCTTTGCCCTGATGAAAGAGCGGGCTTTGAAGAAAGGAAAGCTGAAACCGCCGGAAATTGAATCGTAGCTTTAAAACCCGCTGCGGGTAAGATAGAGGAGGGAATATGAAGAAAGCGATGTCTGTTTTCCTGGCAGTCTTGATCGCGGGTCCATGGGTTTTCATTCCCCCAGCCGGGGCGCAACATGTCCACGGCGGAGGGGCCAAGGGCCATGGGATGAAGATGGACACCCGGGAAGTTTTGGTCGAGGGAATGCGAATCACCTTTGCGATCATGAACAATAAAGAGCACAAGAAGATGCTCCAGGAGTTGAAAATGAAGGAAGACCTGGAACCCGATACCACCCACAATATCAGCGTAACGCTGAAGGATCAGAAGGGCAAGGAAGTCATCGACGCCCAGGTCGGCATGAAGGTCATCGATCCCAAGGGGAAGGATCAAATTAAACCCCTCAAGTATGAGGATGGCATGAAGAGCTATCAGGCCTACTTCAATTTGGCCGGGAAGGGAAAATACCAGATCCTCCTTCTCGTTACGACGGGTGACCAGAAGAGGACCGCAGGCATCCACTACGATGTGAAATGAAAAGATCATGAAAAAATTCCCATGAGCCGGGATCTGTCCCGGCAAAGGAGAAAAGGATGGAAAAGATTAGAATCCAAGGGATGACCTGCCAGCACTGCGTGATGGCGGTCACCAAGGCCCTGGGAAAGATCCCGGGGCTGGAGAAAGTGAAAGTGGACCTGGCCAAGGGAGAGGCGACCTTTGCAAATACCCAAAATGTATCCCGGGCGGCCGTTCGCCAGGCGGTGGAGGAAGCCGGGTACACGGTGGCCGATTAAACCTCGAACTTGACATTTTTGATCAGGTTCTGTATAAGAACTCCATATCGATGGGGAGGCCACCATGAGACTTTCCACGAAGAGCCGGTATGGAGTTCGCGCCCTGTTCGACATCGCCTTTCATTCCGAAGGCGGTCCCGTCTCCGTCAAAGATATTTCCCATCGCCAGGGAGTGACCCCGCGCTACCTGGAGCAGATTTTCCATAAACTGAAGGGCGCCGGGATCGTGAAGAGCATTCGCGGCCCCAGGGGCGGGTATCGCCTTTCGCGCAAACCGGAGGAGATTTCGGTGGGCGACATCATCCGGGCCATGGGGGAAACGATCGAGCCCATCTTCTGCGCCCGTCCGGCCAGAGGACGGAGAAAGTGCCGCTGGGAATCGAAATGCCCCGCCCAGGTCGTCTGGACCGAAGCCGGTCGGCGACTAACCGATTACTTAAATTCAGTGTCCCTGGCGGGCATGTGCCAGATGGCCCGGGACTTGAAGGTCCTTCAGCCGATGGATCACCAGACGGGGGCCTGGACGTGAACCGGAGGGCAAGTTTTTTCTTGACAAAGAGGATCGGGTCTAAATAAAGTATTCAAAAAGCATCTTATCGAGAGTGGCGGAGGGACTGGCCCGAAGAAGCCACAGCAACCGGTCCTGCCGGAGGCGGGATGCTGGTGCTAACTCCAGCAAGGTAGGAATACCTTGGAAGATAAGGTGGGATGAACCGAACCTTCAAGCCCCTTCTTATCGACCAGGAAGGGGCTTTTTTTATTGCCAAGAGGAGAGGAGGTGGGGGCGATGGGTCCGGAAAGTGACATGGCGCCGGGAGATATGCGCTTATTCGGGTCAACGGCAAATATCCAACCTCCTCTCAAAAGAAAGCCGCGGAAGGATCGGCAAAAAGCCGACCGAAGTCCAGAGGCGAGGAGATCATAAATAAGGAGCCAAGAAAAATGAGTCCCTACAAGGTCAATAAAAGCATCGCCGAGATCAACGAAAGAATCCGCAAAGGCAAAGCGGTGGTGGTCACGGCAGAAGAGATCATCGGAATCGTGGAGGAAAAAGGGCCGGTCAAGGCCGCGTTGGAAGTGGACGTTGTGACCACGGGCACCTTCGGGCCCATGTGTTCCTCGGGGGCTTTCATGAATTTCGGCCACACCCAGCCGCGGATCAAGGCGGCCAGGGCCTGGCTGAACAACGTGCCGGCCTATGCCGGTATCGCCGCCGTAGATATCTACCTAGGGGTCACGGAGCCGGCCGAGGACGACCCATTGAACAAAGTGTATCCGGGAGAGTTCAAATACGGCGGGGGGCATGTCATCCAAGACCTGGTCGCCGGGAAATCGGTCCTCCTGCGGGCCGAGGCCTACGGGACGGATTGCTACCCGCGGAAAAAACTGGAGAAGGAGATTACCCTCAAGACGCTCCAGGAGGCTTTTATCTTCAACCCCCGAAACGCCTACCAGAACTACAATTGCGCGGTCAACCTCTCGGATAAAACCATTTACACCTACATGGGGGTCCTTCGGCCCGCCGGCGCAAATGCCAACTACTGCAGCGCCGGCCAGTTGAGCCCCCTGATGAACGATCCCCTCTACCGGACGATCGGCGTGGGGACGAGGATCTTCCTCGGGGGCGGGCAGTGGTTTGTCGTCTGGCGGGGGACCCAGCACAACCCCAACGTGAAGCGGGGTCCGAACCAGGTCCCCCGGGGGGGAGCCGGAACCCTTGCGGTGTTGGGAGATTTGAAACAGATGAGCCCGGAGTGGTTGGTCGGCGCCAGTTTCCAGGGATACGGCTGCACCATGATCGTGGGCATCGGGGTCCCCATCCCCCTGCTGAACGAAGAAATCGCCCAATTCACCGCGGTCAAGGATGAGGAGATCTACACGCAGGTCGTAGACTACAGCAAGGATTACCCGGAGGGCGGCCCCACCCAGAGCCTGGGAGAAGTCAACTATAAGCAACTGAAAAGCGGCAAGATCAAGTTCAACGGAAAAGAGATTCCCACCACGCCTCTTTCCAGTTACCCCAAGGCCCGCAAGATCGCCGAGATCCTGAAGGGCTGGGTCCAAAAAGGAGAATTCATCCTGGGAGAGCCGCAGCAGCTATTGCCCTCGGTGAGCTCGACGAAGCTGTCCTAACCTTCAAATATGCAGCTCGATCACATCCCCGTCCTTCAGGACATAATCCCGGGGGACCATCTGGCCGTCATATTTGTCCTTTCCCCAGATGCGGGCGAATTTTAATTTCTGGGCGAAGTCCTTGTGAATTTGGGAGGCGAAATCCAGGACCTTGCTCCCCTTGGGAAGGATGACCGGATCATTCCGGTCGGGGGCCTTGCCCGGCGCCTTCGTGTAGGCCCGGACGATGTCGAGGACGGAGAAAACCTCTTTTTTGGCCTCCTCCAGGTTCTGGTGCTCTTTGGCAGAGATGCAGAGGGCAGGGTATTCCTTCGAATAACGATCGAGCAGCTCCCGGCAATGATCCCGGGCCTCCTTCAGGTCGGCCTTGTTTCCGATCAGGAGCGCCCTCTTGAGGTATTGGCCGATCTCCGGCTTCTTCTCTTCTCCCTTCTTTAAAACCCGGACCCGGCGGCGATCCAGCTCCTCCCGGATCAACTCGATCTGCGTGGTGCAGTCTTCGGTCAGGTCCAGGACGATGACCAGGGCATCGGCGTTGCGGATCAGGTTGGCCAGCCCGGTTTCCGCGAATTCATCCATGAAGGGGGGAGAATCGACGATCTGGACCTGGATGTTTTCGAATTTCATCATCCCGGGAAGGGGAGTCCGGGTGGTGAAGGGGTAATCGGCGATAAGCGGGACGGCATTGGTCAAGGAGCCAAGGATTTGGGACTTTCCGCAGTTCGGCAATCCGATCAATACCACCTGTGCGGCCCCTTCCTTTTTCACGACAAAGGGGTCGACCTGCCGGGAGGTGGATGAGCGTCGCTGGGATTCCTCTTTATGCTGGGAAAGACGCTTGCGGAGCTGGCCGATGAGCTTGTCCGTCCCCTTGTGGTGGGGAATAATGGCCAGCATCTCCTCCAGGGCCAGGATCTTTTCGGGAGTGGTCTTGGCCTGCCGGTAGCGGTCTTCCGCTTCTTTGTACTGGGGGGGGAGATTGGCCGGCATGAAGAACCGGTTCCTTCTAATCTAGCCCGTCAAAAACGACGGATGTAAAAAATTCACAGGACTCGCAATCCCCGATCTTTTGAGCATGGGTTCCCGTCGCCCCGGTGGGACACTTGGTTCCGGCTATGGGCCAGCAGAGACGCCCGTAATCCGGGTAGGCTGGACAAGCTTCCCGTCGCTCCCGGCCGCATCGCATCCGCTCCCAGCAGGTTTCCTTCCCCTGAAATCGGGTCATGACTCCGCTCCCCGTTTTTATGTTATATTATTACAGTTCCCTCGATAAACTCAAGAGGAGAAGAAGGAATTTCAGGGAATGGAGCTCAGGGAAGCCATCGAGAGAAGGAAAAGCATCCGCGCCTTCCGCCAAGAACCTGTCCCCCGGCAAGCGCTGGAGGAGATTTTCCAACAGGCATGGCGGGCTCCCTCGTGGGGCAACACGCAGCCTTGGAAGGCGACCATCGTGGGGGGGAAAACCCTGCGGTCCATAATCGATGAATGTGTCCGCAGGGTCCTGGCCGGAGGGGCGGCCAGCCCGGACGTGGAAATGCCCAAGGGCTGGCCGGAAGAGATGGACCGAAGATACAAGGAAAGCGGAAGAAGGCTCTTCGCCGAGATCGGCATCGAACGGGGAGACCGGGTGAAGAGGGATGCCCACCGGCTGAACATGTTCCGCTTTTTCGGGTCTCCCCAGGCGATCTACCTGCACCAGGATCGAACCCTGAGCGCCTATTCCATTTTCGATGCCGGCCTATTGGCCCAGAACATCGCCCTTTTGGCCGCCGAGAGGGGCCTGGGGACCTGCTTGCTGGCGGTGTCCGTCCTGTATCCCGACGTGATTCGCCGACACACCGGAATCCCCGAGACCGATCGCATCCTCATCGGACTGGCCGTCGGCTACCCCGATGACCGGGCGCCCATCAATCATTTCCGCAGCGAGCGGGTGCCCATCGAAAAGGTTGTTCATTGGGTGGACGAATAGAAAACCTTCTCCCGCCCTAATTCTTCCCCTCGATTCCCAATAAAACCGACGAAACTTTCTCGATCTCGGCTCCTGAAAATTTTGAAGAAGCGGCGCATGGTTCCGGCCGGATGATTTGGCTCTGTTTCCCGATGACCGGGGGCTCCTCTTCTTGACCCGACCTGTGAAGGCCAGGATGAAATGGGAGGAAGGGCAGGGGAGGGATGAGGGTAATATTCCTTTGCTCCAGGAAAGAGGGGGGGTATCGCGGAGGGCTATCTGAGGAAAGGGTTATGGAGGCGTTCGTTCTTGATCGTAGAGGTGGGCGTGGGTCCGTAATTATGACCCGGAAGAACGATGGTCTCATCCGGCAGCGTCAAGAGTTTGGTTTGGATCGAACGCAGCATGAGGGGCCAGGACCCTCCGGGCAGGTCGGTCCGGCCCACGCTCCCCACGAACAGCGTATCGCCGGTAAAGACCACCCCGTCCCCGAGAATACTGATAGACCCTGCGGAGTGGCCGGGAGTGTGAAGGGCCTTTAGCGACAAGCTGCTTACCTGGATGACATCCCCGTCTTTGACCGTCTCGTCTGCCGCAGGGGAAGGCCGCCCGCAGAACATGGCCAGCATGGCCCGGGGAATGCGCGTCAGCGAAGGGGCATCCGCTTCATGGATGATGATCCGGGCGCCGGTTTTCTTTTTCATCTCCTCGTTGCCCATCACGTGGTCTACAT
>JACAEW010000353.1 GCA_013388675.1 Syntrophaceae bacterium | reverse complement strand
TGGAAGGGGTATTGCAGGAAAAGGGACTGGAGATCGTCTGGCTCAAAGACCCCTGGGAACGGTTCGTGCTCCACATCCAGGGGTCCGGGCAGGTCCGGCTGCCCGATGGAAAGACCGTGCGGATCGGGTATGCGGGGTCCAACGGGCGTCCCTACCGGTCAATCGGCCGCTACCTGATCGACCTAGGATATTTGGATGAAAAGGAAGTTTCCATGGAGCGGGTCCGGGAGTTCATCCAGAACAACCCGGGCCGGGCGGAAGAAATCTTCCAATATAATGAAAGATACATTTTTTTCCGTTTCCTGGGCGATTCCGAAGGGCCGCTGGGAGCGCTGGGCGTTCCCTTGAGACCGGGAAGGTCCATCGCCACAGACCTAACCCTGTATCCTCCGGGGGCCTTGGCCTACCTTATTTCACGGGAGCCGGAACTCGATGAAAACGGAAAAATGGTTGGATGGAAACCCCTTCGCCGGTTTGTTCTCAACCAGGATACGGGAGCGGCCATCCAGGGCCCGGGGCGGGTGGACCTATTTTTCGGCAGCGGCGAAAGGGCAGGAGCGGCGGCGGGAGAGATGAAGGAAAAAGGGAGGATTTTTTTCTTATTGGCAAGATAATAGGGGAATGCTTGGCCGGCGGCTCTGTAGAAAGGAGCGGGGGCTTTTTGACTTTTTGGGAGATCATCACCTCTGGCCATTTTTCGAAATTCGTGCTTTGAGTTTCGGATTTTAAGGAAGGATATCAAACGGGGAAGAAGAAGTTGTCATGCAGGAAATGCTTTTTCAGCGGACCGATGTCTTAATTATTGGCGGGGGCGGCGCCGGCATACGGGCGGCCATCGAGGCAGCCTCCTTGGGCTGTCGGGTCGTGGTTGTCGATAAAGGGCCCGTAGGGAGGTCCGGGACAACCCCCATGGCCATGGAAGCCTTTCAGGCCGTGGGCTATCCCGGGGATTCGGAGGAAATCCATTTTCGGGATACGGTTGAGGGAGGCTATCGCCTGGGTGATGAAAACCTCATTTTCGCGCTGGTGAAAGACGCATCCCTCAGGGCCAAGGACCTTGAGTCTTTTGGGGTTCGGTTCAAGAAAAAACCCGACGGTGCCCATGATCCCATGCATCACCCCGGGCAGACCTTTCCCCGCGCCCTTTATATTCAGGGGGGCGGCTTTGGGATGCTGGCCGGGCTCATCCGGGAAGCCAAAAAACATTCGCAGATTCGAATGCTGAGCGATGCTTTCATGATTCAGATCACCTTGGACCGGGAGGGAGCCGCCTCGGGCGCAGTCTTCCTGGACCTAAAAGACGGCCTTCTGAAGACCATCCAGAGCAAAGCGATCATTCTGGCAACGGGAGGTCATGAAGAACTCTGGTCCTTTAACGATGCCGCCTGCACGGCATGCGGCGATGGAATCTATCTGGCCCATGAAGCGGGGGCTGAGCTCGTCGACCTGGAGATGCTCCAGTTCTACCCCACGGTGGTCCTCCATCCCCCTTCCATCCGGGGCACCCTGTTTCAGTACGAACTGATTACCGACCCGGAGATGCTGGGCGGGCGGCTGGTGAACGGTGAAAAGGATCCATTCTGCGAGGGAAAGCTCCTCCGGGATGCTGTCGTGCGGGCGATCTGGAAGGAAATCCGGGAGGGGAGAGGAACCCCACACGGAGGAGTGTACATCGACCTGGTCCATTCCACCAAAAGCCGGGAAGATTTGACCCGGGCGCTGGAAAAATGGCAACCCAACCAATTCCGCTATCTCCGGGACATGGGGTGGGACTTGCGGGAAACCCTGGTGGAGGTCGCCCCCCACGCCCATTACACACTGGGAGGGGTGGTCATCGATGAGAAGGCGCGCACCACGATTCCGGGGCTGTTTGCCGCCGGAGAGGCGGCAGGAAATCTCCATGGGGCCAACCGGGTTTCGGGGAACGCCCTGGCCGAGACCCAAGTCTTCGGAGCCCTGGCCGGTGCATCGGCCGCGAGCTGGGCGAAGGGTAGAGGGTTTGATAAAGCCCCGCTTGGGCGAGAAGAGACGGAGGGGATTCAACACAGGCTGGACCAATGGGCCCGGAAGAAAGCGGGGGGAATTCGACCTCCTGAAATCCGTCGAAAACTGCGAAGGATCATGTGGGAGCATTGCGGAGTGGAGAGGGATGCCCGGGGTCTGGAAGCGGGAATGAAAGAACTGGAGCGATTGAAAAATGATGTTTTGCCCCGGATGAAGATCGAAGAAAAAAACCCGGACGGCTCTTTCGGGGCTTACCCCCGGGAACTCCTGGACGCCTTGGAGGTCGGGATGATGATGGGGCTGGGAAAGCTGGTCCTGGCTTCGGCCCTTTTCCGGAAGGAAAGCCGGGGCCACCATCTGCGCTCGGATTATCCATCCACTTTTGCAGACCCCATGCACACCGTAGTGGAAAAGGGGAAGGGCCCATGGGCCAGGGAAATCAATCGATCGAGGCCGAGGAATTGAGCGGGTCCATCCGGGTTTCCATCCGCCGGGAGGATCCTGCGACGGGCAGGGGTGCTCAAGTGCGGCTTTATGAGGTCCAGGCCGAGAGGGAGATGACCGTCCTGGAGGTTTTGCAGGAGGTCTATGATCGCGCGGACTCCACCCTGGCCTTTCGCCATTACCGGTGCGGGCGCAGACTCTGCAGGTCCTGCGAAGTTAAATTGGACGGGAAGATCGTCCGCGGCTGCGCCGCCTTGCTTCAACCCGGTGGGACCTACCTCCTGGAAGCGGCCCATCCTGAGAATTTGATCCGCGACCTGGTCTTTGAATTCGATTCCGGGGAGGGATCCGAATCCGGACCTCGTTGAGTCAAGGCTCGATGCAGAAAGCGCTGATCATGGCCCTGATGCGGCCGGGGGCAGGTCCGGTTTTTCTACCGGGAATTCCCGGTTTTTGGGCAACGAATATCTGTTGTGGGAAGCAAGGGGGCCGTGTTAAAAGAGAATAGGGTTGAAGAACGTATGAATGAGAAATCCGCAATCGCGACCCCTCCATCCGCGGCGATGACTCGCGACGAAAAAATGGTCGTGGCTTTAACCGGCTGCTCTCATGCCCTCAGCCACGCCTACCTTTTGATCTTCCCCGCCGTTCTCCTTCTTCTGAAGGAAGAATTTTCCATGGGATACCTCGGACTCGGGGTGATCGGCAACATCATGACCTTTTCTTACGGGCTGGGGGCCCTTCCGGGGGGGATGATCTACAACCGTTTCGGTCCCAGAAAGCTCTACCTTTTCTGTTTCCTGGGCTCCGCAGCGGTATGCTTTTTGATCGCCGCCTCCTCCGGCCTGATTCTTTTCACCGTTGGACTATCGATCCTGGGAGCCTTGGGGAGCGTTTACCACCCCCTGGCTAATTCGCTGATCACCTCCAAAGTCAAGAAGTATGGGATCGCCCTGGGCATTCATGGCGCGGCCGGCAATATCGGCCTGGCCGCCGCCCCCATTCTGGCAGCCATGATTGGTTCGTGGTTGGGATGGAGGTACGCCTATGCTCTTTTTGCCTTTCCCGGCCTCGCCCTTGCTCTCTGGTCGATCTTCATCGACATGGAGGTGAGCGAGATAAAAAAAGAAATTCGTCCGGTCGAACCGACGCCCTCATCGGCCCCGCAAGTTTCCTTTTGGGTTTATTTCTCCGTGCCTTTGATCCTCATCTATCTACTGAATATGCTCCACAG
>JACAEW010000105.1 GCA_013388675.1 Syntrophaceae bacterium | reverse complement strand
TCCGTAGAGCGGGTGATCGGCCCGGACAGCACGATTCTCCTGGATTACATGCTGGACCGGATGACCCGGATGATGGAAAACCTAGTGGTCTATCCGCAAAACATGATGGCCAACCTGGAAAAAAGCCGCGGCATGATCTATTCCGAGGGAATTCTTCTGAAACTGGTGCAGAAAGGCCTGACGCGGGAGGAGGCGTATGCATTGGTGCAGAAAGCGGCCTTTCAGGTCATGGATGGAAAAAGGGATTTCATGGCCGTCCTCCTCAAAGATCGGGAGATCCTCCGGCATATGAAGCCCGCGGAAATCCGCCGATGCTTCGACCTGCGCCACGCCCTCCGCCATGTGGATGAAATCTTCGCCCGGGTTTTTGGGAGACAGAAAGCACCGAAAAGTTGACCGTTTCACGAATCGGCCGGGAAGGGGCCCCTTGGTCGAATTCCAGCCCGACGATCTGAAAAAAGAGGGAAGGCCGAAAATGGCCTTCCCTCTTTTTGATATCAATTTCGATCGGCAGATAGTATCCAACGGGAGGGCCAGCCCCCTGGGGCTGGCCATGTTGCGGGCGGCCATCCCGACAGAGGCGAGACCCGTAGAGCTTCCTCCCCTACCGTTTGTTCCAGGGCACGAAAGGGTAGACGTGGCTGGCGGTTTTTCCCTCAAAGGGGTAAACCACTTCCACTTTTCCCTTTAGCACCTGGATAACGGAGCTGTGGATTTCGGTGTTTTGCCCGGCCTGGTTCCACGCCATGGGCCCCCAAACCGTCGTCACCTTCATGTTGCGCAGGGTTTCCGTGACTTTGGTCACATCCAGGGTTCCCGCCTTTTCAATGGCCAATTGTAGGACATAACCGGCCACACTCGCCGAAGTGGGATGGTAGCTCGGCTCATAGCCGAAGCGGGCTTTCATTCTTTGGGCATATTCTTTGGCCGTGCCGAAGAAGTCGTCCTTCCAGGGGGAGTGAGGCGTCCACCATTCGCAGCCCATAATATAGTCGGCGTCCTTCCCCAGGTTTTCAGTGAATGCCGGAAGCTGGGGACCCACGGATAAACCGACCATTTTGACCCCGAAATTTTGCTCCTTCATCTGCTTGGCGATCAGTAATCCGTCATTGAAGTAGGTCCCGCCCAGGAGCATGTCGGGATTCTTGCTCTTCGCCTCCAGAAGGATCGACGAAAGGTCCTTCACGTCCTTGGGATATTTCCCCTCGTACACGACCTGCAGACCCTTTTCTTTCACGTAGGCGGCCGCCCCTTTGCCGCAGTACTCCGGGAAGGCGTCATCCGCCCAGATCACCGCGGCGGTCTTCACCGCGGGATTTACCTTCTGCGACAGTTCGATGACCGGGCGAAGATAATAAGTGGCGGGGGGAAGAATGGAGATGATGTATTTAAACCCCCGCTCATAGATGTTGAGAGCGTTGGCCTGGCAAGCCACGGTGAGAACCTTATATTTCTCTCCGATGGCGCTGGTGGCCAGGGTGATGCCACTGCCGAAGGGACCGAGGATGAACTTCACTTTGTCCTCGGTGATCAGCTTCTCGGTCAGCTTGGCACCGGTCTGGGGGTCGCTTTTATCGTCATAGAAGACGATTTCGACCTTATACCGATCGTTGCCGACTTTGATCCCGCCTTTTTGATTGACCATCTCCATCCAGAGGGTATACCCGTCCTTCACGTATCCCCCTTCTTTGGCCAAACGTCCCGTGATGCATACGGAGGCGCCGAGCTTCAGAACTTTTTCCGCGCTCGGGGCGGGTCCTGCCGTAATCAAGCAGGCGATAGACAGAGTCAACAGAACCATCAACACTTTTTTCATTTTTGTTTCCTCCTTTTAATAACCAAATCGCATAGCGCAAAGCGCAAGGCGTAATTGCACGAAATAGAAATTATTTCATGGCTCGTATGAATTAAGCTTTTGAAATGGCCTTCTTAAATCCCCCCTCCGCTCCCCTTTTCAAAGGGGGGGACGGGGTGATTTCTGCAGATGTCTTGCCCAAAAGATGAATTTAGGGAAATATGATTTTATTTTAAAAAGCTAAAGTATTACCATGGTTCGTTTTTGGGGAAGCTACATATTTTTGGCCAGCGAAGGAATTCTAGGCATTTTAGGGCATTTTTTATATCCCCAAATACGCCTCCCGAATTCGGTCATCGCCAAGCAGTTTCGGTGAGGTATCTTCCGCCACGATTTTTCCCGTTTCGATGATATATCCCCGGGAGGATAACTCGAAGGCGATTTGCACGTCCTGCTCCACCAGGAGAATGGAGATCCTCCCGGTTCCATGAATCTCCCGGACCGCCCCCACCAAACGGTCCACCATCACCGGGGCCAGGCCCAGCGAGAGTTCATCCACCAGCAGGAGTTTCGGGTCGGCCATCAGCCCCCGGGCCAGGGCGCACATCTGCTGTTCCCCGCCGGATAGCGTCCCTGCCTGCTGAGTCTGACGTTCCTTGAGCCTGGGGAATAGGTTGTACACCCACTCGAGCGATTTTCGGACGCCCTGCCCATCCCTCCGGGTGTAAGCGCCCATGAGGATGTTTTCTTCCACGGTCATCCAGTAGAAGATCTCCCGCCCTTCGGGGACGAGGGAGATTCCGAGGGGCACCCGTCGCGAAGGGGGGAGAGGGGAAATTTCCTCGCCCCGGAAGCGGATGGCGCCGGAAAAGGGCTTCAGGATCCCGATGATGCCCTTCATCAGGGTGGATTTTCCGGCCCCATTGGACCCGGCGAGAGCCACCACCTCTTTTTCATTCACCCGTAAATGGATGTCCCAGAGGACCTGAACGTCCCCGTAGCCGAGGTTTAAGCCTTGAATATCGAGCATCATGTTGCCGGACCCTTTCGCGCCTTGGCGTACCTTTCTCCCAGATAGGCTTCTATCACCCGGGGGTCTTTGACCACCTCCTGCGGGGAGCCTTCGGCGATCTTGGCCCCATGATGGAGGACGGTGACGCGATGGCAAAGAGACATGACCGCTTTCATGACGTGTTCGATGACCATTAGGGAAATTTTCAATTCCTGGTTGATCCGCTTCACCAGGGCGATCATCTCTTCGATATCCTTCGTGTTGAGGCCGGCCATGACTTCGTCGAGCATCAAGACCTCGGGGTTCATGGCCAAGGCTTTGGCTAAATCCATCCTCTTCCGGAAGGAAATGTTGATTTGATCCACGGAAGCGTTCCGGTATTCCTGGAGGCGGACGAAGTCGATCCAGCGGTCTGCCTCGCGGAAAGCCTCCCCGGTGCTGCGGGCCTCCCCGTTTTTGCCGAAAAGCGCCCCTACGACCACGTTCTCCCGGACGGACATTCCCGGAAAGGGTTGAACGATCTGGAAAGTGCGGGCGATTCCCAGGCGGCTGACCCTGGCCGGCTTCAGGCCGGTAATGGGTTTTCCCTTGAAGAAGACCTCCCCGCCGCTAACCGGGTAAGTTCCAGTCACCAAGTTAACCAAGGTGGTTTTCCCGGCCCCATTGGGCCCGATCAGACCGAGGATTTCCCCCTCCGGGATTTCAAAATCCACTTCGTCCACGGCCTTGAGGGCCCCGAAGGCCTTGGTCACTTTTTTTCCTTCCAAAAGCGCCATACGATCCTCAAACGGCTTGGTTTTTGATATTTTTGATCAATGCGGCCAGGGAAATTTTCCGGCGGAAAAATTCCATGACCCCCCGGGGCATCAAAATGACGATGGCCACCATGATCGTCCCGAGGACCATCATATGGATGGTGAGGAATTTGCCCCACACGGTCTCGGAGATCAGTTCGATGAGAAAGGCGCCCAGGACCGGGCCCAGGACCGTTCCGGCTCCTCCCAGCATCATCATGACAAAGGCTTTCACGGCAATCATAATGTCGAAAACCGTGGCCGGTTCGATGAAGCTGAACCAGTAGGCGAATACCCCCCCGGTGACTCCGGTGATGAAAGCGGAAATGGCCCAGGCGATGATCTTATGCCGAGGGGCGAAAATTCCCGAGGCTTCCGCCGCATCCTCGTTTTCCCGGATGGCCCGCAAAGCATAGCCCAGGCGACTCTTGGCGATGGCGTAATTGACCAGGACCGTGAAGACCAGGATGCCGAACATGATGAAGTAGATCATGGCGTAAAAAGTGTTGATCTCCATCTGGGGAAGGGGGAGGGTAATCCCCTTGCCGCCCCCGGTGAAGCTTCCCCAGTCCAGGGCGATCTGCTCCGTCGCCCGGTTGATTCCCAGGGTGGCGATGGCGAAATAGTGTCCCCGGAGGCGCAGGATGGGAATTCCAAGCAGGACGGCATAGAGGGACGCCAGGACCCCGCCCACGATCGCCCCGACCCACCAGTATAAACCAACCCGGAGCATGAGCATGGCGGTGGTATAGGCCCCGATGCCGAAGAAAACGATATTGCCGAAGGCCGCATAGCCGGCAAAGCCGGCGATGATGTTGAGGGCCGAGGTGATGATCGCGTACATGAAGATCGAGGTGATCACTCGAATCCAATACCCTTCCACGAAAAAGGGAAGGACGATCAATCCCAGGACGGCAACCGAACCGATCACCCAATATTTCTTCTGACCCTTCAAGGGGTTTTCTCCTTATTTATATTTTCCCCCCACGATTCCTTTGGGTAGGAAGATCAACACCAGAATCATGATGATGGCGCTAATGGCTTCTTGAAAACCGGTGCCGAAAAGAGTTGCTCCCGTCGTCTCCACAACCCCCAGCAGAAGCCCGCCGATGATCGCGCCCCAGACATTGCCCAAGCCCCCCAGAACGCAGATGATGAAGGCCTTCATGATGAAAAAGCCTCCCTCGAAAGGGGTAAAGGATTGGATGGTCGAAATCAGGGAGCCGCAGGCCCCGGCCAGCGCCGCGCTAATCCCCAGGGTTATGGAATATACTCTGGCTACATCGACCCCGACAATATGGGCGGCCTGACGGTTCTGGGCCGTAGCCCGGATGGCGTTCCCGGTCCTTGTTTTGCTGAGGAAAAGCTGAAGCAGGGCCGTGAGCAGAAAACAGATGACCAGGGTAGCCAGGCGAACGTAGGGGATCACGAGGGACCCGACCTGGAAAGAGGACCCCGAATAAGAAGGGGTGATCGAGCGGTAATCCCCCGTGAAAATCAAGAGCAGGGAGTTCATGAGAACCAGGTCGAGCCCGAAAGTAAGAATAAGGCTCAGAAAGATCCCCACTTTCACCACCAAATTGAGAAGGTACTTCTGCGAGCCATATCCGATCACGAAGAGAACAGCCATGGAAATCGGGAGGCTGAGAAAGGGGTCCAACCCGAGCATCTTGAAACAGGCAAAGGTGACGAAGGCGCCGACGACGATCATCGTCCCATGGGCCACGTTGATGACATCCATGACCCCCCAGGCCAAAGAAAACCCCACGGCAATGTTCACGTAGATGGCTCCCAGGAATAGGCCGTTCAGAAGGATTTGCAGGATCAAAGCGATTTCTCCTTGATTTCCCATCCCGATGCAGCGGAAGGGGGTTGGGGGGGAGTGGTCGGCCCAATCCCCGTCGCGACACAAATGAAAATTTGATATGCCATTTCTCCGCCCATGTCAAGAAAAAAAACGGGATTGAAGACTTTTTCTTTCCCCGCCGCCAGGAGGAAGAACAGGGGAGTCCTTTTTTCTTGACAAGCGCAAAAAGAGCGGATAATTTAGCCTTACAATCCGTAAAAATTGATTTCCAAAATGTGACAATCCGGATGAACCGCTCTTTATCCCATGGTCTCGAAGTTCTGCTCCTTTTCGACGCCGCACGTCCGGCTTTTACCGTTCTGGAGATCGCCGACCGCCTGCACTTCAGCCAAAGCAAAACCTACCGCCTGGTGCGGACCCTGGTCCACTACGGTCTTTTGGAAACGCAGAACGGGAGCGGGCGCTATTCCTTGGGTATGAATGCCCTTCGCCTGGGACTCCTGGCCCAGCAGAAGTTCAATGTGGCCATCATCGCCCTGCCCTTCATGAAAGAGTTGTCGCGTTTGACCAAAGAAACGGTCCTGCTTACCTCGGTCCAGGGCAACAAGGCCATTTGCCTCGAACGGGTGGAGAGCGAAGAACCGATCCGCTACTCCCTTTTTACCCCGGGGGCGAGACTTCCTTTGCATGCCGGCGCCTCGAGCAAAGTGCTCCTGGCTTTCCTTCCGGAAACGGAATGGGACACCATTCTGTCCCGGGAGGGACTGCCGCGTTTCACCCCCCATACCATAACCCGTCGGAATGTTCTGAAGGCCCAATTGAAGGAGGTTCGCAGCCTGGGTTATGCTTTCAGCGACCAGGAAGTGGACCGGGACGTGCGGGCGGTGGCCGCGCCCATCTTGAACTCCCGGGGAGAATTGCTCGCCGGGCTGACCGTGGCGGGACCGGCTTACCGGATTCACAAAAAAAGGGTCCAATCTCTCGGACGACTGGTGAGGCACTATGCCGCCAGAATCGCCAGGCAGATCGAAGAACCCGTGGATCGCAGGCGGCGCGGTACCCGGGTGCGAAATTCTTTTCCTCCCCAGAAAGGAGCCTAAAATGGCGGTTAACCTGAAAGGAAAGTCCTTGGCCAGTCTTTTTGATTGGACCCGGGAAGAAATCGAGCAGGTGCTGAAGACCTCGGAGTTGCTGAAGCTCCAAAACTTACGGGGGGAAGCGCATCCCCTGTTAAAGGGGAAAACTCTGGGGATGATCTTTGAGAAGGCTTCCACCCGGACCCGCGTTTCCTTCGAGGTGGGAATGTGGCAACTCGGCGGTTATGCCCTTTATCTAAGCTCCGGGGACCTCCAATTGGGAAGGGGGGAGACCATCGGGGACACGGCCCAAGTTCTATCCCGTTACGTGGACGGAATCATGGCCCGGGTTTTTTCCCACCAGACGATTTTGGAGCTGGTCAAATATTCCCGCGTCCCGGTGATCAACGGACTCTCGGATTATTCCCACCCCTGTCAGGGCCTTGCCGACCTTTTCACCATGTATGAGAAAAAGGGGCGGCTGGAAGGGTTGAAAGTGGCCTACGTGGGGGACGGAAACAACGTGTCCCATTCCCTCCTGTATGGCTGCTCGAAAACGGGAGCCCATATCATCGTCGGAACCCCCAAAGGATATGAGCCCAGGGCGGAGGTTGTTTCCCGGTCCGTGGAAGAAGGAAGGAAGAGCGGCTCCACCGTGGAGATCACCAACGACCCGGAAAAAGCGGTCCGCCATGCGGATGTGATTTATACCGACGTGTGGACGAGCATGGGACAGGAAAAGGAAAAAGAAGAGCGGCTGAAACGCTTCCAGGCCTACCAGGTCAATCCGCAACTCGTTCGGGGGGCCAAGGAAGACTTCATTTTCATGCATTGCCTCCCGGCTCATCGGGGGGAAGAAGTGGTGAACGAGGTGGCGGACTCGAAAAACAGCGTGATCTTTGACCAGGCGGAGAACCGGATGCACACCCAGAAAGCTTTAATGGCCCTGATCATGTAAAAAAACGCCCAACCCGGCAAGGAGGATGTAGGGGCACGATTGACCCTATTCTTTACCCCACCAGGACACTTACCCGAAAAGGGAGGAAATATGGCCAAAAAATTTGAAACCATCATCCGGGGCGGCCTTCTAGTCTCCGGGAGCGGGATCCGGAAAGCGGACCTGGGAATCCAGGGGGAAAAAATTATTTCCATCCAGCCGACGCTTCCGGACGAAGAGGCGGGTCGCGTCGTGGATGCGGCGGGTAAATATGTTTTTCCCGGGATCATCGATGTTCATGTGCATCCCGTGTATGAGGACAATATCGGCGGACTTTCCTTTGCCGCGGCCCACGGAGGGACGACCTTTTTGATCCATTTCGCTTACGCCCGCCCGGGCATGAAGCTGGTGGACACCATCCGGAGTTACAAGGAAGACGGGCTGAAGAATTCTTACTCGGATTTCTCCATCCACGGGACCATCTTTGACGCGGCCGCCCAAGTGCCGGAAATTCCCAAGGCTTTCGAGTTGGGAGTCCGGTCCTTTAAGATGTTCATGACGTACGCCAAGCTCAAATGGATGACCGATGATTATCATTTGACCTGGGCCATGGACCTCATCGCGGAAAACGGGGGCCTGGCCATGGTTCACGCGGAAAGCGGTCTGGTCACCGATTACATCGAGGATAAATCCCTCCGCCGCAAGGAGGACCAGAAAGAAGTCTTCGTCAAAACGCGTCCGGATTATCTCGAAGCGGAGGCGGTTTTTCGGGCCATCTCCATTGCCGCGGTCATGCAATGCCCCCTCTATATTGCCCACCTGAGCTCCGGCAAGGGGGTCCTGCCCATCCAGCGGGCCCGGGAAGAGGGACAATGGGTGTATGCGGAAACTTGTCCCCAGTACCTCAGCCTTACCGACGAAATTCTCCAGAGAACCGGACCGCTGGCCAAGATTGGTCCCCCCCTTCGCTATGAAAGGGATCGAATGGCCCTTTGGCAGGCGATTCAAAATGGGACCATCGACACCATCGCCAGCGATCATGCCCCCAAAGCCAAGAAAAGGACCGATCCCTTTTTCGAGGCTCCCTTCGGCGCCCCCTCGGCGGAAACCATGCTGACCGTCGCCTATGACGAGGGGGTGAACACCGGGAGGATCGGGGTCTGCAAATTGGTCCAGTTACTGAGCGAAAACCCGGCAAAAATCTTCGGCTTATTCCCCCAAAAAGGAATATTGCAGGAGGGGGCCGATGCCGACTTGGTTCTCTTTGACCCGAGGTTCTTCCATACGATCGAACATCGAACCCAGCATTCCGGCGCTCCCTACACCCTGTATGAGGGCCGAAAGTGTTTGGGGAAACCGGTTTTCATCATGCAGCGGGGGAAAACGGTCGTTGAGGACGGGCAGATGAAGAAGAAGCCGGGAGAAGCCCATTTTTACCCGACCCGGATCGATAAGATCAAATTAGGGTGAAAACAGCCGAAAAGGGGACTGAATTTCGGAAAAAACGGCAGGGCCCGAAGGGGTTTTTCGGAGAGCGAAAGGCTGAATGCAACTTTTCAAGGAGGGTTCCAAAATGGCCGGTTTAAAGGGAAAAGACATTCTTCATGGGAATCAGTTCACCAAAAAAGACATCGAGGCCATCATGAAAGTGGCCGCCGAATTCGAAAAAGAACTGAAAGGAAAGGGCGCCTTGAATCTCCTGAAGGGGAAAATTCTGGCGACTCTCTTTTTCGAACCCAGCACGCGCACCCGCCTTTCCTTCGAGGCCGCGATGCAGAGGCTCGGGGGGGGAGTCATCGGCTTGGGATCCCTGGAAGGCTCTTCCGTGGCCAAGGGGGAATCCCTGACCGATACGGCCCGGACCGTCGCCCAGTATGCCGACGTCATCGTCCTGCGCCACCCCCGTCAGGGATCGGCGAAAGAGGCCGCGGACGCCGTTCCCATTCCGGTGATCAACGCCGGGGACGGGGCGGGGCAACACCCGACTCAGGCGCTCCTGGATATTTTTACCATGCGAAAGGAACTCGGCACGCTCAAGAATCTAAAGGTCTGCCTGGCGGGAGACTTGAAATACGGAAGAACGGTCCACGCGCTGGCAGAAGTTCTTTCCCTCTTCGGCGCCCGCCTCTTTTTCGTCTCTCCGGCGATGCTTCGCATGCCCGAGGAGATTACCGCCAGTCTCCGTGGCCGGGGAATGGAAGTGACCGAGACCGAAGACCTTTTCCAGGCCGCCTCCCAGTGCGATTTGATCTATATGACCCGCATTCAGAAGGAACGCTTCAGTGATTTGGGGGAATACGAAAAGGTCAAGGGAAGCTACGTGATCGATCAGGAATTCCTCTCCCGGTTGAAAAAAGAAATTACCATCATGCATCCCTTGCCCCGGGTCGATGAAATCCACCCGGAGGTGGACGGATACGCGGGGGCGGCCTATTTCCGCCAGATGCGCAACGGAATTTTCATCCGCATGGCCCTTCTGGCCATGATCTTCGGGAAGAGGTAAGGCGGTGAAAAAGATCGTCATCGCCCTGGGCGGGAACGCCATCAAGCAATGGGATCAAAAAGGCACGGCGGGCGAGCAGTACGAAAACGTAAAAACCAGCTGTGCCCATATCGTCCGGATCGTCCAGCGGGGCTATCGGGTGGTCATCACCCACGGCAACGGACCCCAAGTGGGAAGCCTGCTGATTCAACAGGAGGAGGGAGCCCATGCCGTTCCCGCTCAGCCCTTGAGCATCTGCGGAGCCATGAGCCAGGGGCAGATCGGCTTTATGATCCAGCAGGCCCTTCTGAACGAACTGAAAGACAACCGGCTTAGCCGGGATGTGGTGACCCTGGTTACCCAGGTGATGGTCGACCGGCAGGACCCGGGATTCCAGAATCCCACCAAGCCGATCGGTCCTTTTTATTCCAAGGCCCAGAAGGAAAAAATGGAGAAGAACGGGGGGATGGTCTTCAAAGCGGTTCGGAACCAGGACGGCGAGCGTTACCGGCGGGTCGTGGCCTCTCCTGACCCCCTGCGAATCCTCGAAGGGCGGATGATCAAGGACCTGTTCGATCGGGGGGTGATTGTCATCGCCTCGGGCGGTGGGGGGATCCCGGTGATCATGGACGAGCAGGGACATGTGAGCGGCGCGGAGGCGGTCATCGATAAGGACCTGGCCGGAGAAAAACTGGCCGAGGCCGTGGGGGCCGACCTCTTCCTGATTCTCACCGACGTGGAAAAGGTCTATCTCCATTACGGGACAAAGCGCCAGGTGGGGCTGGGAAAAGTCTCCCTGGATAAAGCCCAGCAATACCTGAAAAACAATCAATTCCCGCCCGGCAGCATGGGTCCGAAGGTGGAGGCCTGCATCCGGTTCATTAAATACGGGGGAGAAAAGGCCATCATCACTTCCCTGGACCGCGCCGTGGATGCATTGGACGGGAAAACCGGGACCCACATCCTGCCCGATCAAAAAAGAGGACCGACAACATGGAGTTGAAGCACGTTCTGGAAGCCCAGCAATTCGATAAAAAGATGCTGAAAGAACTCTTTACCCTGGCCGACCGAATGGAGGAGATCGTGCAAAACGGCGAGAGCGATCTTCTTCGGGGAAAGATTCTGGCCAGCCTTTTTTACGTCCCCAGCAACCGTACGCGCTTTTCCTTCGAATCCGCCATGTGCCGTTTGGGCGGCCGGGTTCTGAGTTCGGACCGGGCCGATTCGTTTTCTTCGGAATTGAAGGCGGGCTCCCTGGAAGATACCATCATCACGATGGGATATTATGCCGATGTGATTGTCCTTCGGCACCATCAGGGGGGCTCGGCCAAACGGGCGTCGAAAGTTTCGCGGGTGCCGATCATCAACGCCGGGGACGGGACGGCCCAGCATCCCACCCAGGCGCTTCTTGACCTGTACACCATCGAAAGGGAACTGGGGGGAATCGACGGGGTGGTCATCGCCCTGGTGGGCGACTTGGCCAACAGCCGCTCGATCCGCTCCCTGGGGTATTTCCTGGCGAAATACTCCGGCATTAAAGTCCATTTCGTGGCCCCGCCCCCCTTGGGAATGCGGGAAGACATGGTCCAGTACCTGAGCAAGAACGGCGTTATTTTTTATGAGCATTACGGGCTGGAGCCGCCCCTGGCCGACCTGGCCCGGAAAGTGGACGTCTTCTACGTGACCCAGATTCCCATGGAGAGTTTTGGCGACCGGCTGGACGATTATGAAACCTCGAAGAGGCAGTTCGTAATCGACCGGAGGGTCCTGAAGAGCATGAAAAAGAACTCCATCATTATGCACCCCCTCCCGCGCCAGAGCGAGGTGGCGCCGGAAGTGGACAAGGACCTGCGAGCGGTCTATTTCAAGCAGGTTCACTATGGGCTCTGCATCCGGATGGCCCTTTTGAGCGCGATTTTGAAAAAAAGGACTTGAAAAAAATCGGGCCATGCCGACCGGGGAAGTTTTCGAACCCGGCCCTACCCGCGCGGGCCGATCGTTTTGCCGGCATGGATCGATCTGCAGGAAGGGAAATGCGGGGTCATGGACCGCGAATTTCCCCCGAGTCCCCGGCCGTTGAAAATGGGAGGGCGGGGAAGGTTTCTGGAAAGGCTTTCGGGCAGCAATGTAGGATCCTATTAAAAAAGGGAGGTTCCCATGAAAAAAAGCACTAAGAAATTGGGTTATCGTCTCGTGGTGGCGGTCCTTGCCGTACTCGTTATGCCCGCCTTGCTTCAAGCCCAAACCATCAACCTCAAATACTCGGACCATGACCCGCCCGGAGGGATGCGGACGAAGTTCATCAAAGAGGTCTGGCTTGAGGAAATCGTCAAGCAGACGGGGGGGAAGGTGAAGGTCCAGGATTTCTGGGGCGGCGCGTTGATGAGCTCCAAAGAGATCCTCAAGGGAATCGGCGACGGGGTGGCCCAGATGGGGTTCTTTTATCCCGGGCATTATCCCACCGAGCTTGTTTCCTACACGATTTTGAAGCTCTTCCCGCGCGGCCCGGCCAAATTTGAAAACATGGCCTGGCTGTATCACAAAATGATTGCCGAGGTCCCGGAATTCAGCGCGGAAATGAAGAAGGCCAATCAGATGACCCTGGTTTACACCGCCGGTCTGCCGGGAGCCTTTACGAGCAAAAAAGCGTTGACCAAACTGGATGATATCAAGGGACAGAAATGGAGAGCCGGGGACAAATGGGCCCTGAAGTTCCTGAAGAATGCCGGCTCCACTCCAGTCTCCGTTCCCTGGGGCGATGTGTACATGGCCCTCCAGACCGGAACGATCGACGGGTGCTTCACGAATTATGACGGCCTCCACATGATGAAGTTCGACGAGGTAGCCCCGAACCTGCTTGTTTCGAAAGAACTCTGGTACGCCATGCCCTTCGTCCACAATGTAAATTTGACCTTCTGGAACGGCCTGCCCAAAGACGTCCAGGAAGGAATTCGCAAGGCTTCCCAGATCGCGGAGCAGAAGTTTGCTAAGGTTTACGAAGACACCTTCGACACCATCTATCAGAAGCAAAAACAGTCGGGGTTTAAAGTTGAAGTCATGTCCAAAGAGGACATTGTGAAATGGGAAAACAAGAAAGAACTGGGTGCCATGCAAGCCGAATGGATTAAGGAAGCGGAGGCGGCCGGACTCAAGACGGCGTCCAAGGTCATGGAAAAGATGCGGATTCTTATCCAACAGGCGATCGACCGGGAAAAATAATTTTCAAAAAGGCCTCACCCCTGGAGGGATCCCCCCCAAGGGTGAGGCCTCAACTTTCTATCCTCCTTTTTCACTCCTCAATTTTCCGGGGAATTCAGAAAATGAAAAAATTCACCCACAAGGTCAATCAGGTCCTAGCCGGATTCTGCGGATGGCTCATGCTGGCCATGATGCTTCTGCTGGTCCTCGATGTGGTCACGCGCTTCATCGGCCAACCGATGCAGGGAATGGCCGAGCTTTCCGTCTTTGTCATGATGGTCGTAATCTATTTGGGGCTGGCGCGCTGCGAGGAGCGCAGGGAACATGTGGGCCTCGAACTCTTGCGGAACTTTCTCCCCAAGAGGAAAAGGAAAAGGCTGGATTGGATCAACGCCCTGCTTGCCGTCGTGACTGTGGGTATTTTTTCCTACGCGATCATTGACAACGCCATTTTTTCCTTTACTCGCAACGAGTCTCTTGAGGGGACCGTGGATCTGCCCATTTGGCCGACGAAGTTCATCATTGTCGTCGGAATCGTTTTTTACATGATCCAGACTTTTCTTAACTGGCTGGACGCAACCAAGGGAAGCGCAGAAGAGCCGTTGGGGCGCGATCTTTTCTAAACCGGGGAAGAAAGAAAATCTTTTTCCTTTGGCGATGGGTAAACATCCATGGATTTTTTAACTGGGGGAATCTTTTGCATCATCCTCCTCGTGGCGTTGATGGGCGTGGGGCTGCAGATCGGCCTGGCCTTCCTTTTGAGCGGGTTCATCACCAGCGTCCTCCTTATGGGGATGAGTGGCACTCTTTCCCTTTTGGGGCAATCTTCCTATTTCTCCGTGGCCTCTCCCACCTGGGCTTGCATTCCCCTCTTTATCCTGATGGGGGCCTTCGCTGCCTCGGGGGGGTATGCTGAAAGAGCTTACCGAAGCGTTTATGCCCTGAGTCGCGGGGTGCCGGGATCGCTCGCCGTGGCCACCTGCTTTGGATGCGCTCTTTTCGGGGCGATTTCCGGGTCCTCCATTGCAACCACCGCCATTTTCGGCAAAATGGCCCTCCCGGAGATGAGACGTCTGGGATACGACAAAACGCTCTCCTCTGCCTGCATCGCCTCGGCGGGGACATTTGCCTCGATGATTCCCCCCAGCATGATGATGATCATCTACGCCCTTTTTACCCAGCAATCCGTCGGCAAACTCTTTGCGGCCGGGATTATTCCCGGGATCATCACGGCCATCGTTTACTCCATGTCCATCATTTACCGGGTGAAAAAAAACCCGAAACTCGCCCCTCCTCCCCCCGCCAGCGAAAAAGCTGTTGGCAGCAGAGAGAAATGGATGGAAGCCTGGCAGGCCTGGCCCGTGCTGGTGATCGCCCTGATCGTCCTGGGGGGCATCTATTCCGGGGTTTTCACGCCCACCGAGGCGGCAGCGGCCGGGGCTTTGGTGACCCTCGTTTTCGGTTGGCAGCAGGGATCCCTTCGGAAAATGTCCCTGGTTTCGGACGCGATGAAGGAATCGGCCAGCACTACGGCCATGCTGTTTCTCATCAACATCGGGGCTTTGTTCTACAGCCGGGTTTTGGCGGTCACCCGCCTTCCCACCGAAATCACGGTGTATTTGATCGATGCCGATGTCTCGCGGTTGACCATTCTGATGGGGATCATCCTCATCATGTTTATTCTCGGGATGATCATGGTTCCCGTGGGAATTTACGCCCTCACGCTCCCCATCGTCTTCCCAATGCTGGTCAAGCTCGGATACGATCCGATCTGGTTCGGGGTGATCGCCCTGAAGATGACCGAGATCGGAGCCGTGACGCCGCCCGTGGGGCTGAACGTGTTTGCCATGAAGGGGGTTATCCCCAGGGAATACAACGTCACCCTGGAGGATATCTACCGGGGAGTCTGGCCCTTCGTGATCTGCGACCTCGTCGTGCTGGTCATGCTGATCATTTTCCCCGAGATCGCGACCTGGCTGCCGGAACTCCTTCTCGGAAAGTAGGCAGCCGGCGGAGGGCCGCAATCCCCAGAAAGGAAGCCTATGGCGAGTGAACCCTTTCTCCTCCACGCCGGCTGGGTCGTGCCGGCCCACGATCGGCCTCCCATTTCCCAGGGGGCGGTGGTCGTCTCCGGCAACAGGGTCGAGGCGGTCGGGCCCCACCTCGAACTCAAGGGCCGCTATGCGGGAGCTAAGGAAATCGGGGGAGACCAATTTCTTCTGATCCCCGGTCTCATCAACGGGCACGGGCACGGGAAGGGATTGACCGATTTCCAGCGCGGCTCTCTCGACAACACCCTGGAATCCTGGATCCTGGGGGCCAGAAAATTCCTTCCCCTTCCGGTCTATGAAGACGTGGCCCTCTGCGCCGCCAAGCTCCTGAAGTCGGGGGTGACGGCAACCATGCACAACCATAATCTCCAGAACCCGGCAGACTATCGACAGGAATTTAAGGACGCCATCCGGGCCTACGCCGATGCGGGAATCCGGGTCCAGTTTAACCCCGGAATCCGGAATCAAAACCCGTTCATTTACGGGGATAACGAGAAATTTTTGGAATCCCTGTCGGAAGACACGCGACGGGTACTGACTGCCCCACCTCATCCAGGGTCGCTGATTGCCGAAAATTTCATCGATGCCGTGTCAGACCTTCATGCCCGGCACAATTCGGCCATGTGCCGGGTGGGCTTCGGGCCCATGTCCCCCCAGTGGTGCACCAAAGACCTTCTCCTCGAAATCAAGCGGGCGGCCCAACGCCTTGGCTGTCCCATCCACACCCACGCCCTGCAGTCCATCTTTCAGAAGATATACGGCCTGCAAGCTCATGGAAAGACCCTGGTTGCCTACCTGGAGGAAATCGGCTTTCTCGGCGAGGAAGTGGTGATCGGACATTGTGTCTGGCCCACGGAAAAAGACATCGCCATCCTTTCCCGGACGAAGACCGGAGTTACCCACCACCCGACCTGCAATTTAAGGGTTCGAAACGGCATCGCCCCGGTCTTCCACATGCTCCAGGAGGGGGTGCGGGTTGGGTTGGGTATCGACAGCAAAACGATCAACGATGACGAGGACTTCATCCAGGAAATGAAAGTCTGCTTCCTGCTCCACCGGCCCTCCTCCCTGGAACTGGATTCGCCCCATCTCACCGCGCGAGAGGTTTTCCGGATGGGAACGGAGACCAACGCAGGCCTTTTGGGGTACGGCCGCGATTTGGGGCGCCTCGAACCCGGATGTTTGGCGGACCTGGTCCTTCTCGATTATGAAAGGATGACCTTTCCGTTTACCGACCCGGTCCATGACCCGCTCGAGGTTCTCCTCTATCGGGGAAAGGGAAGCCATGTGCACACGGTGATCGTGGACGGAAAAATCGTGGTGGAAAACGGCAGGGTCTTAACGGTAGCGGAAGAGGACCTGGGGAAAAAACTTCGGGAAGCGGCCTCCCGTCCCCGGGCGGAACGCGAGAAGGCGTTGAATCGCGCCGTGGATGAATTGCGCGAACAAGCGGTGAAATATTATCGCGGATGGACGCAGAGGGTCTCCATTCAACCGTATGCTTTTTTCAACTCGCGGGAAGACGGATGGTCGCAGGATGGACTTCCCAAAGGAGACGGAATCGGGTGAGGCCGGCGGCGGGATGGATTCGAGGAAAGGGTAAATCCGGTGCACAGGAGGGAAGGCTTTTTGCGATTTCGATCGAGGATTGGTTTTGGCGCGGGACCTGTCTCCGGTTTGATGACCGGGGCGGATATCTTGCTCCAAGAGCGCACGCTGGCTGCGGCAGTGGAAGGGGGCGTGGACTGGATCGATACGGCAGCGGGATACGGAGGCGGTCAATCGGAAAGCAGCCTGGGGCATTGTTTGTCCACCCTGGGGTTTCGGGGCCGAGTCCAAATCGCCACCAAGGTTCGCCTGATGCCGGACCAGCTTCCCCGCCCTTTCGCCGCCGTTCGCCATTCGGTGGAGAGCAGCCTTCAGCGTCTGGGGATTCCTTCCTGCGACCTCTTGTATCTGCACAACGCCGTTACCCAGGAGACGGGAGAACAGCCGGCTTCTCTTGCCTTGCACGAAGTTCTACGGACGGAAGGCGTCCTTGCCGCCATGGAAAAGGTCCGCGAAGAAGGACTAACCCATGCCCTGGCCATTACCGCTACCGGAGATGCCGAGTGCGACCGGGAAATTATCCTCAGCGGAAGAATCCAGGCCATGCAGATTCCCTATAATCTGCTGAATCCCAGCGCCGGGGCGAAAATGCCCGCCGGATGGCAGGGAACAAATTATGGCGATTTGATCGGGACGGCGGTTCGGGAAGGGGTCCGGGTGTTTGCCATCCGGGTTCTTGCCGGAGGGGCTCTGGCCCTGCGGCCTCCGAGCGCGCATACGCTGACGACGCCCTATTTTCCCTTGACGCTTTACCAGGAAGATCGGGAACGCGCCCTTCATCTTCGATCCATACTGCCTGATGGGATGGACCTCCCCGAGGCAGCCGTCCGTTTTGCCTTAAGCCATCCGGGCATCGACTGCGTCCTGTTGGGGATGGGGACCCCGCAGGAGGTTGAACAGGCCCTTCATTATCAGTCTTTGGGCCCCCTTCCCGCGGACCTGCTTCGGGCGCTAACCACCCGGTCTCTGGAAAAGCGTCCCTGATGCCTCGGAATCCGTTCCTATTTCATCCACCCCCTATCCCGGTAATACTTTGCGGCGCCGGGGTGCAGAGGAATTCCGACTTTTTCGGGTTTCCAGGCCGTGGGAGGATCGAAGGGGCTGATGGACGCATGCGCTTTCACGAGCTCCTCCCGTCCCTCGCAAATGGTTTTAGTCACGGCGTAGGCCAATTCCGCGGAAACATTTTCGTTGGCGATCAGGACCGTTCCCGGGGTCACGGTCTGGATTTCTTTTTTTTGCCCCTTAAACGATTCAGGCGCCATGATGACATTTTGGAGGCCCCGTTCGTTTAGCTTCGCCCTTTCTTTGGCCGTCAGTGAAATAAACCGAACATCAGCCGTCATGGCCAGCTCCGAGACGGCCGGATGTCCGGGGGGAACCACATCGATGGTGAAATCCGCCCGCCCATCCCGAAGAGTTGCGGTAATCGCCTCCGGAGAGGCGAAGGTTGCCGACCCTCCCCAGCTCTTAAAGTCCTCCATCTTGACGCCATAGGCGGAAAAAATGATCTCGGCCGTGGGCGGTGAAAGAGAACCCGGGGTTTTGCAGATAAATCGGGCCGGATATTTTTTCTCGACGATCTTCTAGATTGTGTCCAAACCCGTTTTCTTGATGAAATCTTCTTTGAGGATGACCACCGCGAAGACGTAGTTGAGGCCTCCCGCAAGGGCGCGAATATTCTTGACCTGCTTGCCCTGGTACATATAAAGACCTTCGGAGGCCCACTTCGCGGTGACCAGGTTGGCGAATCCGGCATCGGCTTTTCCCTGGCCGACCAGGAGAGGATTGCCGATCCCGCCGCTCTGGGGCAGCACATCAATCTGGGAATTTTCGGGAAGCGATTTCTTCAGCATCTGGGCCAGGGTGGCGGCGTAGACATACCAGCTGCTCCCCAAAGGCATGGAGGCAAAGGTGAGTTTGACCGGCCCTTTCAGCTCGGCGCCCTGGGATGGGGGGCCGAAGGTAACAAGGATGAAAAGAAAGATCAAGATGCCAATCATCGGCCGACCGGCCAGTTTGGGGATTCTCATGGTTTCCTCCTTTCGGTTCGGGTGCCTCAAAAGACGGCCCCATGATAGTTGAAATGTCTGTGCAAAGTCAAGAATTGAAAGGAGGTCGCCGCCGGGGGCCAAAACATGATTAGACCCGGCTCTTCGTCGGCCGGCGCCGAAAGAGCCGCCAGCCCGCCAACAGGATGAAAAAGATCAGACTGGGGACCCAAACGCCGGCCACAGTGGGGGCGATCAAACCGAGAGAGGCGAGGAGGAAGAGAATTCTTTCCGCAAAAGGAAGAGGCCCAAGAAAATATCCAGCCAACGTGGCCGCCCAGGCGACGATTCCCAAGGCCGTAGTCAGCGCGGCGATGAGGATCCCGGCGAGGGGCCCATGGAGCAGAAGGCCCTCATCAAAAATAAAGACGAAGGGGATAAGAAAAACCACCAGGCTCAAGCGGAAAGCGTACCATCCCGTCTGGGTTACGCTGGCATTGGCGAGGCCGGCAGCGGCATACGCCGCCATGGCCACCGGCGGGGTTACCATGGAAAGGACGGAATAGTAAAAAACGAACATATGGGCGGCCAGGGGGGAGATTCCCATATTGATGATGGCCGGCACAAAGAGGATGGCTCCGATGATATAAGCGGCGACGGTGGGCAGCCCCATACCGAGAACAATGCACCCCAGGATGATCATAAAATAGGTCAAGATCTCGTTCCCACCCGTGATTTCCATCAGCATGCTCGAGAATTTCATGGCCAGGCCCGATTGGACCGTCACGCCGATGATGATTCCGATCGCTCCGATGGGAACCGCAACCTGGCAGGCCTGTTTGGCTCCGTCCAGGCAGCCGGAGAGGAAGCGGGTTGGGGTCAGCCGGGTTTCGCGGCGGAACATGCTGACGACGACCGTGGCCGCGATGGTCCAGATGACCGCCCAGGTGACCGAGTAGTCTCTGGCGATGAAATAGATCAAAAGCGCCACCGGGGCTAGAAGATACAGGCGGGGCAGAACCCGAAGAGGAATCCGGGCGTCTTCCGGTTTTAAATTGCCGATTCCCGTGCGCCGGGCGTTGAAATCGATGATCAGAAACAAGGAAAGATAGAAGGCCAGGGCCGGAAGGGCTCCCGCTTTGGCAATATTGAAATAGGGGACGCCGAGAATATCGGCCATGATAAAAGCCGCCGCGCCCATGACCGGCGGCATAATTTGGCCCCCGGTGGAGGTGATGGCTTCGATCCCTCCCGCTTCCGCCGCCGAATATCCCGCTTTCTTCATTAAAGGGATGGTGAAGATACCATCGACGGAGACATTGGCCACGGCGCTTCCCGAAATGGTGCCGAATAGGGCGCTCGAAATAACGGACGCCTTGGCCGCGCCTCCCTTGGCTCTGGCGGTCACTTGCAAACCCAGGTCGGTAAACAGCTGGCCGCCGCCGGAAGCCGCAAAGAGAGACCCGAAGAGGATGAAATAGAAGATGTAATCGGCCGAAACACCCGCCGGAATGCCGAAAACGCCGCTGTCGCTCAAAAAGAGGACTTCCGTGAGCTGGCTCAAATCCATCCCCTGAAACTTGAGCCAGCCCGGGAAAATGGGCCCCAGAAAGGCATAGAGAAGGAAGAAGGCAAGGACGTAGACGAGGCTCATTCCCGTCGTTCTCCTCGTTCCTTCCAGGAGAAGACCCGTGAGGATTATGCAGCCGATGTAGTCTCGGATCAAGACATCGTCGATGAAGCTCATGCGGTTGAGAATTCGCCCCTCTTCGGAGAAAAAATAGACTCCCAGGACGCAGGAGAGAAGGGTCAGGGTCCAGTCCATCCACCCGTATCTCCTTCCCGAGGGCCGGCCAGAAAATGGAAAAGCGAGAAAGGCGAGAGCCAGCGCAAAGGCAATATGGAGCGGCTTCTGGAGGAGGGGAACCTGGGGATAAAAAATGATGTAAACCTGGAAGAAAAGCCAGCCCAAACTCAGGATCGTAATCCCCTGAACCCACTTCATGGATTATTCCCGCCTCCTTCGGAAGGAACCGCTGTCATCCCAGATCTTTTTCATTTTGCCCTTGCGGGGCCCTCCGGTTTGAGATGGAAGCCGGGGTTTCTTGCGGCAAGGAATTCACTTCAATCCCGCTGTCCTTAGGGCTGCGGCCACGTTCTTCTTTTCCCGGTCGCTGATGGGCATGACCGGGGGTCTCATCCGGGCGGAACTGAAAATTCCTCGTTGTCGCAGCCCCTCCTTCAGTCTCGCATGAGCTTCGCCCGAAGGCTGGCCGATTTGATAGACGGCCTGGGCCAGGGGGAAAATTTTAGCCTGGAGTTTCCTCGTCTTCACGAAGTCATCGGCTTGAACCGCTTTCCAGGCCTCGGCGATCAGCTCGGGGATCAGGCCGGCAAACCCTACCAGGGCTCCATCCACGCCGATGTAGAGGGTTGACATGAGATATTCGTCCATACAGCTCAGGATCGTCAGGTTGGGTGCTTTCTGCCGAAGAATCCCCACATCCCGCTCGTAGACCGCCATGTGGCGGATCCCGCATTTCAGCGCTTTCACATTGGGAATCCGAGCCATCTGCAGGACCATATCCACCGGATAGAAGGCTTTGCAGTCGAAGGGATACTGATGGATGATGATGCCCATATCGATCGCCCTGCCCACATCCTGGAAATAGCGGACCGGAGATTCGGGCTTCATGCCAAACCGAAGCCAGACATGGGGGGGCATGAGAAGAATCCCATCCGCGCCGACGGCCTGCACCTCTTTGGCCCGATCGATGGCATCCAGAGTCCCTTCGTCCCCGGCAATCCCCGAAATCACGAGAATTTTGTCTCCCACTTCCTCGACCAGGATCTCGGTGATCCTTCGTTTCTCCTCCCGGTTGAGCGAGGTAATTTCCCCCGTGTGCCCGTTGCAGACGAGACCGTCAATCCCCTCGATACTGGCGAGCCACCGGACATACCGCCTCAATTCCCCCTCGTTGACCGAATAGTCCTTGTTAAATGGAATGGCGATGGCGGGAAAGATATTTCTCCAGGGCTTTTTCGGGTCCTTTTTCTTCATCGGCTGCTCCTTTCTGGCCTCGAAACGGGAGGGTGGGATTTCCAGGAAGGCTATTCTTACCACATCCATGACATGCCGTCAATTATGGCCATTTTCGATCCGCGGTTATGAGGCAGATGAGATTGAACTGCTCCCCGGTCCCAAATATAATAAGGCGGTGCTTTTCCGAAAGGGAGGATGGGCGATGGAAACATGGATGGGGAAGAAGGTCGGCTTGGTTGGAATCGGACTGGTCGGGACGGCTCTGTCCGAGACCCTCCGAGCTTCGGGTTTTGAAGTGATCGGTTTTGACCTTCGGGAAGAAAGGCGGAGGGAGTTGGAATCCTTGGGCGGCCGGGCGGCCTTGAGTCTTAAGGATGTCGTCGGACAGGTTGAATGCCTGATCCTATCCCTTCCGGATTCCGAGGCCGTTGCCGAAGTGGTCGAAGGCCCGGGCGGAATTCTGAGCTTTCCGTCGCCGGTGCAATTCATTCTGGATACGACCACGGGCGACCCCGAAAAAACGAAAGCCCTGGCCATCCGCCTGCAGATCAAAGGAATCCGCCTCCTGGATGCCACCCTCTCCGGCTCCAGCGATCAGGTCCGACGCCGGGAGGGGGTATTCATGATCGGAGGGGAACGGGAGGCCTTTGAAGCCTGCCGGCCGCTATTCCGGGTTCTTGCGGAGAAATTTTTCTACATCGGCCCCCCGGGGAGTGGATCCAAAGCAAAACTTGCCAGCAATCTGATTCTTGGACTCAACCGCCTGGTCTTGGCCGAAGGGCTCGTCTTTGCGGAAAAATTGGGGCTCGATCTCCCAGCGTTTCTGGAGCTGGTCAAAGAGACTCCGGCCTATTCGAGGGCTATGGATGTGAAGGGGAAAAAGATGGTGGCAGGAGACTTCACCGCTCATTCAAAAATCGCCCAGCATCACAAGGACTTGAGGATGATTATCGACTACGCTTCCCGCGCGGGCCAACCGCTCCCCCTGGCCTGTGTTCACCGGGATATGCTGGAAAAAGCGATCACCCACGGGGAAGGAGACCTGGACAATGCGGCGGTTATCCAGCAGTATCGGCGCCTCGCAGCCCCGTAGGATGGGAAGAGGCGAGGGATCTGCCCGCGTTCTCCCCGTTCGATAGAAAAATTGGGCCGCAGTTTTGAAAAACATCACGGGAGGGAAAAATGACGATTCACGTCGATTGTCAAAGCCATGTCTTCCCCGAGAAATATGCCGAGATCCTCACCCGGAATAACGGCCTGGTTCGGACCCTAAAGAAAGATGACGGGTACCTGATCTCTTATTATGGGGGAATGCAGACCTTCCAATTGAAGCTGGGGGACTATCATCCCGGGAAAAAGGTCCGGGATATGGATGAGGCCGGAATCGATGTGAGCGTGCTCAGTATCAACATTCCGGGGCCGGAGCTCCTGACCCCCGATCTGGGAGTGGAAGGGGCCAGGGTGTGTAACGATTATCTCCATGAACTCTGCGGGCGTTATCCGGGAAGGTTTGTCGGCTTGGCCGCTCTGCCCCTTCAGGATATCGAATCGGCCCTGGAGGAATTTGACCGGGCGGTTCAGAAATTGCATATGCGGGGGGTCCTCCTCCCGTCTCATGTGGGTGGAAAACCGGTTGATTCCCCCGGATTGACACCCCTGTTTGCCCGGGCAGAGCGGGAAAGAATTCCGCTGGTTCTGCATCCCACGGTGCCCACGTGGGGGGAGGTCCTTAAAGATTATTCCATGATTCCCATGATGGGTTTGATGGTCGAGACCTCCATCGCCATGCTGCGGTTGATTCTCAGCGGCCTTCTGGAACGTTATCCCGGGTTGATCCTTGTTCACCCCCATTGCGGCGGGATCCTTCCGTACCTTATGCCGCGGATCGAAGAACAGACGGAAGTGAAGCGCCGCGGGCGGGAACATATCTCCCAACCGCCCAGCGAGTATTACCGAAAGGTTTATCTCGATATGGTTTCTCCCTCTAAGCAGGCTATGGAATATGTTTATCAATTTTCTTCTCCGGATCATCTCCTTTTCGGCAGCGATCACCCATGGGTCAAAATTCAGACCCTGCGGGGATATTTCGAATCCTTGCCGATTCCTGATTCTGCCAAAGAAATGATCCTGGGGGGAAATGCCTGCAGGATCTTTCGGATTCAATCGCCGTCTTCAAAATAGAAAGGTCTCATGAAAAGTGCTTTCCGAGGGGCTTCAGCCGCTTCGACCAGGGGAGGCGGGTTTCAGAAATTCCAGGTTCACTGGATTGCGCGGTTTTTCTCCGAGTAGAATTCTCCGGACTTCGAGAGCGGCCTTGGTGCGCATTTCCTCGCGGCTCTGCTCGGTATAAAAAGCGTTGTGCGGAGTCAGGATCAAATTCATGGGGGGGCTCTCCTGCTGCCACAGTCTGACGATCAGATCATCCTTGGCCGGGGGCTCATCGGGCAGGACATCCAGCCCGGCGCCCCCGATCCGCCCCTCTCTCAATGCCTCCGCAACCGCCCGGACGTCCACGCATTTCCCCCGGGCGGTGTTGATCAAAATCCCGTGGGGCTTCATTTTCGCCAGTTGAGCGGCCCCGACGATTCGGGTTGTCTCCGGAGTCAGAGGAGTGTGAACCGAAACGACGTCGCTCGCGGCCATGAGTTCGTCCAAGGAAAGAAGAGTTACTCCGAGGGCTTTGTCGTATCCGTCCGGAAGGTAAGGGTCACAGGCGACGACCTTCATCCGGAACCCTTTGGCCCGCAGGGCGGTCGCCGTTCCGATTCGCCCCAAGCCGATAATCCCCAACGTGGCCCCGGCAAGCCGTTGGAGAGGCGAGGCGGCCAGGAAGTTCCAGGGAGAGAGGTTTTTCCGAAGGCTTCGGTCCGTGAAGGCAAGGCCGCGCGCGCAGGCGAGCATGAGGGCCAGCGCATGGTCGGCCACTTCATCGGTGCCGTAATCGGGGACATTGCAAACATAGATTCCCCGGGCCCCGGCCGCCGCAAGGTCTACGTTGTCATACCCCACTCCGCACCGGACAATGGCCCGGCATTTCCGGAGGCGGCGGATGGAAGAGGCGGAAATCCGGATGGTGTGGAAAACAATCAGCGCGTCCGCATCTTCGATCCTTCCCGCCAGCCCCGATTCATCAACCTGCTCAAGGCAAGGGAGATCGGCAAGATCGGCGAGGATCTTTTCCTCAAAGAGCGCAGGCGAACCCACGTAGTCGGTAATCGGAACTTTGAATTTCATCCTTCAGCCTCGACGGCTTTCTGTATTCCGGACCCCCAAAATATGTTTTTTTTCGGCCGGAAGCGAAAAACGGATGCATCCTGGCGGCCATTCGCGCCGGATTCAGAACTTTCAGGGGCAGTCGGGATCTTTCCGATCTCCCGGATTCTTCCCATCGGAATTCATCTTAACCGGAGAAGGCCGAAAATTGAAGCAGAAAATCAAGGAGGGAAAATCGATAAAAGAAAATTTCGGTCCTTTTGTCATTGACAGGAAGCGCGCATCTTTATTACGATGGTTCGTACATTCCTTGCTTCAATACGCCTTGTGCCTTTCCTCGAATCCGCAAGTGCTGAGGGCCTGGACGGAAGTGAACAAATAGATTTCCTCCTCTCCAAATTCGAAACCGGATGGATTCATGGAGGAAAAGCGCGAATTGGAAAGCAAGCAGGGGATCACTTTATTCGAAAGCCGCAGCTTTCTTAAAAAAATCAGCAAGGAGGACAAGAAAATGAAAAAGACCGCGACCGTTTTCCTGGTTGCCCTTTTGGCGATGGGATTCATGATCCTTCCCGCCAACGGGCAGACCAAGACCTGGCAACTCAAGCTAAGCCATGTGCTGGCGCCCACCAGCGATTACCAGATCATGGGGGTCCGTTTCGCTGAATTGATGGATCAGAAAACCAAAGGCCAGGTGAAAATCTCCCTTCATCCCGCCGGCCAGCTGGGAAACGAACGGGTGGCCTTCGAGCAGTTGCAGATGGGGGCTCAGGACTTGGCCATTTCGGGAACTCCGGTCCTTTCGGCATGGGTCCCCGAAGGACAGGTGTTCGACCTGCCCTACCTGGTGCAAACCCGCGATCAGGGATTGGCCCTCTTGAACGGAAGCATCGGGGATTGGTGGCGGGAGACCCTGCGCCAGCGGACCGGGGTGCGCTCCCTGGGATTCTTGGATTACGGGTTCCGCCAGGTCTACAACAAAACCCGGCCCATCCGGACCCCGGAGGACCTCAAAGGATTGAAGCTCCGGGTCCTGGAAAACCCCACCTATATCGCCACGTATCGCACGCTGGGAGTCAAGGCCACGCCCATGGCTTACGGGGAGGTCTATACGGCGCTGCAGCAGGGGGTCATCGACGGCGGCGAGGCCAACGCCCAGGGGTACGTTCACGACAAGTTCCTGGAAGTGGCGAAATTTTTCAGCTATACCAGCGCGACCTACAACCCCATCACCTTCCTGATCAACGACAACCTGTATAACGGCTTCCCCCCGGAAATCCGCAAGGCCCTCGACGAAGCCGCCAAGGAGTCGCTTGCCTACCAGAAAAATGTGGCCCGCAAGATGGAAGATGAAGCGGTGGAGACGATGAAGAAGGCCGGGGTGACCATCACCACCCCGGACCTTGGGCCTTTTGTGAAGATCGTCCGCCCGGCGGTTTGGAACGAAATGATGGGGCGAATCCCCCGCGGAAAGGAGCTTGTAGAGCGCGTGGCCAAGGAAGCAGACGCCTTGCTTCCCAAAAGATAAGCGGGTGAAGGCAAGGAGGGGCAGGGGATTCCCTGCCCCTCGTTTTTGGGGGATGATTTGAAATTCCTGCAGCGAATCAATGACCTTTTGGGATGGGTCGAGCGGGCCATGCTGGGATCGTTCGTGACCCTTATGTTCGCCGTCGTTTGCGGCCAGGTTTGCTTTCGTTACGTGCTCAATCAGCCCAGCCCCTGGACGGAGGAGCTGGCCCGTTATCTCTTTATCTGGATTTCCCTGGTGGGGGCCGCCTACGGAGTCAAGGAGCAGTCCCATTTCGGGTTCGACCTGCTGGTGAAAAAAATGCCCC
>JACAEW010000347.1 GCA_013388675.1 Syntrophaceae bacterium | reverse complement strand
TTCTTCCATCGGTTCGCGTCGGAAATGAATGGGGTTGTCCATGTTTAAGCTGGGATTCAGTTTTAGGCGAAGGGTTCGGGGACCGGTGCCTTGCGGAAGCCGGGCCGGCGGTCCGGAACCCCGGATTTTTCCCGCCGAGGCTGTCCCGCCCCTGGCGGGATGCCCCCCTGGGCCTGGGCGATGGAGTCGTTTTCTCCTTCACTCGATGGGGAGAAGACCCAAAATAATGAGGAAGCGAGAGGGAGAGAAGTCCCTTGCAAATAGTTCCGGCCTATTCGGGATTGGTTTTTTTGGTCGATATCGCCAGGATTCCGACCTGGGTAAGCTCTATCGAGTGATCCAAGGAAAAACCCGCACCCTTTAAAGCTCTCTTTAAATCCCCGCTCCGGAAGCGGTTGGCGGCGGGATGGAGGAGGATGTGTTTGGTGATGAAGTTCTGGTAAAGGGAGGGGTACAGCTCTTCCAGGAAGTACGCCCCGCCGGGCTTGATGACCCGGACGATTTCCCTCAGGGCGCTTTGCCAATCCGGGACATGGTGAAGGACACCGAAGCCGAAGACCGCATCCATTGATTCGTCCCGGGCCGGGATTCGCAGGACGTCGGCCACGTAAAAAGAAATCCCCTTTCTCTCCGCTTCGGAAAGATAAGTCCTGCCTCGATGGAGCATTTCCAGGTCCAGGTCCATGGCATGGATAACCGCGGGTTGAAATTCTCTCCGGATGAGGGCGGCCGCGGCGCCCCGGCCGCAACCCACTTCCAGGACCACGCTCCCCATTGCGAGAGCCCGCCGTCCCTTCATCCAGCGCACCTCCAGTCTCTGCTGGAGGGGGCGGGAAGGGTTATTGACCGCCCACCTTTCCGCCCAATTGAGCTTCAAGTTTTTACCCCCGTATAAATCACCGCGATTCCGTTGGTTAGACGACGGTAGGTCATTTGGGTAAAGCCGATCTCCCGGAGCATCCGGCTCAACTCCTCCGGTGACGGAAACTTGCGGATGGATTCGGGAAGATAGAGATAAGCTTCTCTCGTCCCGGCCAGAAGTTCACCCGCCAGGGGCATCAAATGAAAGGAATAGAAATCATAGAGGGAACGAAACCAGGGGGATGTGGGAAGGGAAAATTCCAGGCACATGAATTTCCCCCCGGGCTTGAGCACCCGGTACATCTCCGCCAGACCTCTCTCCATACGGGTGAGATTCCGGATTCCGAAACCCACCAGAGCGGCGTCAAAGATCCCCGGCGGAAAGGAAATAAATTCCGCGTCCCCCTGCACGAATCTTACCCTCCCCCCGAGAAAGGCATGATGCACCTTGGCCCGCCCCCCCTCGATCATGGCCCGATTAATATCGTACAGGATTACTTTTCCCGCGGCGCCTAAGAGCTTCCCGGAATATATGGAAAGATCGGCCGTCCCCCCGCATACATCGATAACCCGATCGCCGGGTTTCAACCGCAGGGTTTTCACCGCCCACCGCTTCCACAAGTAATGGAGGCCGAAGCTGAGAAGGGTGTTCATGAAATCATACTTGCCAGCGATGGAATTGAAGTGCCGGAGGACATACCGGCCCTTTTCCCGGGCGGGAATTCGCCGGAAACCAAAGAAAGACATCTCTTCCGGGTCGTCTTGGGGGGATGAACCGGGATTCGATTGGTTTTTCGATTTCATAGCGAGCGATCATGAATTCTGCTTGCATCTCCAGAATATAGGAATTCTTACCCGGTTTCAATCTGCGGATCATTTTTTTTTCCGTACTCCTGGCATTTCTGGAGAAGTTCGAAGGTGATGTTTCGTACCTGTGGATTCCGCATGGAACAGGGGAGGCACTGGCCGCAACTCGCGGGAAAAATTCGGACGTCGACCAAGGTGCATAAAAGGGATGGTCAATTAACTGACCAGGAGTGAGCGATCTCCCCCCATCCTTGCAGGGTTTCCCCCGGCGCAGGCTTTCCCAAATGTGAGACGCCCTTTCTTTCGTCAAGGGAAACTCATGAAATCATGGGAAAAAATTATCAGACGGGGCCTATACCGTCCTCCCTGATAATGGCAAGAAACTTGCAGATATCCTTGTGTACCCCAATTTATTGAGAACCCGATGAGGAGCAAAGGAAAGAGCATGGAAAAGAGTTCTGTTATCCGGGCATGGGCCCCTTGGCTCGTCTCGATCTTTTTTCTGTCCGCAATGGCCGGATGCGCAGAAGTGCAGGTCCGCACCCTTCCCGCACCGCCCCCTACCGCCAAACTGCGGGTGTTCGTCCAGCCAATCACCGCTGCAGGGGGGGATTCCCGTCCATGGGATGTTCCCCATGACCGATTCGAAAAAGGGGTCCGTTACCAGACCGAAACCATTTTGTCGGCCAAGGGGATATACGAGGTCATCGGGGAGGAAGAACTCCAGGAAACCTTGGGAGGGAAGAGACATTTATCCAGGTCCGATTGGTCGAAGAAGAATTGGGACTTAGCCCGCAAGGTTGGAAGAGCCCTGCACGCTGATTATGCCCTCATCGTTGAGCGGAGCCGGAATAAAGCGTTTCTGTATTGGGACCTGGTCATGATCGGGGTGGAGAAAGGGGGACAATTCCAGTCTCTGGTAAGGGTTCCCGACGTCCGGGGCACTGATTTCAAAGGCCTGTTTAATCTCTCCTACAGGGATCTTTTCCTCAAGGCTAAGGATGACATGCTGGCCACGGCCATGCGCAAAGGCCGGTTTTCATCCGGGGAGAGTTCCGGGGTCCCCAAAGAATCCCAGCCGGAAAAAACTGCGCCCGGGGTAAAGGCCGTCGTGCCCCTGACGCCGGAGAACCCGGCGGACATGGAGAAATTGATCCGGAGGGAAACCGCGGAGGAAGGAAGAGTACCGATTGCGGTTTACGATCTGAGTGCCCCCGAACCCTTTAAGGTCGCGGCCCTGATTCTGTCCGAGGCCCTTCGGGAAGAGATATACCGCCTGGGGGGATTCGCCCTGGTCAATCGGGAAAATATCATCCAGGTATTGAACGAAATGGGACTGCAACAGACCGGCCTGGTGGATGAAAGGCAGGCGGTGCGGGCGGGAAAGGGGCTTGCGGCCCATCAGGTGGTGATGGGGCAGTTTGGAGTGTTGGGCAAAACCGTGGTGCTCCAGGCCAAGCGAATCGATGTGCAATCCCAGGCGAACCTCGCTCTTGCCTCGATCAAATGCTCCCAGGGGATGGAGGAAGAACTGCTTGCCGGGCTTCCCGAACTGGCCCGCAGGCTGACCGGAAAATGATGATCAAAGGCCGCGCAAGAATTCGGGGCGAAGCAGGGATTGGTCCTTGGAGGAAGTGACCTTGCGGATGAGGCCGACCACCGCTTCCTTGTCCTTGGGCAGGCGCGCCTTGATGGGCAGGTAGTTGGAGGCGTGGTTGGAGGTGAAGTAGCAGCGGCTGAAGGTTGAGCTGGCCACGATCGTTCCCAATTCCTCGAGCATTTCGAAGGGCGAAGGGAGCTGGAACCTTCCCGCCTTCATCTCTTCGTATAACGGGGTCCCCGGAACCACCATAACGGTCAAGGCGCTGGCAAAATCCGGGTCGATGTCGGAAAGAACTTTCGCCGTGGCCTTGGCGTGTTGCCGGCCGCCCTGCACCCCGGCCAGGCCGAGCAGGACCGTTACGGAGAGCGTGATTCCGGCCTCCTTCACCCGCCTCCCGGCTTCCACCATTTGTTCGTAGGTTGCGCCTTTGCAAACCTTTTCCAGAAGGGCCGGGTCTCCGGTCTCGACTCCCAGGTAAATGATTCCCAGTTTCCGATCCCGCAGTTCCTTGAGTTCCTCCACGCTCTTGCGCAGGATGCTCTTGGCGTTTCCGTAAATTCCCACCCGTCGCAGCCCGGCGATCTTTTGGTTTAGATAATCGAGAATGGCAATGAGCTTGGGCTGGGGGATGATCAAGGCGTCCCCGTCCGCCAGGAAGACTTTGCGGAAGGGGCCGTATTCGGCCATTTCATCGATCTCTTCTTTGATCCGCTCGAAATCCTTGATTCGGAATCGGCGGCCCTTGTAAGTGGGGCAAAAGGTGCATTTATTATGGGAGCACCCCAGGGTGACCTGGAGGATGAGACTCTCGGCCTCGCTGGGCGGCCGGATTACAATGCCTTCATATTCCATAATTTATTTTACCGGAGCCCACCCCCTTTAACAAGCGAGCGGATCACCCATGAGCGATGAATAATCGCTTACCTTTTCCAAAAAGTCTGCATATTGCTCTCCATCGCCGGATTGGGGCTTCTTGGCCGAATGGGAAGCAGCTCCGTTTTCCCGATGCAAAAAGGAAAGGGAATGGAGTAGAATGCATTCTACAGGCGTTGGGGTTGCGGATATTCTTTATTCGAGATTCAGGTCAACGAGGGGAAAGCGATGAAAACGAAACTTCTTTATTTCGGCCTGGTTCTGGGTTTGACGGTTTTAGGGGGGTGCGCCGGGACCGCCGAGAAGAAGGTTCCCCGAGAGGTCCAACTCGGCCCCGAATTCCAGCCCAGGAAGGTTTATGCCTTGGAAATGAAACAGGCCTGGGATGTGACTCTTAACGCTTTGAAAAAGGAAGGGATCCCCCTGGAGATGGCCAATAGGGACATTTGGGTCATGCGGACCGATTATCAGAAGCTTTCTTCCTGGGAAAGACAGAAGTGCGACCTGCGGTTTTCCCAGGAACCCCAGCGGAATACCTATATTTTCGTGAGTTGCCTTTATGAAGCAAAGAGTAATGCTGGCGAGCCCTTCCGGGATTTCACCTACAGCGCCCCCAGAAAGACCATGAAGGCGGAGGAGGAAATGTACCGAAGGATTGAACCTCACCTCCTTTCTTTTGAGCGAACAACTCCCTTCAAGGAGGAGGTTTCGGAAAAAGCTACGGTCCGGCATTCCCCTTCCAAGCTTCCCGAAAAGCCGATTTCAGAGGCAGAAACCGCGAGGCCGGGGACGGCCCCGGCAGAAGCCGCACCTCTCGTAGCGGCGGAACGTCAGACCGCCGCAGGGATTCCGCCATCCGGGCAGGCGGGCGCAGCGGACAAGCCCCGGCCTGCAGCGGAGGGCGGGCCGCCGAGCGAGGCCAAAGAGAGGGCGGCCATGCAAACCACAGCGGTTCTTCCAAAGAGCACGGAAATAAAAGAAGAAACCCTATCTTCTTCCCAGGCGGCGGGCGCCCCGCCAGCAGCCCTAACCCAGCCCGCCTCCCCCCAAAAGCCCGAGCAGGTCCGACAAACTGCCGTGGCTAAAGAAGGAGCACCGATTCGGAAAGGAGTTGAAGGACCCTCCAAGATTATTCTCCTGACCCGCGAGGTAACCAAAATGTGGGCTGAACCCACATCGAAAAGCAAAGTGGTCCTGGTCCTGAAAAAAGGGAGAAAAGTGGAGAAGCTAGCCGAATTCGGTGAATTTACCAAGGTGAGGCTATCCTGGGGGGATAGCGGATGGGTGTTGACCCGCTTTTTGCAGCCGGTGCCCTAGGAACGCCCGCGGAAAGGAGTTAATTGGATCAAGACCATGATCTTCTTTTCGAGGGTTCGATGGCTGGGGGGACTATTCCTTTTACTCCTGGCTGGATGCATGCCTAACTATTTCTTGCTCCATCCCCTGAAACCTGCCCCGGGCATTTATCGGGAGAGCGGGTTTTTCGATCATGGCCAGCTTCGAGTGCACTGGCTGGCCCGCTATCCGCAAGGAAAAGACCCTTTGCCTGCCATCCTGGTCCATCCCGACCGGGGATCCCTTTCAAACGACATGGAAGGAATCTGCCTGGACCTGGCCCGCAGGGGTTATTTTGCCGCCGCCGCGCACTATCAGCGAATGGAAAACCTGGAGGAGGAAAACCCCCTGATTCCCTGGAGGTCCCCGGAAGACGTCCTGATTGCGCTGGGTCACCTGCAGAAGAATCCCCGGGTGGACTCCTCGCGAATCGGGGTGATGGGGTTCAGCAAAGGGGGAATCCTTTCCCTTCAAATCGCCTCTCAATCTCCCGCGGTGAAAGCGGTTGTCGCCTACTATCCCCTGGCGGATTTTGACGAATGGCTCGACGTTTCCCGGTACTCCTTCCCCAAATCATTGCTTTTTCGCTGGGTGCGCAACCAGGTAGTCAAAGCTTCGGGGGCGGGGAGCTATGAGGAGGCCCGGCCCAAATTTCGGGTCATGTCCCCCCTGAATCTGGCGGACAAAATCAAGGCCCCCGTGCTGCTGATTCATGGGGAAAAAGACCTGACCTTTCCGGTGGAGCAAACCCAGCGGCTGTGCGCAAAGCTGCAGGCTTCGGGGACCCGCTGCGACCTAAAGGTGGTGCCCGGAGCCGGACATGTGTTCAACTTCAAGGACAAACAGAAGGGGCAGGAAGCGTGGGATTGGACCTTGCGATTTTTTAATGAGTTTCTTTCCCCCATCCCTCCCTAGTGGGGGCCCCCCGCTTCTTGATCAGCTCGATGGCCTCTTGGGCTAAATCGCCGATAGGCTTCGAGATCAATTGCCCTCCCCAGTACAGCCGATGCACCTCTCTGTCGCGAAGGAGCCCTTCCAGGCGGGGAAGAATCTCTTCATCGGCCAGAAGAGCCAATGCCTGTAACGCGTTTCCCCGAACCGCGGTGTCCGTGGATTCCAGGAAAGGCAGGAGAAAAGCCCCGGGCTTCAGCGGGGTGATCAGAGAGGGGAAAGCCTCTGCCAGGCGTCCGATTGCCCATAAGACGCCCCGTTGAAGCGGCTCAAATTCCAGAAAATTTCCCTCCGGCTGGATGTAAGAAAACAAGAGGGTGGCGAATTCGCGGGCCAGGGTTTCATTCCGGGCGAGGGTTTCGCCCATGGCCTCGGGAAAGCCCCAGCCGATTCCCCCCGATTCTTCGTTAAGCGACCACATCATCCGCCGCAGGATATTCCGGGCGGCCTCCGGGTCCCGCTCCCCCAAGTCGGCCACGAGCCTGCCGGCAGCAGTTACCGCGTGCCACTTCACCTCTTCGTCTTCGCTGCAGAGGGCGGAGAATAAGGTACTGAGGGTTTTATGGAGGGGGAGGCCCTGCAAGGTGTCCAGCCGCTTGAGGAAATCGGGGGATTTCAGCAGGTCGATGATTTTCTTTTTTTCCATTCTTGAAAATCGGGTGTTCGCCAAAGGTCAAAGGCAGACCGCCCACCGAGGAGGGAGGACATCCATCCGCTGACCGCTGAAGGCTGATCGCTGGGTCTAAACCACCCGATTCCTCAACACTCCGATGCCGTCAATATCCACCTCCACCAGGTCCCCACGGTTGATGGTGCCGATGTCGGGGGTGCCGGTCATGATAATGTCTCCCGGGAGGAGAGTCATGATTTCGGAGATGGAACTCACCAATTCGGCACAGCTGTAATACTTGTTTTTGGTGGACCCGCCGGCCTGGACCGTTCCGTTCACCCGGCAGGCGATTGTGGTGTCGTCCGGGTCCAGGTCGGTCTCGATTAAAGGCCCCAGGGGGCAGAAGGTATCGAAGCTCTTGCCGTAGAAAGTGCTGTTGTCCCTCTGGATGAAATCATAAGCGGTGACGTCGTTTCCGCAGGTATATCCCAGAACATATTTCAGCGCATCCTTTGAAGGGACATTCCGGGCGGCTTTGCCCATCACCACGACCAACTCGGATTCAAAGATAAGGTGCTGGGAAGAGGAAGGATACACGATATTCTCTCCAGGCCCGATGACCGAGCTGGGGGGTTTGAAAAAAAGAACCGGCCGGGGAGATTTCGAGGGGTTTTCCCCCCAGGGATAATTCTTAGCCGCACAGATGATCTTGGTGGGGTCGCAGGGGGATAAAATTTTCACCTCCTTAAGAAGCCCGGCAGGCTTTCCTTTGCCGCTCGGACCCTTGAAAGGAGATTCGCAGTGATAAACAATCTCACCATCCAGCATTCCGTAATGAACCTGATTATCTTTCAGGAAACGAAGATGTTTCATGATGCGTCCTTTCTTTCCAGCTCGGAGGTCTTCTGGGGAAAAGGGGAAAAAGTTCCTGCACCCCATCCTATCACCAGCTTGAGGTCGCCGCAATCCATAATCCCCCCGATCAGGCCGTACAATCCTTCGAGCAGAGGGCGGGTCTTCTCCCAATCGAGTGGGTGCTTGAGGAAGATTTTGAGCTTACCGGGTCTATCCCTGCCGGAAGAGAGTTGGCGGGGCCCAGGGCGGCATCCCGCCCGGGGCCGAACATCCTGAGGCAGCGGTTCTTCCATCGGGTCGCGTCGGAAATGAATTGGGTTGTCCTTTTTT